>NZ_JBWHYQ010000007.1:0-242737 GCF_056322905.1 Lysinibacillus sp. G1-3
AGGCCTGAAAAGTCTGCAAGTTCGTTACGAAACTTTGCGTTATTCATCTTAATTGAACCGCCGTATACGGATCCGTACGTACGGTGGTGTGAGAGGTCGGGAGTTAATCACTCCCTCCTACTCGATTTCATAAACCTATTTTGAATCAAGTGACTTATTATTCACAATATAATCACCAAAAACCCACCCTGTTTTGCCATTATAAATCACCTTATACCAGTTACCGTTTTTTACAAAATCACCATTAGCATCTACAACACCGATGATAAAGCTCTTTGGTTTTACGGTACCTAAAATGGTAGACGTAGTAGATGGCTCGCTTCTTACATTTAGCGTGATGTTCATATCGACAATCTGCAATCCATTTTTCAGACTTACATAATCTTTAAATAGCCAACCTTCTTGTCCATTCACTTTAACTTTGTACCAACCGCCATTTTCACCGAGCAAAGTGAACGATGTATCCTTTGGTAATTTCGTGATGATCGAAGAAGCATCCGTTGTATTCGGATAAGTTCTCATATTTAGGTCGTCAACCGTAGCCTGTCCAGTAGCCTCAGCTAAAGCTGTATCTACCGCATATTGCTTGGCAGGAGTAGGTAACGAAGTAGGGGAAGACTGGTTTTGATAAACAGGAACGTCAAATACTAAGTTAGTTGTAGTATTGGCACCTGTTAATTCATACATGTCATAAATCTTTTGCGCTTGGAGCACTGCCCACATAACATGTGTTGCATACTGATGGACCGTTGGGTTTTCAGGATTCCAACGTATTTTATATAATGTGTCCTGCCCTTTACTAATATATTTATCTTTCACAAATTGGGCCCCGCCAATAATCGCATCCTTGATCGTGAACCATCCATTTGTATAAGCTCGTTCAGCCCCATTTTTATTGGCGTTGGCATCAATAGCCCCAATGCCATATACATTGTATGTTTTCTTAACAGCAGTCAGGCTATTTCGATTTTCAGTCGTAACCATTACTGCTTTACCGTCCTTATCAAGACCAACTTCAATACCATTCGCTAGTGCTGAAGCGCCATTGCCTGTTTCATGCAAAGCATGTGATAACAAATAGATGGCATTGACATTATGGTCAACACCGGCCTGAATAAAGGCGTCTGCTGTACCGACTAAGCTTCCTTTATTATAAAGAGCTTTTTCGTTGATTGTTTTTTCATTTAGATTCGGAACAGCCGTCGATAATTTTAAGAATTGATAAAAGGACGGGCTATCCTGAATAAAACTTTTAGGGTGTACATAGTATGACACTAGTGCCTCGCTAGCTGTGAAAACGCCAGCACCATCTACTTTTGGATTATTGTTTGCCTGTTTACTCACCACAGCCTTGTAATCCTGTGAGTAGTTGGTTGTAGTATATTGCTTGCCACCAGCTTCAGGTGCCTTTAAATGTATCAATCGATAGAGTACAGTAGCTGACTCAGCACGTGTTGCCTGGGCAAGTGGCGCAAATGTATTGTTCGGCTTACCAACAATCAGCCCTAACGACACGACTTCTTGTACATCGGCATAGGCCCATTTAGCGATACTAGTATTGTCATTAAACTTAAGCGGGGAGGCAGTCGTCTTGATGTTTTTGTAATCGAGAGCTCTTTTTAGCATGGCAGCCATTTGCTGACGATCAATTTTATCATTTGGATTAAACGTTCCATTCGCATTGCCTTTAACTAATTGATAGTGACTCGCTTGCTTTATGACACCATAATACCAATCTCCTTCACGTACGTCTGAGAAGTTTGGTTTCGTAGATACTTCTGGTAAGTCAAGTGCTCTTACGAGAAATGCGGTGAATTCAGCACGAGTGACAGAATCATTCGGGCGATAATTGCCTGAATCATCACCTTTCATTAAATCGTGTGTAATAAGATAGTTCATTTCATAGTAGGCCCAGTGCTTAGAAATATCTTCTGCTGCTACATTTGTAGGTGCGAAGTAGAACATCGCAATAAGCATGGCCCCGAAAATCGAGAGTTTACCTTTCATTCTTTAAGCCCCTTTCAATAGTTGATAAGATCCTATCAAACTATTAAAAGTGTAGCATAAAAATAGGGAATCTATTGTTACAACATGGGAACAGATACATTTTTATAGTAATAATAATGAAGGAAAATACATTCCTCCTTTGGAAATCGCGTTATATATTTCTGTTTCTTTACAATTATGACTATTTATTTACGGAAGTCTTTAATATTTGACAATTTCGTATCTATTCCAGAAAATGCTTGGATAATGTTGAGAGTCAGGTATAATAGGAAATGGTTCTATATGTTACCAACCTGAATAAGGTAAAAATATTGGGTTATAGTGGTTACCATAATATAACCGGTAAAAAAATCTTCTATATCTAAATTTATGTCATAATGCTTGAATTTAGAGAAAGATAGTGTTATATTATTGTGGAAAGTGAATAAATTTACTAGAATGGTATTCTAATACTGTTTTTCTGGTGGATTTTACTAAAAAAATTTGCTTGTAGGTTTTTTTATTATTCAAGGAAGCTATAATACATACATTTAGGTAAAGCAGTACTATAGTTTTCGTTAGGATAATACCAATTTAAAGGAAATGTTAGGGAGGAATACAATAATGGCAAAGCAAAACAAAGGCCGTAAGTTTTTCGCGGCATCAGCAACAGCAGCACTTGTTGCAGCAGCAATCGTTCCTGCAGCATCAGCAGCAGAATCAACTACAACAATCAAGGACTTCGATAAAGTTTCAGATTGGGCAAAAGAAGATGTTAAAGCTTTAGTTGACGCAGGAATTATCTCAGGGGATGAAAAAGGAAACTTCAACCCAACTAAATCAATTACTCGTGCTGAAGCAGCTCAAATCTTCACAGGCGCTTTTGAATTAGAAGCTGAAGGTACTGTAGATTTCAAAGACGTTAAAAAAGACGCTTGGTACTATGATGCAATCGCAGCTACTGTAGAAAACGGAATTTTTGAAGGTGTAAGTGCAACTGAATTCGCACCAGCTAAAAACTTAACTCGTTCAGAAGCAGCTAAAATTCTTGTAGAAGCTTTCGAATTAGAAGGTGAAGCAGATCTTAAAGATTTCGCTGACGCTTCAACTGTTAAACCATGGGCTAAATCTTACCTAGAAGTTGCTGTTGCAAACGGCATTATCAAAGGTGTTGAAGTTAATGGTAAAACAAACCTAAACCCAAATGCTTCAATCACTCGTCAAGAATTTGCAGCAGTATTCAATCGTGCTCTTGAAAATGAAGTAGACAACGCTGTAAAAGTTGATAAAGTTGAAGTAGTTGACGCTAAAACTTTAAACGTAACTTTAACTGATGGTACTAAAGAAACTATCACTTTAGAAAAAGCTTTAGAGCCTAACAAAGAAACTGAAGTTACTTTCAAAATCAAAGATGTAGAATACAAAGCAAAAGTTACTTACGTTGTAACTACAGCTACAGCTGTTAAGTCTGTATCTGCAACTAACCTTAAAGAAATCACTGTAGAGTTCGACGGTAAAGTTGACAAAACATCTGCTGAAGATGTAGATAAATATTCAGTTGATAGCTCAGTAGAGTTAGAATCAGCTACACTTTTAGAAGATGGCAAAACAGTTCGTTTAACTGTTAAACCTTCTTCAACTGGTGTTGTTCTACAAAACCAAAAATCATACAAATTAACAATTAAAAATGTAAAAGCTGGAGAAAAATCTATCGAAGCTTCAAATGTAGCGTTTACACCAGTAGACAACACATTACCTGAAGTTACAGAAGTTAAATCTCTTGGAACTAAAGCTGTTAAAGTAACATTCTCAGAGCCAGTTAAAACAGCTACTGCTACTAACTTCAAATTAGATGGTAAATCTTATTTTGGTGCTGTTAGTGAAGGTTCACGTTCTGTAATTCTTAAACCTTATTCATCAACTGATTTAGCTGTTGGAGCACATAAATTAGAAATTTCTGGTGTAGAAGACTTTGCTGGATTTAAATCTTTATCTAAAGAATTTTCTTTTGATGTAGTAGAAGATACTGCAGCACCTAAAGTTAAGTCTGTATCTGCAACTCTTGAAAAAGTAACTGTTACTTTCAGTGAAGAAGTAGATCCTGATACTGTTATTAAATCAAACGTATTCTGGAAATCAGGTTCTGACAAAAAAGCAGCTGGTTCTGTAACTCAAATTGCTCCAGACGTATATGAATTTGACTTCACAGCAAATGCTTTACCAGGTTATGAAATGTCATTATTTGTTGAAGGCGTAAAAGACTATTCTGGCAACCAAATTACTGAAACAGAAGTTAAAGTAAGAGCTGAAGTAGATCAAACTCGTCCAGAAGTTACTGAAGTATCAGTTAGCAAACTTAACAATAAAAACATTACTGTTAAATTCAACAAAACTGTAAAAATTGACGATACTAAATACTTCACACTTACAGATAAAGATGGCAAAACTGTTACAATCCGTAATGTAGTTGCTGCGAATGGCTCAAAAGAGGATAAAGTATTTACACTTGAAACTTATAATGAGTTATCAGATGTTTATACTCTTAAAATTGTAGGTGTACGTGATACTACTAAGCTTCAAAATACAATGAATGATTACACAGTTAAAATTAACGGTAAAGATATTACACCACCAAATTATACTTCAAACTCAGCTAACGGCCGTACGTTAATTATTAACTTTGATGAAAAAATGGATTTAGCATCAATTGCTGATCACAAAAATTATTTAGTAACTATCAATAATAAATCTCAACAACTTCCTGAAGGAACTGAAGTAACTCCAGATCAAGGTGGTAAAGCAGTACGTATTGTATTCCCTGAATACATCGATAACGCTAAAGTTGGATTTAATGATGGATCTTTTGGAGCAAATATTACTAAATTCAAATTACTAGCTCTTAAAGATGTTGCTGGAAATATCATTGAACAATTTGGCGGAGCAGATCAAGCAATTAATACTGAAAAAGCTAAACTTGCTGTTCAATATGATAAAGATACACCAAATCATTCAGCTAAGATGACAGCTAAAGGTGTTATTAAAGTTCGCTTTGATCAACCAATTGGTAAAGCAGCTGCTAATGATTTCGTAGTAACTTCAGGTACTGGTGTAACAATCAGCTCTGTAACTACAGATGGTAGTGATATTGTTACAATTAATCTTACTGGTAATTTAAATGAAACAGGTCTATATGACACTACAACTGCACAAAACGATATTAAATTAGCTGTAAAAGATGGAAACAAAATTGTTACAACTTCAGGTAATACAGTTGTACAAACACAAACTCCAATTACTATTAAAGACGGTGTTAAACCAGAAGTAAAACTTGCAACTGGCCAAACTCGCTTAAACGTTGTTAACAACGAAATTGAACTTCCATTCACTGAAGCACTAGGTGGAAATGCGGCTGATTACAAAAATGACCTAGAAATCGTGAACGGTAAAACTGAAGAAGTTGTATCTGTAACTAAATACACAACATCAGTAGTTGGAAACGTTGTGAAGATTAAATTAGATAGTTCACTTCCAACAACAGTAGAGTACAAAGTAAGTGTGAAAGCAAAAGCTGGACACATTGTTGATACTCATAACAATAATGCAGAAGCTTCTTCGTCTTACCTAACAAAAGTTGATGGATTTGATACAGTTGCTCCAACATTATCTAGCGCATTAGCTCTTGATACTAACAAAGACGGAAATATCGATACATTAAAAGTAACATTCTCTAAAGCTGTAAAAGATTCTACAATTGATTTAGCTAAATTTGCTGGTTATCCGGTAAATGCAGTTGCTACTGTTGCTGGAGATGATGCAGATAACAACGTAGTATACTTAACGCTTACTACACCAATTACTGGAACTGCTACTACTGCAGCAACTAAGTTAACTGTTCTTGAGGGCGCTGTAAAAGATTTAGTTGGTAACGTAATTGCGGCTAATCCAACTGGCATTAGTTTAACTGATGCTTCTGGAGCAATAATTACACCAGCAGCTGCTTATGCTACAAATGTTATTACAGTATCAGCGAGTGAGAGTCTAGCTTCAATCACTGCTGATCAAGTAACAGTTGAAGGTTCTGTATTAGGTGATTATTCAGATAAAGTTACTCTTGTAGCTGGAACTGATTACACAGTTTCATTAAAATCTGGAGATGACACTAAGATTGAAATTACTTTAACTGATGCTGGTAAAGCAAAAGTAGCTCCTGTATCAACAACTAAGTTCAAAGCTACAGTTAAAACTACAGTTACAGATAAAGCAACACCTGCTAATCCTGTAGTTGATACTAAAAATGTTGCTGAAGTTGCAGTATCATCATATTAAGTTATAACGAAATTCAGATTATTTCATTTTGCTGAGTTGAATAATTTAATTAAAATAAACCCTGAAGAAATTTCTCTTCAGGGTTTTTCTTGCATCCATCATCTGACTTTCGAGTTGATCCAGCTTTTTTTAGTCATTTTCAGCTTCTAAAAATTTCATCTTCGCTTCTAAGCGTTCATATCTTTTTGTAAACTTAACTCTCATGGACGACCTGGATGATGTTTTCTTATAGTTTCTGTTTTGGTTTATTTATTCTGAGTAAAGACGGATCAAGGTTTCCATTATACGAATCCAAAACTCGAAGCCATAGTGAAGAATATGGGCTTAGAACAGTCGAGGTCTCGTCTAGGAAACTGTTGGGATAATGAGCCACAAAGATCATTCTGATTGGCATTTTAAAGATGAAACAACTATTAGAGTGTGTGAAAAAGGAAGAAATTAAGAGTTATATGATTTATTACAATAATTATCGAGGGAATAATAAAAAAGCTGCTGCAAATACAACATTAGCTTCAAAAAGTTGCCTAACCTTTATTTAAAAGTCCTTTACATATGGTACATTATAATTTTAAAAATCCTAAATTAATTTTGTATTATTTTGAAAAGGATTGAATGCGTCAAATAGAAAACAAAAAAAGCCCCTATCAGTCCATGTGAGAACTGATAGAGACACTAACTAATAGTAAAGCCGATACTAGACCCTGAATACCGATTAAGCTAAATACTTACCGATGTCCAGAAAGTTTCCAGAAGTTCGGAAATAAAAAGAGCGTAAGGAACTGCCTACCTTCAGCAAGGAAATAGGCAAAGATTAACGATTTCCTGGGTACAGTAAATTTTATAAGGAATGATACCATAGCCCCAAAATATCGTGTTTTGCAACAGTGTTGTTAGAGTTGTTTATTTGTATTATAGAAACTCCTGAAAATCATATCATAAGCCATTTCCATCCATTTTTAGAATTTACGGTTTATGTTTATTTTCATGGGTATCATTTTACATGATTTTTATTGATGATTTCCTGTACTGTAGTTTTAATATTGCGATCATATTTTATATCTTTAAAAGTACCAGTGTATGTCTTTTTATGAGATCCAGTTTTTATATCGAATAGTTCGATAGTATATTCACCAGAAGCTTTACCATTAACAATAGTTCCATCTAAATCCATATAAGCATCGTGCGCAGTAGCAAGTCCTGTACCACCGTTTGATACTCGAACGATATGCTGAGAATAGAAGTCTCGAGTATTATCTAGGTATGAATTAAAGACAAAATCACTTACTAGTTCCTTTGAGGAATTGGGTTGATCGACTTCTTGATAATAACGGTCTTCCGAAATAACTTCTAAATTAAGAGTTTGTAGATTCACAAAATAATATCTTTCAGCAAAATCATATGTTGTAATAGAAACTGTTTTCGTTTGATTATTCCAATCAACCTTTGCACCAAGTGCTTCACTAATAAAACGAAGAGGCACAAGAGTTCTACCATTAATAATCTGAGGAGCAACGTCTAAAGCAATCTTTTGTCCATTAATAGTGGCAGTTTTGCTACCAATTACTAAACCAATTTTTTTTGTACCTCGGACAGCTGTAATTGACTTTGTTTTTGCATTCCATTGTACTGTTGATTCTAATTCCTCGAAAATTGTTCGCATTGGTACTAAAGTTCGTCCATTAACAGATACTGCACCTTGGTCAAATCGTATAACATCACCATCAATTTCTACTTTAATAGCAGTTGTAGCCTCCGCAGAAGGGGCAAATGAGAAACTAATTAAACATAAAATAAGTGCTAGAGTTAGTCTAGATGTAATTTTTTTGATCACTTTAAATCTCCTTTAATCCTAATTAAATTGGGTAAATAATAGATTGATTGTCAGCTAATAACGCTGATTTAAACCGACCGAGCCTATCCCTTCAATCTTTGTAGGGTGTGAGCTTGTTTGAAAGGGGTGGTTTAATGAAGGGTTTTGATAGTCAGTTTTGAGGTGACTTGAAGCCTAATTCTACTGTTGGTTGTTAGTCGCTCTTATTTGTCTTTGACAAGTGAGTGGGTTCTTTGCGGTTCCTTAACGCCTTGCAATTATCTCTTCTAAATCTTCATTTATGTATCTAACCTTCCTCTAACGTTTATTGTATTTATTATATAAGTGTGCCACAAGTATGAGTATTTTCCTCCGTTAGCGTTATTTACCTATACAGTGCTGTAAGAAGTACGTTTACCAGAGCAATATGCTAAATGGTTTACTGAACATGAAGTGATGTTAATGACCCCAAGTATTATTATGATTTAACAGTAGGTGTCCATAATCGAAAAGACGAAAATGGTATTCATACAAATAATTGTTTATTAGGTAATAATTGGAATGTTGTATGAAAAAATTTATCCAAGATCACCTTACTGCTACACTTGAACAAAATGAATCAGCAAATGATAGGAATGATATTTATTAAAACGTATGCTATGTAAATAAGTTGATTGGAGTGGAGACTGGGCGACTCCTCGGGGATCAGCGTCACAGATGAGACCCTGCAGCGAAGCGAAGCGGCTCATCGGACGCCCCCAGGAAAGCGCCCAGTCGGAACGGAAATCAACCACACATTGCGGCTTAGGCTAACAGTACCTATTTCTACTTTTTTCGATATTAATGCCACATATTGGGCTTTTTTCGTGTTAATATGGTAAATAGTAGTTAGTAAATTTATGTAGAAAAAAGGAGATAGGGATGTTTAACAAATTAAAGGCTTTATGTATGGTGGCAGCTCTTGTTTTTGCTTTCGTATTGTCTGGACAAACTTCTGCGTCAGCTGCTACTGACAAAGGAATTCAGATACGAAATAATGTTACGATTAATATCGATGGAGAAACGATTCAAATCAATGATCCTATTTTAGATAAAGGGGATCACCTTCTTTTACCTATGAGAGCTTTGTATGAGGCGATTGGTGCAAGTGTTGAATGGAACAAGGAAACACTTACTGCATCAGCTAATCGAAACGGCAAAGTTATTGATTTAACAATTGATGCTATGACAGCCTTAGTAGATGGACAAGAGGTTGCAATGGATGTTGCGCCAATCATGTATAAGGATAGAATATATATGCCATTACGCTTTGTTACTGAAAACTTAGATGGAAATGTCGGCTGGGATCCTTCTACACAAACTGTTGATATTCTATTAGATGGTTCTTCAGAGAAACCTCAAGAAGATCCATATATCTTACATGTAAATAATAAGCGTATTGTAATGGATGATCCAATTGTTACGAAAGGATCTAGAACCTATATTCCAGCGGATTATTTATCCGATTATTTAGATGATTCAGCAGGTAATTGGCTACCAGATAAATCATTTGAATTACAAATTTCTGGTATGAGTCTTGTCTTCAAGGAAGGTAGTAATAACGTTTTAATCAACAATGAATCTGTAACAATAGAAGAACAGCCATTTATTCAAAAAGGTAAAATGTACGTTCCTATTACTTTTGTTGTCAATACATTGGGAGGAAACCTACGTTATATTAGCGAAAAAAGAGAAATGTATATTTATGTTTATCGCTATATGTATACAAGTGAGTTTCTAGAAAAATCTTTTGGTACTACATCATATCCTCAACCTGTTCCTTCTGCTCGTTTCGAAGGAGATCGTGATTTGATGGTCAGTGATAATCCAGAAAATTTAACCCACGCTTTATTACCTAAATCAAATTCTACGCTTGCACAATATCAAGTTAAATCCACTTCAGCTACAAATAAGCATCGAGTGTTTGGCTGGCATTTAAATAAGCTTGGAGCGGCAGTAAAGATTGGTATTACGATTGAAAATACTTCAAGCTCTGAAAGTATTAAGGTCAGCAGTTCTAAAGGGATTACTCAAATGACTGGGAATGACTGGTTCGGTCATGATATTGGTTTAACGCTTGCTGATGCGACGTTAAACGGAAAGCTTAAAAAATCTGATAGTACAGGTATTGTTATCGCACCAGGAGAAACAAAGGTGATTGAAACGTACGAGTTGTTCAGTGATTATGTCATCGGATTTTTACAGGACATAGATATTCAAGCTGTTAATGGTGGAAGTACGGATTATATGATTCGAACAGTATTAACGAAGAGTAGTAGTGATTTAACAAAGATCAAAACGGACGCGGTGGCAATTGATGAATACGCGATGCATCCACGAGGTGCTTGGCCAAGTGCTACTATTCAAGCAGATCTTCCAGCATATACAGTAGATTCGCCAGAGGTAGGTTATAACGTTTCAAATGGACGAACAGATCATTTGCAAACGGCAGAAAATTCACTGTCACAAATCAATGGTGCAGTGGGGAATCCTGGTCACTTTGGTATGAACTATAAGGTAATGATTCCACTTGTAAATGATTCAGGAAAGACAAAAACGATCAAGGTTAAGTTAACTGGTCGAGGTGGCTTATATAGTGGTGCAGTGAAGTTCAATGGCAAAGTGTACTTAGTGCCTTCGTTGCGATCTAGCTCAGAATATGTTGAATTTGAATACAAGATGAAGGGTTCATCAGATAAGCTTGAGTTAGAACTTATTCATGCAGGCGGAGCAAATCTTCCAGTAGCCATTTATGTAGAAACAAAATAATAAAGTCCCTGGCACGAATATTTTTCACAACATGACTTCGTGCCATACTTTTTAATTCGAAATGAAGAATTTAAGAAAACTAGTAACAACTGCTGTCAGATAAAAAGTCTTTTCTAACATCTCCGAAACAAGCGAATATATATTGGGAACCAATCTTGACGTAATGATTTCACCAATAAAGCTTTTCTCCAAATAATTTAAACTCCGTAATGTTCGTATTCCATTTTTCGTTTGGTGCATTTGCTTTAAATGGGCGATCTAAATGATTCGGTGCGATTTTATCAACTGTTCCTTTACAAGATGATTGATTGTTAATATTATGTTTCTTTCCCTATATATACTTAAACCTGTAAGAAAAGAATTAATAGACTTTTAAGAGATTGAAAGAAGAAGTTCATAGGTGTTGGAAAATCCTAAGATTTCCATGCATCTTTTGCATGAATAGGGTTTAGGTTCCAGTACCCAATTCGACTTTTTTCGATTTAAGTACCACTTTTTGGACTTTTTTCATGTTAAGATACCCTATAGATTAATTATGGAAAAAGGTGTTTAAGATGTTTAGTAAATTTAAGGTTTCATGTATGATTACCGCAGTTGCTTTGGCTACGATATTACCTGGACAAGCCTCTGCATCAGCAGCTAGTGACAAGATTCATATAAAGAATAATGTTTCTATTCAGATCAATGGTGAGACGCTCAAAGTGAATGATCCGGTTTTAAATAAATCCGATTATATATTTTTACCTATGAGAGCTTTGTATGAGGCGGTTGGTGCCAGTGTGGACTGGAAGAAAGAAACACTTACTGCGTCAGCTATTCGAGATGGCAAGTCGGTTAATTTAACAGTAAATTCAAAGACTGCCTTAGTGGATGGACAAAAGGTGCCAATGGTTGTTGCACCATTTATGTATAAGGATCGCACTTACATGCCATTGCGTTTCGTTAGTGAAAATTTTGGTGGTAACGTGAACTGGAATCCTACTACAGAAACTGTTGATATTTCCTTATCAGATGAGACTCAAGGGAACCCATATTTTTTACATATTAATAATGAACGTATTGTGATGGATGATCCAATTATCGTAAAGCAATCGAGATCCTATATTCCGGCTAATTATATATATGATAACTTAGAAGATTCTTCTGGCACGTTGTTACCAGATAAATCGTTTGAATTGCAAATTGCGGGAATGAGCTTTCTTTTCAAGGAAAATAGTAACCAAGTTCTAGTAAATGATGAAGTTGTGACAATAGAAGAAAAACCATTTATGCAAAATGGAAAAATGTATGTTCCCGTTAGTTTTATTGTCAACACATTAGGTGGGAATTTACGTTATATTGAAAATAAAAGAGAGTTATACCTTTATGTCTATCAATATATGTATACAAGCTCCTTCCTTGAAAAATCTTATGGTGCAACAGCAAAGCCTATAAATGTGCCTTCTGCTCGTTTAGAAGGAGATCGTGATTTATTGATTAGTGATAATCCAGAAACGTTAACGAGCAAACTGATTCCTAACTCTAATGCTACACTTTCCCAATATCAAGTGAAAGCAACAGCAGCTACAAATAAACATCGAGTATTTGGCTGGCATTACAATACGTTAGGGACAGATGTACAAATCGGTATTACAGTTCAGAATACTTCTAGTACTGAAAGCATCGAAGTAATCGACTCCAAAGGGACTAGCCAACAATCGGGGAATAGCTGGGTTGGCCATGATATTGGGTTAACCATTGCTGATGCAACGTTTAATAATAAGTTTAAAAAATCTAGCAGTAAAGGGATTGTCATCGCACCAGGAGAAACAAAGGTAATCGAATCATATGGTTTGCTCCGCGATTATATCATTGGATTTTTACATGAGCTAGATATTCAAGCTGTCAATGGTGGGACTCCAGAGTATACGATTCGCACAGTATTAACAAAGAATAATAGTAATTTAACAAGCATTTTATCAGATCCTGTTCCGATTGATGTATCTGCGATGCACCCACGAGGTGCCTGGACGAGCTCTACTATTCAAGCAGCACTTCCTACTTATACAGTAGATTCACCAGAAGTAGGCTATAGCATTTCAAATGATCGAACAGACAATTTGCTAACAGCACAAAATTCACTTTCACAAATCAATGGTGCAATAGGGAATCCAGGTCATTTCGGAATGAACTATAAAGTGTCGATTCCACTTGTGAATCAAACTGGACAGACAAAAACGATCAAGCTTAAATTAGCTGGTCGAGGTGGTATCTATAGTGGTGCAGTAAAGGTCAATGGCAAAGTGTATCTAGTGCCTACATTGAGAGTAGGTACAGAATATGTTGAATTGCCAGATTACAAGATGAAGGATTCATCAGAAACGATTGAGTTAGAATTCATGCATGCCGGCGGAGTAAATCTCCCAGTAGCTATTTATGTAGAAACAAAATAAATGAAGTCCCTGGCACGAATGAGTTTCACAATATGACTTCGTGCCATACTTTTTGATTCGGAGTTGAGAAAATTGGCAAAAAAATTAGTGACAATTGTTGTAGCATGTTTCGTTTTAATGCTAGCTGTAAATCCAAATTATGCAAATGCAGCCTCTTTTGATAATAAAATAAAAGAAGAGAAGAAAGAAATATCGCCACAAGTAACGCACATACAGCAAACCTATAGTTCTAATTCGATTCGTGAGTTTGTTAATGTTTTAGATGTAAATTTAAATAATACTTATACAAAACTTGAAGTCGGTGTACCGAAACCGATTAACTCACTTCAAACAACGACGAATATGGCAAAGCAAAACACATATGATGGACATCGTGTTGTTGGGGCTGTCAATGCTTCATACTTCTTAGGAAATGGTATGCCTGCCAACTTGTTAGCTGAAAAAAATGAAATTATTAACTATGGTATTTTAGGAGATACATATGAAAGTCCAACACAAAAGCCTGTTGCTTTTGGTGTATCCAAATCAGGGAAGGCGATCGCAGACTATTATTCTACGAATCTATCCTTTGAAGTAAATGGTAAAAGTTATCCGATTGATCTTATCAATACAGAAAGAACGACTGATAAAACAGTATTATTCACACCTGATAAAAAAACAACAGGGTCAAATAATTGGGGGATAGAAATTGTTGTCTCAAATGCTAGTCAAGATATGAAAGTATTACATTTCGGAGATCGCCTCTCAGGGACGGTTTCAAAAGTAACGACGTATGGTGCAGAAGGGAATTCAACGGTGCCATCGGATGGCTTTGTTATTTCGGTGCAAAATAAAGAGCTGGCAACTGAACTAAGCAAAATTACTGCAGGGACAAACATTGACGTGAATCTATCTATAGATGAAAAATGGATGGATGCTCAATTTATTTTAGCTGCAGGACCTATGTTAGTGAAAAACGGTAAGGTAGACATTTCTATGCCAACGAATTCTGGGTTTGCTTCAGCTCGCAGTCCTCGTACTGCGGTAGCAGTAGATGCAACGGGTACAAAAGTGTTTGTTGTTACAGTAGATGGTAGATTAAGTGGTCATAGTAATGGCGTTAATTTAACAGAGTTAGCTTCGCATTTAATCTCAATGGGTGCTACTTCGGCCATCAATCTTGATGGAGGCGGCTCGACAGCGATGGTTGCTCGAAATCCAGGCGGCTATTTTGCCAACCTTGTGAACGTCCCTTCAGATGGTGGTGAGCGTCGTGTATCAGCCATTTTACAGGTTGTCAATACAGCGCCACCAGGAAAAGCAAAGTCCATTACGTTAAACAATGTGGGCCAAGTCATGAAAGGTTCATCGGTTGACATGAAAGTGGCTAGTGCTTACGATCAATACTTAAATCCTATGACCATCAACCCGTCTAAGATGAACTGGACGGTTGAAGGCAATATCGGTAAGATGGACGGTGCAACCTTCACAGCTACGCAAAAAGGGGAAGGCAAAATTATCGGTGAGTATGACGGTGTGCGAACGTCCACAACTGTGAAAGTTGTAGATTTATCACAAGAAAAACCTATTGTACTAGATAGCTTTGATAATGCTTCATCATGGAAAGTGGAAGTGGCAAAAGCAAATGCTTCCATAACAAATGCTAAAGACTATGCTAGACAAGGCACGGCTAGCTTAAAGTTAAATTATGATTTTACAACAGCAGGAACAGATACGAAAGCAGCATATATGGTAGCTAAATCACCGATTCCTATTAACGGAAAACCAAATAACATTGGCGTTTGGGTATTTGGAGATGCTGGAAAGCAGTGGCTTCGTGGAGTGCTTGTAGATGGTTCAGGAGCAAAACAGACAATTGATTTCACTAGCCAAGGCGGTATGGACTGGAATGGTTGGAAGTATGTCACTGCAAACATCCCAAATGATGTGACACTACCATTGAAATTCGAACGATTATACGTTGCACAGCCAACAGCTTCTCTTCAAAAGAAAGGCCAACTGTATTTCGATCAATTACAAGCTGTGTATCAAGACAATCATGAGGAATTAGTCTATACAGATGTAACAAAAGGTCATTGGGCTTTTTCAGATATCCAAAGTTTGAATACTAAATCACTTATTAAAGGTTACTCGAATGGAACATTTAAACCAGAAGCATCCATTACGCGTGCAGAGGCAGCTACCATTATTGCAAGGGCTCTCAATTTAACAACAACGAAGGACCCAAGCTTTAAAGATGTCAGCAAGGACCATTATGCATACAGTGCCATTGCTGCAGTAGAGCAAGCTGGGATTATTAAAGGGCAAGAAGCAGGGAAGTTCAATCCGAACGGACAGCTTTCACGTGCTGAAATGTCGGCGATTTTAACAAGAGCTTATAAATTAACAGGCTCAAGTAAAGTGAACTTTACAGATGTGAAATCGACGCATTGGGCGTATAGCGATATCCAAGCCCTTGTATCAAATAACTTAACAGGCGGCTTCCCAGATAATACATTCAGACCAAACACACAAATTACGCGTGCACAATTCTCAAGCTTCTTAAATAGATGCTTAACATTAAATAAATAAAAACACAAATGACAAACCCCTGTAGGATTGAATTCTACAGGGGTTTGTTATTTTGGTCCTATAATATTTTTTGAGGTATTCACACAATTACACGCATAAAAAAAGCACAGATTCGCCGATTTATATACTTGAATTGTCGAGAAACAAGTAATAGAAAGGTGAACTGTGCAAATGAATTTTAACATGAATATCCCAGGATTAAAAGATGTAGTGATTACGAAAGTAGAAGAAATAGGCGATCGAATCGCATTGTATGTACAATTGCCTAAATGTACGCATCAATGTCCAGTTTGTAAAAAAGAAACTTCGAAGGTTCACGATTATCGTATACAAAAGATCAATCATTTAAAGTGGTTTGAACGTTTAACTATTCTTTTCTATAAACGTCGTCGTTATGTTTGTAATTGTGGAAAGCGTTTCTCTGAAAAATCCCCCTTTGTAGATAAATATCAACGTTATTCAAAAGAATGGAATCAAGTAGTTAGTATACGTGCCGTGCTATTAAAGCCAAAACATTTAAAGAAGCTGCAGAAGTACTGGGCACATCAACTTCGACGGTCATTCACCGTTTCGATCACTTTCGAGGATGAGCCGCTTCACTCGCGTTGCTCGCTTCAGGGTCTCGGGCCAACAGATGTCTTTTGCTGATCCCCGAGGAGTCGCCTAGCCTCCACTCCAATCAACCGCTTCATATGATGTACGGTTTTAAAAAATAACATCCAACTTTTTAGTTTTATCGAAACACTTTCAGGAATTATCGCCAATTTTTAAATTTTATCGATAAACTTTCACGTTTTATCACCCAACTTTTCAAATTTATCGACATCCACCTTCATTCTACACAAAACTGTTTATTATATTGTCCAGTCTCCATTCCATCAACTGATTCACATAGCATGTAGCCTCTGACATATCGCTTTAATTTAGGTGATAAAACGCAACTTTAGCAAAAGAGTGTCGTCTTGGGCCTGCAACGACAATGTACAATTACGTCACTGTTATTAAGTCTATTCTGTTCAATTATGATGCATTGTCATAGTGTCCAATTTTGTAGTGCATAAAATTTATAAAAGTTCTATGCTATTGTTGATTGGAGTGGAAGGCTACTCGACTCCCGCGGGAAAGCGAGACAGACGAGACCCTGAGGCCAACATGATGTTGGTCACGAAGGCATTGTCACAGGACGTGACGCATTTAGCCTTCGTTCCTTTAGCGAAGGAAGCGGCTCGACGCTCGCCCGCAGGAAGCTCTGCTCTGCGAGAAAGCGAAGCGACAGCAACAAATGTTTTAACTGTGCGAAAGCGGAGCGACAGCAACAAAGCGAGTAGCCTAGAACGGAAATCACCTCATATAAAGTGTAATAATTTTAACAAAAATTTCTTTAATCATTTTGTTTAGTCTTTTTTTACATCACCAATGAAAAAATCCGCCTAGATTTCTGTGAGGAGAGCAAACCGTTGCTGCTCTTTTCTTGCTCACAGAAATTGAAGCGGATTTTTTATTATATAAGAAGAACTATAAAATTTATTTAGAAAACAATATATTTAACATAGTGTTTCCAATCTAATTTCTTGAAATGTTTCCATTGGATTTTCTCAACAGGCATTGTACGGAAAGCATAGGCTGTAAGATTACGTTGTTTATCGGATATCATAGGTGTTCCTTCATCTAAACTGTCAGTAAAAATAGCTGACTGTGCAGTTTTAAAGTTAACATGAATATCCTTCATGTCGATTTTTCCATCCGGTCCAACAATGTATATTTTTTTACCTTTCTTTTTAGTAGCATGCACCCACGATTTATCTATTTTATAAGAATCAGATGCTTCGTTGACAATAATAGAGGCTTTGCCAGTAGTCGAAAATGGAATGTCCTCCATTGGTTCATCTTGTTGCAACACTACTTCATAATTCGTTGGTTGAGGTAAATCTGTTGTTTTTGCAAGTTCATTCCCCCAAATAGAAGAATCATCTGTTGCAATCGTTTGTTTTTCTAGTACAGTACCAGATAAGGAATCTTTCATATGTTTTACTTTAAAATCAACAGTTTGACCTTCCGATACTTTTTGCCACTCATCCTCAGATAAATAGGCAAGCATCGTTTTTTCAGTAGAATAAATTTCAAATGTGACTGTCCCAGATTCTTCTTTAACGGCTGCAATAACACCGTCCACTGGGCTAACGACACCTTCGCGAGCTTGTATTTGTTCAATTTGTGCATCCATTAGCGCAATTTGACGATCTGTTTCGGCAATATGTCGATTCAAAAGGGCTATTGCTGTCGATGGTGAACTTTGCTGTCCTAGCTCCAATTGTAGTGTGACAGATAATGTGCCGTTTATTTGGTCCGTATTGACGGAGCTTTTCGGATCAGCATCATCATAATCATTCTCGATTTGAGAAAGTGCATCTTCTAAATCACTTCGTTCAGTTTCATAGGCTGCACGTTCTGCCTCGAGCTTTGTTAACTCATTATCAACTTCTTCTGATTTAAAAGTAGCCAGTACATCATTAGGAGATACTTTTTGGCCACGCTTTACATTCACTGCGGATAAGCTTGTCGCATCGGCTGTAAGTGTATATGTTTCAGCTGGTGCAACAATCGTTTCCTTTTTGACACGTTCTGTATTTGTACCTTTATAAGCTTTTTGAAATTCATCGATATAGTAGGATCGTGTAATTTTGCTATCGTCTTTAAAGACAAAATAAGCATTTACGCCGACTAATAGCATTGTCAACACGATGGTCAAGCTTGTCCAAGGCTTTGATTTGATAAATGCCATTATCCTAACCCCCTAACAATCCATTCTTTAATTGGTAATACACTAATTAGACCAACAAATAAGGCCATAAATAGTTGTATGCCGATAATTTTTACGACTAATATTTTTCTGCTCGCCTCTTCCTCCCATTTAGATAGGAATGTGTACTGTACAACAATTGTTAGCATAGTCGCCACTGTCAATTGATTAAGTGTGAATAAGACATAATCCGTACTCATCATCTGCAATGCAAGAGGCGCTAATGAAAAGAATGAAAAGAGTGTTGTATAGCCAGTTAAGTAGAATACAGCAAACAAGATAGTTTTTTCGATTAATAAAAATGTGACAACATATAATTGGACTTTTTTAATCCATGTATAGGGAATGTCCGTTAATAGATGTAAAAGGTAGGTAACACCGTAATAATGGAAGCAAAAATAGACAATAGCCCATAAAATGGCACCAAGCATCGAAAGGTAACGAGCCACGTAGTATTCATTATGTAAATCCATTGCGAACAATGTCGTTAAAGTTTCAGTACCCATCCCCCAATATTCACGAGCAGTGAATAACAGAAGGAATAAGATGAAAACCGTCAACGAACGTCTTTTGTATCCAATAATCTCACCTTCTTCTACAATTTTAGTAAAGTAGGTTGGATTTTTTAAGCTATGCCAAAATTTATAACGGTAAAACATATACAGTTTCCTCTCTTCCAAAATAGTAAATATCAAATTTGTAGTATACACCTTGTTAAACGATATTGACATAAAAAAATAGCTGTTTTTTTCAATAATTTCGTCAAAAAAACAATATAAAAAACTACATGTCGAATGATGGAAAACATCATATAAAACTATTGTATAGTATAATAGAAAAAACTTCCTGTATTTCTATCAAGTTATTATAAAAAATTACTTTTGATACGCTTAATAGTGTAAATAATGGCTTGAAATCACATGAATTTCACCGATACAAAAGTAATGAATCGAAAAATGAAAGGGTGGTTCGATTGAATCGAAAATTGACGGCGGGAGTTATAACGAGTCTATTACTGGCACCAACAGCTATAGCGAATGCACAGGAAAATAATGATGCACAGCCTCGCGTATTAACTCAAACAGAACAAGTTGCCAACGTTAACGGAGTAGCTGCCGCAACGACAAAAGAACAAATGATAGCACAATTTGCGAAGCTCTCCGAGAATTCGACAGCCGATGAAATGGTTATTGCAAAAGGTGATGTAGCAAATCTAGCAACTTTTGGTTTTACTAGTGATGAGATTGATTTTATTCAAGCGAAGTATAAATATGTTGTCGAGCAACGTCGATTAATAGGCGAACTAAAGGAAATAGGAAAGAACATTAATGAAATAACATATACAAGTAAGTCATTTATCAATGATGTGACAGCTGTAGAGAACAATTTTAATAAATTTTTAAAAGAATCAGGTGATTCCTCTTATTTAAGCGTCCAAGATGCTTTTGGCAAAGCAGTGGAAATCGCACTTGTTAAAGCTAGCGATATTGCCTCTACAATTCGCGGTACATCTTTACAATATGACTATGATGAGGCTGCACGCAATGCCTATTTTAAAACAAAGGGAGCAGATATTGCGAAGCTGCTTAATTTAAAAGGAGATGCTGCTGCTGTATTACCAGTCACTACCGAACTAGAGAGTTTAGTAGCTATATTAAATAAAAATCCAAATGACTATGCAAACATTACAGCAGCATTGGAAAAAGTTACGACAGCTTATAATGCACTAACAGCGAATCAAAAGAAAGTGGTCGTAGCCCATAATCCAAATAACGATTCTGTAACACCTTATAAAAAGTATACGGATGCCTTATCCAATCTGTCTTCGGTTAATAAAGCAGTGCTAAACGTGGAAAAATTAATCGACGGCTTAGACCCTAAAGCTTCTACTTTCGATAGCAAAACACTTGCTGCCCAAGCTGCCTTTGACAAACTTGGGGAGAGTGAAAAGGCATTAGTGAAAAATAGCGATAAATTAAAGTTATATTTCCAATATGCTGATGTATCGAAACAAGTAAATGCACTAAATTCATCTATGAAGGATTACAAAGCACAACTAGAGGCATTACAAACTAAAGTAGCTGCGTTAAATGCTGGGAATAGTAGCGATGCAGCAGCGTTAAATGAAATTAAAAACAAGCTTGAGACTAAATTGTCGCAACTTGCAAATGAAGATAAAGCTGTAGCAGACCTTATCAGTGAAATTGATAATTTAAAAAACTCTAATAATCTAGTAGTTGATATGTTAAAAGCTCGCTCCGCTTATAATGCACTTCCATCAGCATCTAAAAGCCGTGTGACAAACATTAAAGTCCTAACAGATTTAGAGAAATCACATAAGGCAGTCGTCAATGTGATTGATCAATTTGAAAAGTTAGATCCAACATCTAAAAGTTATATTTCAAAAGCGAAATCTGCTTATACAGCTTACGCAAAGTTGGACGCGACAAAACAAGGGTATGTAAGAAATCATAATAATTTAAATGAGAAGGTCGCTGTAATAGAAGTGATTGTTCAAATAAATGCTTTAAATCCATCCCAAAAGACATATAAAGATAATGTGGCGAAAGCAAATGAAGCGTTTAATAAATTAGGTGACCTTAAAAAGGATGTAGTCAATAGTGGTGATTTAACAAAAGCACAGGGCTATATCGATACAGCCAAGGCTTTTGATGATCGTGTCTTAGCATTAGCGAATGAAAATCCAGATACTTTCGTGGCGAAGGTAGCTGCATTATCTGCAGAGTACAAAACAATGGATAAAAATGCGAAGAAACTAGTAGAGCAGGCAAAAACTTTAACTACTTACGAAAAAAATAATAAGGCTGTTATTAAGGTTATTCAAATGATCGATGCCTTAAATCCTACAAGCAAGGATTACACGAAAAAAGTACTCGCTGCGCGTAAGGCTTATAATGCACTAGATGCAGTATCGCAAAAACGTGTGACGAACTATGCGAATCTAACTGCAGTTGAAGATGTGGCTTCACTGATTGGCCTCATTGCAACATTAAAGCCATCAAGCAAGACATTCTACCAAGATATGAAAACAGCACGAGAGATGTACGATGCACTACCTAATGAGAAGCAACAAGTAATCATTAATTATGATGCGCTTGTAGCAGCAGAAAATGAGTATGGAGTAGCACAAAAAGTTGTCGAGCTTATTGATTTAACGAAACAACAAGATGGCGACTATTTAACGAAGCTCCTAGATGCACGTGTAGCGTATGATCAGTTAACTTCAAATCAAAAGAAATTAGTCACAAATATTAAAGATTTAACAGCACGTGAAAAAGAGGTAAAACCTATTTTAAATGTAATGCTGCAAATTAATAATTTGGATCCGGAATCCAATAATTTTGTCAGCAAGGTTAATTCTGCGCGTAAGGCGTATGATAATTTAAATAAAGATCAGAAAAAATATATTAATAATATCGATGTTTTACAAAACTATGAGCCTATATCTCAGGTGATTGAATTAATTAGTAAACTGAAATCTTCAAGTAGTACATATCTTGAGGATACAGTTCGGGCACGTGCGCTTTATGACGCGCTAGCGGCAGATAAGAAGCAATATGTAACAAACTATTACTTATTACAAGCAGCAGAAACAAGCATTTTAGGTGCTGGTAATGTTATGCAGATGATTAATGAGTTACCGTCTGTAGATCCGAAGCAATATGTGAAACGTATTCAGGAAATTCGTGCAGCTTATAACGCTTTACCAAAGGATCAACAAAGAGCCGTACAAAATTACAAAGTGTTACAAGATCAAGAGAAGCTTTTAAAGCCTGTTATTAGTGTTGTCGAGGATATCGATCGACTACTTACGGCCAAAGACATGAATAGTCAATATCAAAAAATCTTAAAAGCCTATGATAAGCTAAATGCCGAGCAAAGACGTTACGTCTATAATGATGATCTATTATTATCATTAGATAACGTAATAAAAGTATATAAAAACATTGCTAATTTAAATCCAAAGGACAAATTTTACTTTGGTATGGTGGAAGCAGTACGAAAAGAGTACGATAGCTTAAATACGACAGATAAGCAAAGGATTACGAATTATTCGATCTTGTTAGACGCAGAGAAAAGTATGGCCGATGTAAAGAAAGTCGTTGAATTAATAGCTAGCCTTTCACCAACCTCTTCAACGTATTTAGAAGATGTAGCGAATGCAGTTGCAGCCTATAAAGCGTTAGACTCGAAATTAAGAGGACAAGTCATCAATGAGGATGAATTAAAGAAAGCTGAAAAGGATGTAGAGGCTGTTCAAAAAGTAGTTCAAGCTATCTCTGTTATTGATCCAGACAATACGTCATTTGAGAAAAAAGTGTTAGCTGCTCAAAAACTATATAACTCACTTTCACTGGAACAGCAGGATTTAGTATATAACTACCGCATTCTAGAAGAATATTTAAAAATGATCGAATAGAAATAACAAGAAGGAGTTTTCCCAATGCATATTTTGGGGAAACTCCTTCTATACTATAGAAAACAAATTTATAAAGCTATGAAATTTCCAAAAAAAGTGAAACCTTATCAATCAAGAAATCGTATGTAATAGGGAGTTTTATTTCCGTGTTTGAGGGGTATAATTTAAAATAATTTAAATATAGGAGGTAGCCATGTTTAAAAGGGTGATAAGTATATTGGTACTTTCAATTGTTTTACAAGCTACAACTATTGGAAATTTATCTGGGATTAGTAAGGCAGACGCAGCATCCAACATCGCTGGTGATGTGTCTAGTTCATATTGGGCAAGTTCGTCAATTCAACATATGCTGTCGAAGCAATATATGACTACATATACTGACAATACATTTAAGCCGGACCAAGCTATTACGAGGGCAGAGGCTGTATCTGCAATTGCTCGGTCTATTCAAACAAACACAGATACTTCGATTTCACTACACTTTAAAGATGTTCCTGCTACACATCCCTATTACAAGGAAATTCAGAAACTTGTAGGCATAGGGGTTTTACAAAATAGTGATGCCTTTCATCCAAATGAGCCTTTAAAGCGTTCGGAAGTTGCAAAAATGCTAGCACTAGCCTATCAGTTTAAAGTTGATGGTAAAAATAAAAGTAAATTTGATGATGTTCCTGCTACATACTGGGCAAAAAACTATATCGAATCACTAACAGATATAGGAATTATTGGCGGAGTAGATGCCAAGCATTTTGCACCCAACAAATTAGTGACACGGGCTCAAACAGCAGTTTTTGTTGAACGTAGTATAAATTTTCAGCAAAAAGTAAAGAAGCTTGAAGTGGCTTATGATTATTTAGCAAAGGATTATATACCAACATTAAATCTTTCGACAGCTTGGTCAAAAGAGGTCATTCGGCTCATCAATGTGGAACGGGAAGAGAACCAACTAGCTCCTGTTACCTATGATTCGGAACTGACACAAATCGCAATTATAAAAGCCCAGGACATGGTTAAACGCAATTATTTTGAACATATTTCTCCTTATTATGGTGCTCCTTGGGATTTAGCGACATTATTTGATTATTCTTACACGAGCTTCGGCGAGAATATTGCAAGGTATTTCAAATCGCCAGAAACCGTTGTGAAAGGATGGATGGCTTCTCCTGACCATCGAGATAATATTATGAAGGAGCATTATACAAATACAGGTGTTGCGGTTACACAGGACCGCCAAGGAAATTATTATTGGGTTCAACTATTTTCGAGTAAATAAATGGTTATGTAACAAAGAGTTGCTAATGTTACATTTATGTTACGGATGCTATAAATAACCAATAAAATTTTTCCATTTTTAACGCTGATGATGCCAAAAAACGTTGGTATATCAGCGTTTTTGTTTATTCCGGAAATCGTTACACAATTGAAAAATTAAAATACCCCCTTTTATGATAGTCTATGTATAGGCAAAAAAGTTTAGAGGGGGTATAACAAAAGTATGAAGAAAAAATGGTTATTACCGATTTTTGCATCTTTCATGTTATTTTCTACAACTCATATAGATTCAGCTGAAGCAGCGACTCAAACTGAAGTCACTGATACAGCTTCTAAATATTTAGGCATTCCATATAAATACGGTGGGACAACTACAAGCGGTTTTGATTGCTCTGGCTTTACTTCTCAAGTATTTGCAGATTTAGGCATCACATTAAACCGCACATCAGGCGCTCAATACCAACAAGGGACAGCAGTTGCTAAAAGTGATCTTCAAGTTGGAGATTTACTATTTTTCAATACAAGTGGCAAAGGTGTCTCACATGTATCTATATACATAGGTGACGGTAAAATGATCCACTCTCAAACTAACCAAGGTGTTAGTTATTCAAACGTAAATGATCCATATTATTGGGGTTCTCGCTACATTGGCGCTAAACGAGTTGCTACATTTGACGAAGAACAACAAGCTGAAGTAAAGAAAGTAGCAATTGATTTTACAGTATATGCTTCACGTGCGGAAGCTGCTTCACAAATTGCGAAAGCTTTAAACTTAGATACATCTGACAAAAATAGTGGTTTTGTCGATATAAAACCAACGTATGAGCATGCAGGTGCAATTGCAGCTGTTGCAAAATTAGGTATTTTTGAAGGTGATGCAAGTGGTAAATTCAATCCATCTTCACCAATTACTCGTGCACAAATTGCGAAAGTATTAGTTATAGCGTTCGGACTTGAGAATGCTGGTCAAGAAGTAACATTTAGTGATGTACCACAAGATAGCTGGGCTAATCAATATGTTTCTATTCTTGCATCGAACGGTGTTACTAATGGAGATGGCAATGGCAACTTTGGTATGGATGAATTACTAAAAATTAAAGAGCTAAAAATGTTTATTGAAAGATTACAATCTAGATAATATTTTCATTGATGCATTGATTGCAAGAAAAGATCTTTTAAATAGCTTATAATTAGAGGAGAGTTTGCAATTGCAGACTCTTCTATTTTTATGATAATTTCACTGAAAAGGAAGTGATTGGAAAAAATAAACATAAAAAGTGCTGTCAGATGATGATTTGTTTAGTTAATTTTGTTAAAATGAATACGTTAAGAGAACAGGAAGGGAGGAAATAAGACATTGAATCTTAAAAAAATTAGTCTTATTTTGTTGTGCGTCTTATTCATTTCAGCTTCTATGTTTACTATACATAGTGATAGTGTAATGGCAGATACAACTACAAATGTAACATTTGCAGATATCTCCAAAAATCACGAAGCTTATGAAGAAATCAATTATTTAGTGAGCTTGGGTGTTATCCAAGGATATTTTGTAAATGGGAAAAGAGTCTTTGGTCCAAATGAGTCTGTAACACGTGAACAAGTGGCAAAAATGGTTGTCGTTGCCTCAGGTAACAAACCATTGGTCGTAAACAAATCAAGTTTTTCGGATGTAACAGTAGGTACTGAAATGTCAGGTTATATTGAAAGAGCTGTGCAATTAGGGTTCTTTTCAACGAATACACAAGGCAAATTCTTACCAAAAAAGGCTATCACTCGTGATGAAATGAGCCATGTATTAACGAAGGCATTTAACTTAGACACAAGTGAATATGAAAACTTAGATTCACCATTTGCTGACGTAAGTATTACACACCCTTACGTTAAGTATGTAAATACAATTTACTATAATGGTATTACAAATGGTAGTGGTAAAAATTATTTACCAAATAGTACTGTTACACGTGCGCATTTTTCATTATTTGTAGCACGTGCAAAAAGTGAGAAATATCGTTTAGAGTTACCAGTAAAAGGTTCATCTGTACCTGATACAAAAGAAGTTATTGGGCTCGTCAAAGTAACGACAGATGGTCTAAACATCCGTAAAACAGCGGATAGTTCTTCAAATACTAACATTGTTGGTATAGTTAATAAAGGCGGCAAACTATCAGTTTATGAAGTTCAGGGCAAATGGCTGAAAGTAACATATAAAGGTGCCTATGCTTATCTTTATAAAGATTATGCACAATTTTTAGATGCAGATGGCAATGAATTAGGGGCTGTCCAAAAAGAAGTGACATCTAATGGGGCTATTAACTTATATGTCAAACCAACTTCTTCAGCAAAAGTCATTCAAACTATTAAAGCGAATGTAAAATTACCAGTTTACAAAACTGCTGGCGGCTATCATTTAACGCAAGTAAATGGTTTACCAGGTTACATTGTAGCGAACAGCACAACAGAAACGGGTAAAGACGAACAAACTGATCCAACTCCACCTACAACACCACCTACAGCTTCAGGTGATGTATTAGGACGAGCAACTGTTGGAAACCTAAATGTCCGTAGTGAAGCAAATGCAACTTCTACAGTGCTATTTAAGCTTAACAAGGGCGACTCTGTTAAAGTTAATGGAATTAATGGTTACTGGGCAAGCATCGAATACAATGGTAAATCAGGTTATGTCCATAAATCGTATTTAAAATTATTAAATCAAAATGGCAAACCGTTGCAAAATCGTATTATTATCCTAGATCCAGGTCATGGTGGTAAGGATCCAGGGACAGTACTAGGTTCTTTCTCTGAAAAGAACATTACATTAAAAGTGAGCACACTAGTTAAGCAAAAGCTTGAGAATGCTGGCGCAAAAGTGTACATGACTCGTACTGCTGATACGTTCCCTACCTTACAAGGTCGAGTAGATTTTACAAATGCTAACTATGGTGAGATTTTCGTAAGTGTGCATGTAAACTCTGCTACCAATACCTCAGCATCGGGTACTGAAACATATTATTCTATTTCATCAGGAGATATGCATCAGGAGGATATTGATTTAGGCACTTTTGTAAATAATCAAATTGTTAACAATTTAAATATGAAAAATCGTGGCGTTAAGCAATATCCATACTATGTAATTAATAATATGAGCATTCCATCCATTTTAGTGGAACTTGGCTTCTTAACGAATGATGGAGATCGTCAAAAAATGACAACTGATGAAAATGTAAATAAATTTGCAGATTCTATCTATAACGGAATTGAGCAATACTACAAAAAGCAATAATTGATCAACATAGAAACTGTCCTAAAGTGATTAACTCACTTTTGGGACAGTTTTTTTATTGTTAAGGAAAGATAGGGCTCTATGAAGATAGTCTTTAACCTGGCATAGTTAATATATGATAGATGTATTTTTCTCACTGATTATTTTTATGTTTGCATGTAGGTTTTTATGTATAGATAAATATATTTTGTTTTGGGCTAAGAAGAGGGGGCAAAGGCTCGAGGAGGTTAGGGGAGTGTTCAGGTAGTCGTGAGAGCTGATTAGATAAGAGAAAGAAGTAGAGCCCCTTTCCGATTCCATAGAATCGGAAAGGGGCTCATATACATTCTTATTATTCGTTCAGTTAGATTTATTAATTTCAAATAAACTTTCTCTTCAATCACTCTCTTATAGAGTACAACCATTACTCTAAGAAAGCGGGGGTATTATTGTTTACTGAAGTGCTTATTTTCTTAGAATAATTTCAAACTGTAGAATTGTCCTTCATAATTAGTAAATTCATAGTACGTTGTTAAGTCTAAATCAGTTAAAAGGAAAGAATCTTTTGCGACTAAATAATTATGAATCGATAAAGAAGCTTGATAATAATCTTTAAAAGTCTCTTCGTTTAAATTGTTTTTATACTCTGAAAGTATATTTTTATATTCTTCAATAGTTTTCAATTGACTGATGAATTCATAATCTCTTTTAGCATATTTATTTTCTAATTTATCTTCTAAAATTGCTTTCACACCACTTGTATATGCCAATAAATCGGTATATTTCTCAGGCGGTAACATTGGTTTATGAGTTATATTCCATATATCTTCTGAATGAAGAGCGTATTTGTCTTTTAAGTGTTTTGGAATCATTTTTTTATATTCTATGAAATCCTTCACATCTTCTTCGGAAATATCAAAAGTATTCACGATAGCAATTTCCAATCGTAAAATATTTTCTTTTTCAGCATCAATTATTTTGATGAGTTCATTTAACAATTCTTTGTAACGAGTTAAATCTTTTTCTAAAGGTTCTGCTTTAAGCATAAGACCGTATCCACCATCTTTAAAAACTTTAGGTTTTAATTCAATTAGCTCTAATTTCTTCTCGTTTAATTGAATCGCAGCGTCCTTTAAAGAAGCCTGATAATTTTGCAGTTTTTCTTCATCAATCGCTCTTAGATTGCTTAAGTGTTGATAAGTTCGTTTCAATTCTTGTTTACGATCTTCTTCTGTTGGTAATTTAGCATTAACAACGACTGTTGTGTCTTCAAAATTGTAACTCCCGTATCCATTGTAATCCCAAACAAATTCAAGTAAACCGTTCCTTATATTATTTAATTCCACGACTTTTTGATTTGTAACTGTTTCTTGAGAAAGTTCGGATTGTGTATTTTTCAACTCTTTCCCATCTTTTGTTTCGGTATCTGAACATCCTACAAGTAATGCAGTTCCTAAGCCACTTAACATTAAAAATTTGAATTTCATGATTGAACCCCTTTTAAATATTTAACGAAAACTATTTCTTCTTTCACTAGTATACCTGTGGTAAAACATGTATGTATATATTGTGTGAATATACGATATATTCCTAGACTAAAAAGAAACATAGTAAAATAATTGCTACGGAGCTTTATTTTGAATTTTGATGTTGTATTTTTATTAGTAATATTCTTTCGTATAGTAATTATTTACTGCATTTCCATTCAAAAGTCTATCATTCTTTTATGTTTTTCTCAACACCTTAATCTATCTTTTACGCCTTGAAAAAAGTGCCAATCAGCCATAGTAACAGTAAACCACTAAATCCGTTTAAAACTTTCAAACCTCTAATGTATCTTTTGGAAGATAATCTTGAGAACGTATTAAATGTGTATAATCGTAAGAAGAAAAAAATAAAAAAAGCAGCTATTTTATCTTTGACAAGATTAACTACTTTTATATGTAACCTACATATTTGAGGTGGGGTGTTCTTGGATAGCCTTAATAGGCTCTGTCCTTATAAACGATGTTATCCAAAAAATCGCCGTGTTCATACGGTAACGGCTAACTAACCAAAACGATGGCCTGTGGCATTACCGATAGGAGAGTCAGCGTGACGGCCTCATTCAGGCCTAAGCACAATGCCGACATAATTGATAGAATCATTCAATTTGCCAACGGTTTTAGTAAAGATAATAACTATCGAAAAAGGCTGCCCCGAAAATATTCGGAGACAGCCTTTAATTGCTACTTCACGGTATTAATGAATTGAACATACTCTTTATTGATGTAGGCTGATTGTGTGTGGAGTTTATCAGAAAGTACTTCATACCAACCATTAACATTCGTATCGGTTACAATAACGGGCATACCGCTTTTATTATATGTGTAAAGTGGACTTTGACTTGTTGATGCATCTGGACGAACATTTAGGCCAGTTGTTGTCGTACGACCAATTTTGTATGGATTTTTTGCATCTTTAAAGCCTAAAGTTTTTTCGGCACGGTAGTAGTGTCCAGCAATTTTAGCACCCCAAAATGGATCAGATGCATACTTCACGTTAAAGCCGACTTCCTTAGAACCAACTACTGCACCATTCGTGTAAGGGCCACCTGGTGTAATGTAATTAGGCTGCAAGAACTTTTCAACAAGTTCATTAATATTGGCTGCAACACTATCAAACTTTTTATTTAGTGGATTCGTGTCATATACATATAAACCAAATAAGTTGTTAAGATTTTGAGCATGGTCACTCATACCATATGCACTTTCATGCTGGGCAAGCGATAAAATAAGCATAGCATTAATGTGAGCATTTGCTTCTACTTCTTTTAATACTTTCCCTAAACCGATTAACTTACTTTTCTGTGTCGCATTTTTATAAAGACTAGCCCCTGAACTTTCAACCTCAGCTAACTTTTGCATAATGTAATTATCTAGTTCTGCTGCAGTATATTGAGTTTGGGCACGTGCAGGTAAAAATTGATAGTAATTATAAGCTTCACCTTTTGAAGAGCCACTAGCATTATAGAAATTAATGCCATTCCAGCTAAAGTACTTTTCGCCCTGCTTCATGAAGTCTGGAGCTTTTCCATATACATAGCTAGAAGAGTATTTATTTGATTTATAATCATATAAAGTATGTTTAATTTCACCATTCTCGTTTGAATAGTAAGAACGACCCTTACTTAAAGCAGATGGGATTAATGTAACATCGGCATGTTTTAAATACCCAACCTGACCTGCTAAACTAACTTTTACTTGTGTCGCATCACTACCTAAATACTGCATTTCTGTATTAGCAGCAACAGAAATTTGATCTTTAATTGTTTCAGATTTAAGGGCTACATAATTATTAGTTACAACATAACCAGATGACATTTTCATAATTTTATCATTTAGCGTAATGACAAGTGTATTTTTTGACAAGGCTTTTTCAGCAGCATCAAAGCTAGAAAAGGCTTCGTTTCCTACAAGATTGCCATTTGAAATTTCTTTTACGATGAACTTAGTAGAGTTACCATTACCAGTATCACCATTGTTGTTCCCGTTATTGCCGTTATTGTCGTTGTTACCATTATTGCCGTTATTATTAGTGTTACCACCATCATTTTTAACATCGTCCGCTAGAAGTATTAAGCGAAGTACAAATGTAGAGGCCTCGCCAATTGTGGCGTTATCTTTTGGTAAAAACATTCCATTGGAGCTACCTTTAATAAGCCCTAAATCTGCTCCGATAGCAATGTCTTGGCGGAAGTCTTTAAAAATAGCTGCATTATCCATAAAAGTAGTGGATGGTGTACCTTTTGGGATTTTTAAATAATCAACAGCTCTAATTAGCATAACTGCCATATGTTCTCTTGAAATACGGGCATTTGGTTTAAACGAACCATCTGTATAACCTGTGATAATCCCAGCAGAAGCAGCAAGCTTAATATCACTCGCAAATAAATATGTATCTGGGACATCTGTGAAAGTAATATTATCCTTTTTCTCAAGGTTTAAAGCCTTTGCTATGTAAGTAGCAAATTCTCCGCGCGTGACAGTGTCGTTTGGACGATAGCTTCCATTTGCATCTTGCAGTAATGCATCTTTGGAAATTAAATAGCGTAAACCACTTTCATGCATATGTCCTGAGAGCTCATCAGCATATGCCATGTTTGGTTGCCAAATAAGCATGCTAACAAGTGCCATTAACACCACCGTTAACATTGATAGTTTTTTCATAGTTTTAACCCTCCTAAGCTTCTATTATTTTAACAAAGTTGGAGAATTAAGATAAGGGTCAAATGTTAGAAATAACATAAAATATGCCAATCAAAATTTACCAATAACTATACTTTTGAGCTATGTTAATAGAAATAGTTGGATAGACAATAAGGTGAAGGACATTTGCGTTTAGCGGATTGGTAAAGTATTTGATGAGTAAGACGTTAGTGTATATATCTTCAGCCAGTAATTTTAATGCAAGAATAGAAAAAAAACTCCCACCGACATTAAGTAATGAAGCTACTTAAATGGTGAGAGGCATTTTTTATTTTTTCATTATTATACGCTGATAAAAACCTTGCGGTGGTTTGTTAGCATTTTGTGTTTTTGGATGGACAAGAATCATATATTCTCGCCCAGCAGATAAAGGTTTTGATGGGGTTACGATTAATGAACGACCATCTACTTTAGCTGTCATAGGCACTTCATTACCACCTAAAGCAATTAGCTGAACCTTATCCTCAGACATTTGTGAAGAAAGTGTATAAGGAACTTTCACTGTTAAATTTTTAGGATCCGCAACATTTTTTAAGCTTGCCAGCTCTTTATATTTTGTATATTGTGCTTTGATTGCGTCATAATGTGCCTGGAAAATAGGGGCAGTCTTAGTTTGAATGTTCGGTTTTACACCGACCTCATTAATTGTTTTCCCTAAAGGACCTGTAAAATTACCGATTGTAAGCTTTAAATAGCTACCATCCTGCAGTTCAAAAAAGCCCTGCATACAGCCTTTTCCGTATGTAGTTTCTCCGTATAAAATAGCAGATTGCTGATCTTGCAATGTTGCTGCTAACATTTCAGAGGCGCTAGCACTATAGCGGTTTACAAGAATACGTGTATCAGCAGGGAATTTTTCGTCTTGATTGACTGCACGCACTTTATAATTGGCATGCGCTTCTTCCAGTAAAAAGGCGATTTTTGCTTTTGGGAAAAATCCTGTAATCTCCTGAGCCGTTGTTACATAGCCTCCACCGTTGTTTTGTAAATCCAAGATAAAAGAAGTTGCACCACTCTGTTTTAACTGAATTAGTGCTTTCTTTACAAGCTCTGCACCGTCTTCAGAGAAGGATGACATAGCAATGTATCCAACATTCCCAAATAGTAATGTAGATTCCACATTCGGTAATGTGAATTTTTTTCGTGTAATCGTTGTCGTAGAAGTTGTACCATCTGCATGTTGGAGTGTCACGCCTAATTTAGTATTTTCATCACCAATTAATAAGGATGAGACTTCTTGCGTGGAGCTTCCTACAACGGATTGTCCGTTAATGGCAGTAATAATGTCTCCAGCAACGACACCTGCATCTGATGCACCGCTACCCTCAAACACTTGTAAAATATGAATGCCATCTTCATGTTCTTCGATAATCACACCAACCCCAATTGTTGATAGATCGATGCTATTGATAAATTCCTCGAATTCCTTTTTCGTAAAATATGTAGAATAAGGATCTAGCATTTCAAGGATTTCAGGAATCGTTTTAGCCTTTTGCAAATTTCCATGGATAGTTCCCACGTAATTTTCCGTAATAATTTCCTTAATTTCCTTTACAAGCTGTTGTTCATTGCTTGCAGCAGAAGCGTTTGTTAACGGAAAGATGAAAAAGCTTAGAACGAATACAAATGACCACAATACTCTTTTCATAGGACACCTCTTTTCTAATATTTAGTATACATGATTTTCCATATAACTGTAATAGGGCTTATCACCAAAGTTGTAGGTGACATTTTTCCTTCTTCGCGCAACGGACGGGATTTCCTACAAAAAAGAATCTGCTAACTTTTTTGAGAAAGGTAAAGGACATTCGCAAAAAAGGAAAGCAGATTCTAGTTATCTTATAGATGAAGATATTTTATTTTTTTGTTAGCTTATGAATAACAAAGCCGATAAGTGCACCAACTATTGCAGGTACAAGCCATGCTAGACTTTGTTCATATAATGGTAAAGCTTTTAAAATATTCACATACGGTGTAATCGTAATCTCCATTTGCTTAAAACCATCGTTCAGACTAACGAAGAATGTAGGAATTAATGCTAAAATGTAAACGATTTTTCCACCTTTAAAGAAGTTATCGAAAAGTGAAAGAACCATTAACACCATCGCTAGTGGATAGATGATTAATAATACAGGTAGTGATGCACTAATAATTGTTTCAAGACCAACGTTAGTAATTGCTGCACTGAATATTGTGAAAATTACTAAAAACGTTTTATACGAAACACTAGGAAATAGTTTATTGAAAAATTGAGCATTGGCAGTCAATAAACCTACAGCAGTAGATATACACGCTAGTAAAATTGTGGCAGATAATATAATAGTCCCAAGTGTACCAAAAAGAGCTTCAGCTGACTTCGCTATAATAGTACCGCCATTATCAAAAGTGCCTATTGCATTAATACTAGTGTTACCAATTTGTCCAAGTGCGATATAGACAAACGACAAGCCAATTGCGGCAACAATACCAGCGAAAATTGTCGTTTTGACTTGCTTCTTAGTATCTGACATACCCATGTCGCGTAATGCTTGCAATATAACGATTCCGAATACTAATGCACTAAGTACATCCATTGTTAAATAGCCTTGAACAAAGCCTTCAGTCAATGGTGACGAAGTGTATTTTCCTATAGCTGCCCCTGGTTCACCCATTGGGGAAATAAAGCTTTTAATAGCTAGTAGTAGAATAACACCTAATAGAACAGGCGTTAAAATTTTCCCAACGCGATCAACAAGCTTTGAAGGGTTAATTGCTAAGACTAGTATTAAGGCGAAAAATATAACAGAAGTAATCAAAAGTGGTGCCCAATGATCTGCTGCTCCCTCTGGAAGAAATGGGACAATTCCGATTTCATAGGAAACAGAACCCGTACGCGGCACTGCAAAAAATGGACCAATCGCTAAATAAACAATTGATGTGAAAATAATACCAAAGGTAGCGCCAACACGGTTTGCTAGTATTTGTAGATCGCCACCCGCCTTCGCAATCGCAACGATGGCTAATAGTGGTAACCCAACACCTGTTATTAAGAAACCAATCATTGCTGACGTTATATGTTCACCAGCTTGTTGACCTAATAATGGGGGGAAGATAATATTTCCGGCGCCTAAAAACAAGGCAAATAATAGTAAACCTACTGCTAGATTCTCTTTGATGAAAAGCAAAATGTTTTTCATAAAAATTAAAACTCCTTTAAATTTGAAAAGATTAAACTTTCTAAAAATTTTAAATACAGAAGTGTATGTTATCATACGAATACTATTCTTGCAATCAATAATCTCTTATTATTTGTCAGAATATGTCGGATTCATTAAGATTCATAAATTGTTTGAAAAATAGTCAGTTTTTCCGATTTCTGATTACGAAAATATCTAGTATGATAGACACACAAGGAAATATTTTAGCACGAATGGAGGCAAATTGGTATGAAAAAGACAAAAAAATTAAGAATCCTTGCTTTAACAACTATTGCTACTTCTTTTTTAGCATTACAAAGTGCAGAAGCCGCTACTTATACCGTACAAAAAGGAGATACTTTATCTAAAATCGCTTCAAGCCATAAAGTAACAGTACAAGACATAAAAACTTGGAACAATTTAAAGAATGATATGATTTATGTCGCACAAAAGCTTGAAATTTCAAAACAAACGACTAACGAAACGGTAAAACCTTCAAATCCATCAACAACAACACCATCAAAACCTACAGTTACTTCCCATACAGTCGTTAAAGGCGATTCCTTATCCAAAATCGCTAAGCAATATAATATATTAGTAAAGGAAATCAAAGACTGGAATGGGCTTGCGACAGACACGATCTACATTGGACAAGTGTTAAAATTATCTGCGGGAGCTTCAGTACCCGGAAATGAAACAGTACATAATAACGGATCTTCAGGTTCAGGAACATCAAAAGATCCTACTGCCAATGGACAAGCTATCAATAAGAAAACAATAGAAGTAGCGAATTCATTAGTAGGAACACCATATCTCTACGGTGGCAACACACCAGATGGTCTAGATTGCAGTGGCCTTATTTACTATGCCTTTAATCAAGGTGGATTAAAAATTGGCAGAAACAGTAGCGAAGGCTATTTCGATAATTCAACACAAGTTAATAATCCGGTATCTGGCGATTTAGTATTCTTCGAAAATACGTATAAACAGGGTATCTCTCATATGGGTATTTATATAGGCAACAATAAATTTATCCATGCAGGAGCAGACGGTGTTGAAGTATCAGACGTTACATACTCTTACTGGTCTACAAGATTAGTAGCTTATAAACGTTTCGACGCTATAAAATAAAGGAAAAGCGATTTTTTGCATATACAGCAGAAATCGCTTTTTTTTATGCGCGGGAAGGTGAATACCCGCGGAAGAGAGGTGAATACCCGCGGAAGAGAGGTGAATACCCGCGGAAGAGAGGTGAATACCCGCGGAAGGGAGGCGGATACCCGCGGAAGGGAGGGGAATACCCGCGGAAGGAAGAGATACCCGCGGAAGAGAGGCGAATACCCGCGGAAGAGAAGTGAATACCCGCGGAAGGAAGGGGAATACCCGCGGAAGAGAGGCAAATCTCCGCGGAAGGAAGAGATACCCGCGGAAGGGAGGGGAATACCCGCGGAAGAGAAGCGAATACCCGCGGAGGAGAGGTGAATACCCGCGGAAGGGAGGGGAATACCCGCGGAAGGAAGGCAAATACCCGCGGAAGGAAGGCAAATACCCGCGGAAGGAAGGCAAATACCCGCGGAAGAGATACCCGCGGAAGGAAGGTGAATACCCGCGGAAGAGAGGTGAATACCCGCGGAAGAGAGGTGAATACCCGCGGAAGAGAGGTGAATACCCGCGGAAGGGAGGGGAATACCCGCGGAAGGAAGAGATACCCGCGGAAGAGAGGCGAATACCCGCGGAAGGAAGGTGAATACCCGCGGAAGAGAAGTGAATACCCGCGGAAGGAAGGTGAATACCCGCGGAAGGAAGAGATACCCGCGGAAGAGAGGCGAATACCCGCAAAGGAAAGCGAATACCCGCGGAAGAGAGGTGAATACCCGCGGAAGAGAAGTGAATACCCGCGGAAGAGAAGTGAATACCCGCGGAAGAGAAGTGAATACCCGCGGAAGAGAAGTGAATACCCGCGGAAGAGAAGTGAATACCCGCGGAAGAGAGGTGAATACCCGCGGAAGGGAGGCGGATACCCGCGGAAGAGAGGCGAATACCCGCGGAAGGAAGGCGAATACCCGCGGAAGAGAAGTGAATACCCGCGGAAGAGAAGCGAATACCCGCGCAAGAAAAGCAACATCCGCACAAGGCAGGTCAAAAAAATCCCTTCTTTTAAAAAAAAGAAGGGATTTCGATAGTTTATTGTGTTACGCGTGCTGTCCAACGAGATAGGTCGGCGTCTTTTGCGTCAACAAGTTCTGCAGGGAAGACGAATGTCCAAGGTTTCGTTGAGTTTGGTTGTACAGTTAATACTGGGTCCATGTTGAATGAACCAGTAGCAATTTGTTTGCCTGTTGCATCTATAATTTCTAGTGGTAATTGTTCTAGATTAATAGCTTTATTGTGTCCGTTACGGATGAAAATCGATACATTTAGGTTGCCGTTGTCAGCTAGTTTTGCTTGTAAGCCGGTGAAGTTTACTTCAGTTTCACCTAGTTTTGGTAAAGTCTCGACGATTTTAGCTAGCTCTTCTTTTTGAGCTGCTGGTAATTGTTTTTCCCATGATGGGTCAAGTTCTAATTGGTGGCCGCGAAGGGACACAAGGTTGAAGGCGATTTTCCAGCCATCTTCAGGGATTTCGTCTACTTTAATTGCAGATTTATCGAATTCAAATACCCATGGGCGAGCGCTTTCTGCTGGAATTGTGCCAAGGGCTTTGAAATCGAATTTTTTAGATGCTACTAGCTCGTCATTTTTATCCATGATGAAAAGCTCGATTTCTCCTAGCTCGATTGCTTGTGGTAAAGATGAGCGGAAAAATGCGCGCACATGCCATTTGCGTTTGTTTTCTTCAATACTAATAGAGGAAAGAGATAATTGATTTGGTTTTAATGGTTCAAGTTCGTTTGCTAGGAAGTTGAAAATGTATTTTTGCTCCTGTGGTACATCCCAATCTGGATGGAATGAAAGCTTTGTTTCAACATCGCGATTATCGCCTGTATTCGTAGAAGCTTTTCCTAGTAAGTCTTTTGAGTCAATTGTGTTTTCTTGAACGATTTTGTCTGATTTTTTAAAGAATGAGAATAAGCCCATTATTGTACCTCCTGTTGTGCGTCAATTGTTTTCATGAAGCCAGTAATTTCTATAATAATAGAACGACGTAGTTCTTGGAAATTCTTACCGAATAACTCAAGCCCCTCGCGTTGGTAAATTCGCATTGGATCTTCTTGCTGGTAATGACGTAAGCCAATACCTTCTTTTAAATGAGCCATTACTTCCAAATGTTTCACCCAGCCACTATCGATGAAACTAAGCATGATTTGTGGCAGAACTTCTAGTACTTGTTCATTTTCAGCGAATTTCTCTATATGATTGAGCAGTTCTTGTTCAGAAGGTTGAATGTCTTCTAAAATTTGTTTTACTCTGCCCACTTCTCGGTCAATTGTGACAGGTGTAATGAAAAGTGAGTTGAGTGAACTCTCCATTTGATCATAATTCCATTCAACAGAATTTACTTCTTCTGGCGCGGCGTCGAGAACAGCAAATTCAACCGTTTCACGAAGCATTTTTTTAAGCTCGCCCATCAAGTCATTTTCAGCTAGAATTTTGTTACGTAGACCATAAATAACTGTACGTTGGTCATTGATAACATCATCTAATTTTAAGTTGTATTCACGCATACCGTATTGGGAACCTTCAACAATTCGTTGTGTACGGTTAATGAGTTCTTGAGCATCTTTATTTTGAATAATGCCTTGTTCGTTGACAACCATTTTTGCAGAGAATTTTTCAACTTCTTCTTTTGCGTAGCGACGGAACATATCATCTTCAATAGAGAGAATGAAGCGACTTTCACCTACGTCGCCTTGACGACCTGAACGACCACGTAGCTGATTATCTACACGGCGGCTTTCATGCTTTTCGGTACCGATAACATATAGACCTCCAAGAGCATGAACTTCTTCGCCTAACACGATATCTGTACCACGGCCAGCCATATTGGTAGCTACTGTAACACGCCCTTTTTGTCCTGCTTGAGAAATTAGTTCAACTTCTTGCTCAACTGTTTTAGCGTTTAGCAATTGGAATTTTAAGCCTTCTTTTTTCAAGCTATCGGCAACTGTTTCGGATTGCAGTATGGACGTTGTTCCTATTAAGACAGGTTGTCCCTTTTCATGACGGCGTTTAGCTTCAGCGGCTACATACTTATATTTATCTTCTTGCTTGCTGAAAATAATATCAGGCTGATCGACACGTTGACGTGGACGATTGGTTGGAATTTGAATAACTTCCATGCCATACACTTCTCGAATTTCTTTTTCCTGTGTTTTCGCAGTACCTGTCATCCCTGAAAGCTTCGGATACATACGGAAATAGTTCTGAATTGTAATTTGTGCCTGTGCTTTATTTTCATCAGTAATCGTTACATTTTCTTTTGCTTCAATCGCTTGATGTAAGCCATTCGATAGTGAACGACCTTCTAAAATACGACCTGTGAACATATCAACAAGCTCGATTTTGTCATCCTTTACGATGTAATCAACATCACGTTCAAACATGACATGAGCACGAACAGCTTGGATAACATAATGGAAAAGAGATTGATGCTCTAAGTCATACAGATTATCTATATTGAATGCAGCCTCAACTTTTTCAATACCTTTATCTGTTAGGGAAGTAGCTTTTGTTTCATCATCAAAATCATAATCTTCATCTATTTTGAAGCGTTTTGCTAACATAGATGCGATGCGATGTAATTCATCGTTAGATGGCATTTTACCAGCGATAATCAGTGGTGTTTTTGCCTCATCAATTAGTACACTGTCTACTTCATCAATAATGGCGAAGTGATAAGGTCGCTGTACTTTATCAGCTAAACTGTATGCCATATTATCACGCAAGTAATCGAAACCGAATTCAGTCCCAACACCATATGTAATATCTGCATTATAGGCTTCCTTTTTCTCGTCTGCTTCCATCATTGGTAAATTCAAACCAACTGTTAAGCCAAGGAAACGGTGAATCTGTCCAACTAGCTCAAAGTCACGTTTCGCTAAGTAATCATTGACGGTAATAACATGAACACCTTTGCCTTCTAATGCACGTACATAAGAGGGAAGGGAAGCAACTAGCGTTTTACCTTCACCTGTAGGCATTTCAGCGATATTGCCTTCAGTTAAAACAAGACCACCAATAAGCTGTACATCAAAATGACGCATTCCTAATACACGTTTTGAGGCTTCGCGTACGACCGCAAATGCATCTGGGATGATGGATGCAATAGGCTCATTTTGTTGTAAGCGATCTTTGAAAATAAAAGTCATTTCTCTTAATTCTGCATCTGACTTATTAACATATTTTTCTTCGAGACTATTAATTTGTTCTACTATTTTATAGTAGCGTTTTAATTGACGAGCACTCGTTTGCTCTTTATTACTTTTGAAAATTGAGAACATGAAATATACGCTCCTTTAATGTTGTCTAACTACTAGACACTACATTATTCTATCAAATTTTACGTATGGTGACTACATTTGGCATACAGCATTCTTCCAATCTGAAAAAGATGGAAAATATTTGTGAAATGGTGGAAAATAAATAGAAAAAGTATATTTCGGCGCCGGTTCGTGCTATAATCAATTTGGATTTAATGTAGATTATTTTTTTGAGGAGGAGAGACATGCTCTACGTGTCTATAATAGCAGCATTTGTTGCTTCAATATTGTTAACTCCACTAGTTAAACGATTAGCGTTCAAAATAGGTGCTGTCGATGCACCAAACTACCGAAAAGTACATGCACGAATTATGCCAAGACTCGGGGGATTGGCGATCTTCCTTTCTTTTTTAATAGCTGTAGCTATATTTCAGCCGATTTTGATAATCAATGAAAATGGTAGTAACTTTTTACTTGCAATTATTATTGGTGCTTGCATTATCGTAGCAACCGGTGTCGTAGATGATATGCGTGAAATTTCCGCAAAGGCTAAATTAGTTGGCCAGCTTATTGCGGCACTTATCGTTATCTTTGTAGGTGGCATTCAAATTGATATGATTACCCTGCCATTTGTAGGTGAATTAAACTTTGGATTCCTAAGTATTCCTTTAACAATTATTTGGATTGTTGGTATTACTAATGCCATTAATTTAATTGATGGCTTAGACGGTCTAGCGGCAGGCGTTTCAACGATTGCCCTTATTACTTTAGCTGTCATGGCAATTATCATGAACAATATGTTCGTATTAGCAATCGCAGCCATTTTAGCAGCAGCAACAATCGGATTTTTATTTTACAATTTCCACCCAGCGAAAATTTTCATGGGAGATACAGGAGCATTATTCCTTGGCTTCATGATATCAGTGCTCGCATTGCTTGGATTTAAAAATGTTACAGTCGTTACATTAATTATCCCAGTTATCATCCTAGGTGTGCCGATTTCTGATACATTCTTTGCGATTGTTCGTCGTGTACGAATGAAGAAAAAATGGTCTGATCCTGATAAATCACATTTACATCACCGTTTACTAGATATGGGCTTTACACATCGACAAACAGTGCTCATTATTTACGGGATTGCAATAATGTTTGGTTTGGCCGCAGTTATTTTCTCTATGGCAAAAGTATGGGGTGCGATTTTACTCGTAGCAGTTATTTTAACAGCAATTGAAATTTTGGTTGAAGTCATTGGACTCGCGGGTAAAAACTATAAACCATTATTGAATTTTGTACGGATATTTAATAAATAATAAATTGAAAGCAATCATACATTTTGTGTGATTGCTTTTTTTGTCGACTCTTTTTGCACGATTTTAGTCGAATACCCGCGGAAGGGAGGCGAATCCGGGGGTGAGGAAGTGATACCCGCGGAAGAGAGGCGAATACCCGCGGAAGAGAGGTGAATATCCGCGGAAGGGAAGCGAATACCCGCGGAAGGAAGGTGAATACCCGCGGAAGAGAAGCGGACCCCGGGCAAGGAAGAGATACCCGCGAAAGGAAGGCAAATACCCGCGAAGGAAGGCGAATATCCGCGGAAGAGAAGCGGATCCCGGGGCGAGTAAGGTGAATACCCGCGAAAGGAAGGTGAACACCCGTAAAATAGTAATAATACATGGATAATTAATTAGCCTAACTCCTGCAGCCTTTTTGATTCTAGAAAGAATACAATTACAAGTACCTTCATCCGAATGCTGTGCGAAGGAGCCGTTAAGAGGTGCAGTCATCAGAGCGCGTTGAGAAGCTACGCATGTGCCTGAGAAACGAAGTGACAGATAGGACCATCAAAGGGGACGAAGAGGATGTCGATTGGGTATTTGGCGAAAGCAATACTCAGTAGGATTCCATAAAAAAACCTTTCCACAAATTTAAGTGGAAAGGCTATAAGTTTTATTAAGCTAATTAATTTACCGAAGTTTCTTCACTTGAATCACTGTCAGTGTCGTTATTTGTGAGGCTTGTTGAATTTTCATCTAAGCCAAGGTGGTTTTGCAAAGTTTCTTTTACTTCATTAACTGACGCTGGATCTAATTGGTAATAATATACACCAGTAGACATATCATCAGTGCCTTCTAAATTTAAAGTGTCAATGCGTGGTACACCTTTTGTTAAATAAGATAAGAAGGATTTCATTTCATCAAATGTCATATCCGTCTTCATGTTATTACCAAGTGCATTAATGACATCATCGTATTTTGAGATAGAACCAACAGAAGAAACTTTATTGATGATAGCTGATAGAATTTCTTGTTGACGTTTACCACGCTCAATATCGCTATCTTGTTTACGTGTTCTTGCGAGTGCAAGTGCTTCACTACCGTTTAAGTGCTGCATACCTGGCTCCAGGTTGATTGTAAACTTATCGAATTCGTCTAACTCGTGTAAAGCATAAGGTACTTCAGCTTCGATGCCACCTAATGCATCTACTACGTCAATGAAAGCATTGAAGTTCATACGTACATAATAGTCAATTGGAATATCTAATAATTCTTCAACTGTCTTGATTGTTGTCAATGTACCACCCATAGCATGAGCGTGGGTAATTTTATCTTTATATTCTACTTTAGGAATATAAACGTATGAATCACGAGGAATGCTTAGCATTTTAATCGTATGCGTTTTGTTGTTTAATGTCGCTAAAACTAGTGCATCGGAACGTGAGTGATCAGAACCTTGCCCACGATTATCACTATCGTCCACACCGACAAATAAGATAGATACATTATCCTTTATCGGCTCTACTTTACTTTCGCGAAGTGCTGAAACTTCGCGGCCTTCTAATTTTTCGTGTGCTGAGTCAGCTGCGTGTTTCACTTGTTTAGTAAGGTAAACACCATAAGCAGTAACACAGATGGCCAAACTAGCAACGAGAAGTAAGGAAACTTTTATAATTAAGGAAGCTTTAGAAGACCTCTTTTTGTACTTTTTATTTTTCATTTATATTCTCCTCTAAGTTATGGGGATTATAATACGATTAAACTAAAATTTATGCAAATACAAGTAATAAATAGGCAGTTGATAAAATAGCTTAACGTTAAAATTATACTATGCATAAATAGTTTCGGCAATTAAAACTATTTATCTACAATAAATTCAATAAATTGAGCATTCTCAAACGTAATGTTTGCTTGTCCGTTTGTCATTTCTGTTACCCAGTTTCGGAACTGTTCTTCCTCCTCTTTTAACACGGATACAATAATGTCGACGCCTTCCAAATAGCGAATTTCCTCTAAAGTATACGAAGAACCTCGAATTTCATTTTCCACTTTGCCAAGCCATGTGTAATCAACGGTAATTTTCATAATATGATGAAGCTTGCGTTCGACAACCTGGGCAGCGAGTAAACCTTCTGTTGTCGCTTTTCCGTAAGCACGAATGAGACCGCCACCGCCAAGCTTAATGCCACCAAAGTAGCGTGTGACGACAACGACCGTATCTTTTAATCCTTGTTTTTTTAGGACTTCTAACATAGGGACGCCAGCTGTGCCACTAGGTTCCCCATCATCATTTGCTTTTTGAATATGATCATGCTCACCAATCATATAGGCGGAACAATTGTGTGTCGCATTATGATGCATTTTTTTTATACGTTCAATAAAAGAAATTGCATCCTCTTCCGTTTCTGCGCGTTCTATATAAGTAAGAAAGCGAGATTTAGAAATAACAATTTCGCTTTCGCCGTATCCTTTTACTGTTAAATAGTTTTCTCTCATCCGAACCAATCTCCTTTTAGGTAGAGTTCTATTTGACTTCTATTCTATAATTTTCATAAAGAAAAAGCATTAAATTTTAACAGCGGGATGATATAATGGGTATAGACTATGTAATTGGTCTATTGAAATGGTAAGTAATCATAAGACATTAGACTGGGGAGTATACTATGTTTTCAAATGATACCTTCGATTTAAAGTCGCTTGATGACATATTTAATCGAATGTTAGAAACAATCATGAGCTCAAAGGACGATATCTTTATTATAAGTGAACAAAGCCGTAGAAGTTTCGAAGATATGCAAAATGAGCTAGAAATTGTTCGAAAACAAGTTTCAATTGTTATTGATGAAGGCGATGCTTTAGAAAAAAGCACACAGCTTGCCAAGCAAAGACTTGTGTTAGTGAGTAAAGCTTTTGATAATTATACCGAAGAACAAGTTAGAGAAGCATATGAAACTGCACAGGATTTTCAAGTGAAACTCTCCGTTATTAGAACACAAGAAAAGCAACTACGTGATAAAAGAGATGATTTGGAGAGAAGATTAAGAGCATTACTCGATACGATTGAACGTGCAGATCAGATTGTCAATCAAGTAAATGTCGTTTTGAATTACTTAACTTCAGATTTAAAAAATGTTGGTTTAGCACTTGAACAAGCAAAAATGAAACAAGATTTTGGTATACGTATCATTGCGGCGCAGGAAGAGGAACGTAAACGTCTATCTAGGGAAATACATGATGGACCTGCTCAGATGCTCGCAAATGTACTAATGCGCACTGATTTAATAGACAGAACGTATCGTGAAAAGGGCATTGAATATGCTTTGGCAGAAATTGCTGATTTAAAAAAAACGGTGCGTAATGCATTATCAGAGGTGCGACGTATCATCTATGATTTAAGACCAATGGCACTTGATGATTTGGGAATTGTTCCGACATTAAAAAAGTACTTATCAACAGTGACTGAATATAATCCGGGTGTTGAGGTTCATTTCCAATCAAGAAGCACCGAAAAGCGTATACCATCAAACTATGAAGTATCTATTTTCCGCTTAGTGCAGGAATGTGTAACGAATGCCATGAAACACGGAAAATGTAAGGATATTTGGGTGAAGCTTGAGTGGTTGAAAGATGCCGTAAATATCGTTGTAAAGGACGATGGCATAGGTTTCGATTCACAGAAAGTTAAAGACCATTCCTTTGGGATTTTAGGTATGAAAGAACGTATTGAAATTTTGGATGGGACAATCTCAATTACAAGTGAGATAAATCGAGGTACGACGGTTTTATTTAAAATTCCGTTAGAAGTAGAGTAAAACGATTGTTTGAGGAAATTTAGGGGGTAAAGACAAATGACGAAGATTATTATTGTAGACGATCACCAGCTATTCCGCGAAGGAGTAAAGCGTATTTTAGATTTTGAAGATACGTTTGATGTGGTAGCAGAAGGTGATGATGGTACGGATGTAGTATCTTTATATGCTGAAAATCAACCTGATGTTGTACTGATGGATATTAATATGCCGGGGAAAAATGGCGTAGAGGCAACAGCAGATTTAATTAATGAGTACCCAGATGCAAAGGTTATTATGCTTTCCATCCATGATGATGAAACATACGTAACACACGCACTAAAATCTGGCTCACTAGGCTATATGCTGAAAGAAATGGATGCGGACGAAATTGTTGAAGCTATTAAAGTAGTTGCCAATGGTGGATCTTATTTACATCCGAAAGTAACTAAAAATTTAGTAGCGGAATTCCGTCGTCTTTCTGAGCATGAAAATAAAGGTAACTTCCATCAAACAGAAATTCGTCGCCCATTCCATTTGTTAACAAAGCGTGAATGTGAAGTATTACAATTATTAACAGATGGACAATCGAACCGTACAATTGGTGAGACGCTATTCATTTCTGAAAAAACAGTTAAAAACCACGTTTCAAGCATTTTACAAAAAATGAATGTAAACGACCGTACACAAGCTGTTGTTACAGCCATCAAAAATGGTTGGGTTGAAGTACGCTAATAGCATATATTGTATTTTATTTCTTTCAGGAGAACTGAAAGAAGTTAGAGCCTCCGGCGGATGTCACGGAATCGGAAAAGAGTTCTTTGCGCTAGCACAAAACCGATTCCGGACGCAATTATGCCGAGGCGTAATTGATAGCTGTTTTTAAAGGCTACTATATTATTTAGTAGTTTTTTAAAGCAGTTTTTTTTATAGGTACGAATTGTCGAAAAATGTAACAATTTATACATAGAGATCGTGCAACATTTTATAAGCGTGGGCGTCATAAGGAAGATGTAGCACCTTAATGTAGAAAAAACACAACAAAATTCCTACAACGGGATTTATATGCTACAATATGCGCGGGAGGTTTTTTGATGTTAAAGAAAAGTTTTCTAGCAGTTCTTACTATATTAATGTTAACTGCCTGTGGTAATAAAAAAGATGAAATGAATGCAGAAGAACAACAAAAAATCATTGATGATGGAACCATAGGATTTGAAATGAATGGTGGGCAAATAACGAAGGCAGAAAATGTCCCTGCTGATGAAGGAAAAGCAATCTTACTAGCCTTTAATGAATATATTGAAGCTTTTAATTCAAAAGATATTGATCGTTATATGCAAACGCTCTCGAAGGATCCAAAAGGTTTCGATTATGATGAAGAAAAAGAATTCACGACAGAAGTATTTAAAGAGTCAGACGTTAAACGAGATGCTAAAGATACGACAATCATAAAATATAACGAAAATGAAGCACAGGTCCATTCCAATATAACATTGCATTTAGTACAAACTAAAACAAATGTGAAGCATGAAAGTGCAGGACAACAAGTTACAGTATTGGTCAAAGAAGATGGGGACTGGAAGGTCACTAGCGTCTTTTATATGGACGACACGAAATCAAGTACTGGCAAATAAAAATGAGGATCTCTTCATTCAGGCTCATCACTAAAAGTTGAGGTTGGGCGATTTCCTGGGCATTAGCGTCAAAGACAAGCCCCTAGAGCGAGCGCAGTAGTGAGATGGCAAAAAGCATCATGCCTAACTGCTTATTGGACTTGCTTCATTAGAAAGGAAATCAACCCCTCTTTATGGTGATGAGCCTTTTTTCATTCAAAGAAGGATTAATAGGGTGAAAATCATATGAGGAGATCTATACATAGAAAATGAATGTGAAATGAATGCGGTTGTCTAGAATGATAAAAGAGTGAAGTAACTTCCTCCTATTCGACGTGTAGACAAGATTACGTTATGTCGTAATTCATTTCACATTCATTTCTTTTTATCTTCATTCAGCTAGCTGAAATAGGGGAACTCAGTCTAAGAGCGCCACGTCCTGTGGCGACGACTGAGTGACCAACATCATGTTGGCCTAAAGCCTCCGTCGGATGTCACGGATTTTGAAAGGAATAAATTGTGCATGCACAATACAAAATCCAGACAACAATTGCGCTGAGGCGCAATTGATTGTAAACTATTTAGAATAGGAGAGTGGACATGGATGAGGACAGCAATCGTAACAGATAGTACTGCATATATTTCGGCTGAGGAACGAGCACGCTTAAACATTCATATGATTCCGTTAAGTGTAAATATCTCAGGTCAACTTTTTGAAGAAGAAGTAGATATCACGGCATCTGAATTTTATGATAAAGTACGTGGGGCAAAAGAATTCCCAAAAACAACTCAGCCTCCAATTGGAGAGTTTGTCGCTCTCTTTGAAGAGCTGGCAAAAGAGTATGATGAGGTAATATCTATTCATTTATCAAGTGGTATCAGTGGTACATATCAAGGTGCCGTTCAAGCAGGCGAGATGGTGGAAGGCATTGATGTGTCCGCTTTTGATAGTGAAATATCCTGTGCGGTACAGGGTTTTTACGTTCTACGAGCTGCTGAATTGGCGGCTCAGGGCTTGTCTGCAAAAGAGATTCACGCTTCATTGGAGGACATGAAGCAATCAGTTCGTGCTTACTTCATTGTAGATGACTTAGCGCACTTACAACGTGGGGGACGTCTGTCTGCAGCAGCGGCATTAATCGGCGGCTTATTACAAGTAAAACCGATCCTGCATTTTGCGGACAAGGTCATTGTACCTTTTGAAAAAATTCGTACACGTAAAAAAGCATTAAAGCGTGCGGAAGAGCTACTAGCTGAAGATGCTAAAAAGTATGAAGCAATGGACGCTGTTGTAATCCACGGCAATTGCCTTGCTGAAGCAGAAGAATGGCTAGCACAACTAGCAGCAACCTACCCGAACGTTAACTTTAAAATGAGTTATTTCGGTCCTGTTATTGGCACACACTTAGGTGAAGGCTCAATGGGTCTAGGTTGGACAAAAAAATAATAGTAAGTGAGACAGTCTCTACAGTAAATGTGTAGAGGCTGTTTTTTTATTTAGGAATTTCTTATCGCCGATAAATAATCACATGAAAGGAGCAAAGCAATGACATACAAAGGTTGGTTGTTGCCACCTGCATTACGAGATTTCCATGAAGGACGTATTTGGTTGAAGGAGCATGCCTCATTTTCTAAGGAAGATATCGAGAAATCAATCAAGTATAAATACTTCCGTATAATAGAAGGAATTCAAAGAGATCCACATCTAAAATGCAATCGTTGCCATAATGAAGATCCTCAGCAATTTACAACGTTTGATTGTTCAAAGTGTCTGCAGCCATGTATATATTGTAGACATTGTTTGAATATGGGCAGAGTGAGTAGTTGTACGCAATTGATGATTTGGACGGGCCCTCGCACAATTAGGACAAAAAAGCATTCACTCGAATGGTCAGGGCAATTTACTGTGCTTCAACAGCAGGCGGCAAATGAAATGCTAGAAAGTGTGAAGGCAAGGCGTTCTCATCTCTTGCATGCAGTATGTGGGGCGGGTAAAACAGAGCTACTTTTCCCAACTGTTCATTATGCGTTGGAGCAAGGCTTGCGAGTATGTATCGCTACACCTCGTACAGATGTAGTGTTAGAGTTACATCCACGCTTTCAAAAAGTTTTCCCACAAACGATGATCCATGCATTATATGGTAAATCACCAAAGCAGGAGGGCTATGCCCAGCTCGTGTTGGCGACAACACACCAGCTTTATCGGTTTGACCGAGCGTTTGACGTCATGATTGTTGATGAAGCAGATGCCTTTCCGTATACATTTGATGAAACGCTACAAAGCGCAGTGCAACAGGCAAAAACAGAAAATGCACCACTATTGTTGGTCACGGCAACCCCTTCTCCTAAACTACTTACTCAGTATCAAAATGAAAGCTATTCATTTATTCCGAAGCGCTATCACGATTATCCATTACCAGTCCCTCGATTTCATTCCCTATGGAGCTATGAAAAAAGCTTGAAACGGGGAAAGATTCCAAGAAAGCTAAAACAATGGACAGAGGAGCGCCTTGCACGCAAAGAGCCATTTCTATTATTTTTCCCAAAAGTCGAGTTAATGAAAATAGCAACCCCTCTTTTTCAGTTATTAGATGAGAATATCATGGCAGTACATGCGGAGGATCAGGAGCGTAAAGAGAAAGTGCTGAAACTACGTGATAAAGAAGTTCCAGGCTTACTGACTACGACCATTTTAGAAAGAGGGATTACGATCAAGAATGTACAGGTTGCAGTGATTGGGGCAGAATCGACCATTTTTACTTCAAGTGCACTCATTCAAATCGCAGGGCGAGTTGGTCGAAATGCCGATTTCGCAGAGGGAGACGTCGTATTTTTTCATCATGGTATTACGGCTGAAATGGATGATGCTCGGACAAAAATTCTTTATTATAATAAGAAAGGATTTTTATCATGAATAAAATAGAAACACTGTGCTTATTATGCTCACAGCCTTTGCGATCAGCAATTTCATGGAAACTACTTTTAACAAAACAATTTCAGCCAACTATCTGTGATAGGTGCTCTGCCCAGTTTGAATATTCTTCAACAGCAACAGCACTTTACCAATATAACGATGAGATGAAAGACTTTTTACATCAATATAAATTTCTTCAGGATGTTGCACTTGCTAAAGTATTTCGGCAGGAGCTACATGCACGATTGAAGCAAGAAAAAGCAACCATTATACCGATTCCTATGCAACCCGTTAAGCAAAGGGAACGTACCTTTTCGCATATGGAGGAGTTATTGAAGGCTGCGAATATTCCTTTTATACAACTTTTAGAAAAGACGACGACAGAAACGCAAAGCTCCAAAAATAGAGAGCAACGAAACCAAGCCGCATCACTTTTCCGTCTGATGGATGGAGCCCATGTAGAGCATAAAGAATACTTTCTTTTTGACGATATAAAAACAACAGGGACGACTTTAAGGCATGCTACTGAAGTTTTATTAAATGCAGGCGCCAAAAATGTCAAAAGCTTCACACTAATTAATGGATGAAAATGCTAATGCATTGTGTATAATAGATTACGAGTATATAAGATTCGTATTGTTATTATGCAAGAGGAGGAAGAAATAGATGGCAGAGGTTCGCAATTGTCCGAAATGTAATGAGTTTTTTAATTATATAGGGGTCAGAGAAGTATGTCATAAATGCGCTCAATCAGAAGAAGAATTATATCAAATTGTTTATCGCTTTTTACGTAAACGTGAAAACCGTGCAGCGACAGTAGAGCGTATCGTTGAAGCAACAGGAGCTGAAGAGGAGCTATTGTATAAATGGGTACGCAAGGGACGTTTACAGCCTGCAATGTTCCCGAATCTTGGCTACCCATGTGATAACTGTGGTCACTTAACGACAACAGGCAAGCTTTGTACAAAATGTCAGGATGAATTAAAGTCAGAGCTACGTACATTCGAAGCGGCGAAGGAGTTTCGTGAGAGTGTGGCAGGTCGTGATCGTGTAACTTATCACGCAGATCGAAAACGTTAACTTCTTTCATCGAGTGTCCAAACACCCCTGAAATAGGGAATTCGGGCTAAGAACTTTACATCCTGTGAAAACGCCTGGAAGCAATGGTTTTAGGCTAATCTCTTATATTGCAATTATACCGAGGCATAATTGATAGGTCTAAAGTGTGTTAATTTTAAACAAAATTAGCACACTTTTTTCTATTTGAAAACTTAACATTATGTGAGACAATCCGAAATAATAGTAAGATAAGCTTTTAGACAGGGGGGATTACATGAAAATTACATCATATGGGATTAATGCAGTGAACGCCTATAACAATCAGGTGCGCAATGTAAAATCAAGCACTAACAAGGCATCCTTCGCAGATAAAATCGAAATTTCAAAGACTGCACAAGAGATGCAAGGGATTTCAACATATAACACAGAGCGTGTAGACCGCGTAAAACAATTAAAAGAAGATATCGCTTCTGGGGAATACAAAGTAGACGCTCGCAAAGTGGCAGAAGATATGCTGAAATATTATCGTTTCTAAGGAATTTCAGAAAGGGTGCTTCGCAATATGTCTGTAGAAACGATCTGTTCTACACTAACAAAACTAGAAAAAATGCATAAAAGCTTACTTGAACTAGCTATAAAGAAAACTGAAATCATTACAGCTGGCGATATCGAAGCACTGGACCAAATGCTCAAGGATGAGCAGGCACATGTAGCAGCCATCGATAAGCTCGAGCAACAGCGTCAAAAACAGGTAACGGATTACCTTGGGGCAAAAGGATTTGCTTCAATTGACAAAGCAACTGTCGCTGATGTCATCGAGGTTGCTGAACAGCAGATTGAAAAAGACATGCTCTCAACTGTTCGCAATCGATTATTGCAAATTATCAACGATTTAAAAAAACAAAACGATTTAAATCAAAAACTAGTGTTCCAATCACTACAATTTGTCAATTTGACATTGGGTTCCTTGCGACCTCAGACCGAGCAAATAAACTACTCTGGTAGTGAAATACGCGGAACAAATAAGGTTGCTAAAAAATCATTTTTTGATTCTCAAGCATAGTTTCTTGCACCCATGCAAGAAACATTTGCTTGGTAATATAAACGTTAAGGAGGAAAAAGAATGCGCTCAACATTTATGGGCTTAGAAGCTAGTAAACGCGGTTTATTTACACAACAAACAGCTCTATATACAACAGGACATAATATTTCCAATGCAAATACATTAGGTTACTCTCGCCAACGAGTAAATATGCAAGCGACGCAAGGTTTCCCACAAGCTGGTTTAAATCAACCTAACTATCCAGGGCATCTAGGAACTGGGGTAGAAGCGGGATCGATTCAACGTATGCGTGATGAATTTGCTGATCGTCAATTCCGTCAAGAAACAAACAAGCTAGGCTATTGGGAATCACGATCAAATGCGATCTCTCAAATGGAAGATATAATGGACGAACCGTCTCTATATGGCTTAAACGCAGCATTAGAACAGTTCTGGAAAGGGCTTCAAGATGTAAGTACAAACCCAGAAAATATGGCCTCTCGTAAAGTAGCCATGCAACGTGCGGATCACCTAGCTGAATCATTTAGATATATGGACACGCAGCTAAAAACAATTCAAGGTAATTTAGGAAACGAAATTAATGTAGCGACAAATCGTATCAATTCACTTCTAAAACAGATTGCAGCTATCAATAAACAGGTGCAGGAAGTAGAACCGAATGGTCATGTACCGAACGACTTATACGATGCACGTGATGTGTTAATTGATGAATTAAATAATTACATACCTGTATCCACTAAACGTGTCGCATCGGGCGGGAATGCTAGTGCTGTGGCTGAAGGAAGCCTTACAGTTGTATTCAAACCATATGGTACAGATAAAGAGATTGAGCTAGTGAATGGTAGAGACTTTGCTACTATCGAAGTAAATGGCACTGGTTCCAAGCAAATCGATGGCAATGACTTGTCCAATGTGTTCTCATCTATTCAAGTAAGTGGACTTGGCACAACAGAATCCATTTCATATGACCAGTTAGAACCAGGTAAAGGGAAAATGTTATCCCTTATTGATTCGTACGGGTATGCTGAGAAGGATATTAATGGTAACGTCATTGGTACAAAAGGCTATTATACTGAAACATTAGCAGACCTTAATAAATTGGCAGCTAAATTTGCTGAAGCCTTCAATAAAATGCATCAGCAAGGCTATGATTTAACAGGTGTTCAAAATAAAGAAGATTTCTTTACTGGGGAAAACGGAGTAATAACTGCAGGTAATATTAAGGTAAACGATGTTTTTATGGATGATCCTTCTAAATTAGCTGCATCTGATGCAGCTAATGAAGAGGGGAATGGTAAATTTGCACTTGAACTTGCTAATCTTCAATCAAAAAGCCAAGCTGATTTAGATGGTGCGACGTTTAACTCCTTCTATCAAGGTATGATTGGGAAACTAGGAACTGATGGTGAAGAAGCTTATCGCTTAAACATGACTTCTGAAAAATTATTAGTAACACTTTCTGAAAATCGTGCCTCAGCAAGTTCAGTATCCCTTGATGAGGAAATGACAAATATGATTACGTTCCAACAAGCATATAATGCCAACGCACGTATGATTACAGTTGTCGATGAAACATTAGACAAAATCATTAACGGCATGGGCCGTGTAGGACTATAGAAGATACTCTAGCATTACGATAGAAAGGGGCTTTTAAATATGCGCGTAACACAATCCATGTTATCGAATAACATGCTTTTAAACTTAAACAAAAGCTTTGGTAAAATGTCTAAGCTACAAGATCAAATCACCTCAGGTTCTAAAATTACTCGACCTTCTGATGATCCTGTAATTGCAGTAAAAGGAATGGGCTATCGCCGTGATTTAGGTCAAGTTGAACAATATACACGTAATATGAATGAGGTTAATAACTGGATCGACACAACAGACGAATCGCTCAACCAAGTTGGTGAGCAGATGAAGCGAGTGCGTGAGCTAGTGATTCAAGCGGCCAACGATACGAATACACCGGATGAACGTGCGAAAATTAAATCTGAAATTGATCAGATTCGTCAACAAATTCAGGATATAGGTAATACAAAGATTGCCGATCGTTATATTTTCAGCGGAACACGTACTACTCAGCCATTGTTTGAAAATGGTGCAATTGATCCATCAAAAGTAAACTCAGAAGACGTAGTTATTGAAGTTTATGATGGTATTCAGATGAAAGTGAATACTCCTGGAGCTGAACTGTTTCAAAATGTTGATGACATGATGGGGAAAATTTCAGATCTTTTAGATCCTAATCGTGCTGGTGGACCAGCTACTGGTGAAGAAATCGGTAATGCTCTTGGGGGAGTAGCTGAACAAAGTACTGGAGATGACATTACAGCAATCCATAATAAAATTCTCGAGGCTCAGGCTGATATCGGGGCACGTCAAAATCGTGTGGAGTTAATGGAGAATCGCCTTGCAATCCGTGAAGTAAGTGTAACAAAGCAAATGTCCGATAATGAAGATGTTGATTATGCGAAGGCTATTACTGAAATGGTTACTAGTGAATCGATTCATCAAGCGGCACTTTCTGTTGGCGCGAAAATAATTCAACAAACATTAGTAGATTTTATTAGATAAAATAATTTTACTTATTTAAATTTCGACAATAGATCTTAACGAATAAGATTAAAAGAAGCGTTTGGACATTTTGTTCAGACGCTTTTCTTGAAAGGAGAGAAGTAGATGAGACTCCCGCAAATTCAAATTCATACAACAGACGCGAAATTAGACCTTAATATAGCTAAGCCGCAACAAACTATTAAACAACCGAAAGCAACACAGCATATTGAACAGCCAGCCGCTATTTTAGAAATTCATACTACTAAAGGCGTTTTAAAAATAGACTCTTCTCAGGCAAGAAGGGATATAGGGATGATAGGTCCAATGGAATCAGCTGCCAACTACGCAGAAAAAGGAAAACAAGAGAACCTCCAAGGAATGGCACGTAGAGCGAGAGAGGGACGTCAAATGATGGACAGCGCTGGTAAAGGCCAGGGCCGTGCAACTATCCAAAATATTGCAAAACAAAATCATGGTCCTCACCGTACGCCATTTAATATTAAATTTGTACCATCAGTAGGTTCAGTGAAAATAGACTATACACCAGGTACAACCGATGTCAATATTCAGCGGAGAGAGCCAATAATTGACGCAAAAGTGAACAAACCAATACACGAATACACACCAGGAAAAGTAACTGGTACAATGGTACAAAGACCGGATGTTGACATCAATGTCGTCATTTAAAGGAGCGTATAAAACAATGAAAATTGCTACTAAATTTTTAGGTGAAATCGAAATTGAGGAACAGAACATCTTAACGTTTGAACATGGATTACTCGGATTAGAGAGTGAAAAAAAATTCGTATTATTACCTATAGATGCAGAACTTCCTTTAGCGATACTGCAATCTGTTGAACATGTGGAAATTGGTTTTGTAGTTGCCTATCCGTTCGCCTTCAAAAAAGACTACAGTTTTGATATAAGCGAAGACGATCGTAACCAACTACAAATTGAGAAGGAAGAGAACGTACTTACATACTCTATAGTAACAATGAAGGAAACATTCCAAGAATCAACGATTAATTTGCTTGCACCTATAATCGTTAACATGGATAAAAAGTGTGGTAAACAAATTGTCCTACAAGATAATAAATCCTATCCACTACGCTACCCAATGCAAACATTGGAAGGAAGTGCGAAATAATGCTAGTACTTTCTCGAAAAAAAGATGAATCTATCATGATAGGCGATCAAATTGAGATTAAAATATTAGCTGTCGAAGGCGAGCAAATTAAAATCGGCATTGTTGCGCCAAAAACAGTTAAAGTACACCGTTCAGAAGTTTTTGAAGCTATCCAAGCGCAAAATAGAGAAGCTTTAACAGCATCTTCAAGCTTCTTGGAACAGTTAAAGAAAAAATAAAGACTATGTTTTTAAGTGATAATTTTAATCTAGTAATCTATTACATAAAAAAATAAAAAAACTTTCGAAAAACTATTAAACTTTTCCAACTTAATACGATATATAAATTGTAAGGGGCAGGAAGTACATACATACTACCTAATCCGAAACATTCCACACGGATGTGGAATGACAAAAACAAACATTCAAGGAGGAATTCCAAATGAGAATTCAACACAACATTTCAGCTTTAAACACACACCGTAACCTTGCTTTCAACAACACTCAAGCTTCTAAAAACCTTGAGAAATTATCTTCAGGTTACAAAATCAACCGTGCTGGCGATGACGCTGCTGGTTTAGCAATCTCTGAAAAAATGCGCGGACAAATCCGTGGTCTTGATATGGCTACTAAAAACGCTCAAGACTCAATCTCTTTAATCCAAACTGCTGAGGGTGCTCTTAACGAAACGCACTCAATTCTACAACGTATGCGTGAATTATCAGTACAATCTGCAAATGATACTAACACACAAGAAGATCGTGATAAATTACAAGCAGAAGTAGATCAATTAGCAAAAGAAATTAACCGTATCTCTAATACTACAGAATTCAACACAAAGAGTCTGTTAAACGGTGACTTAGAGACTGATGGAGCAAAATTCCACATCGGTGCTAACTCTGGTCAAAACATGACACTTAATATTGGAAAAAATGATGCCAAAGAATTAGGCGTTGGTACTTCGAATGATGAAGCAACTACTGGTATTAAAATTTCTACTCAAGCAGATGCAGATAAAGCAATTAAAATAATTGATGATGCAATTAACACTGTATCTAAAACTCGTTCAAATTTAGGTGCTGTACAAAACCGTTTAGAGCACACAATCAATAACTTAGGTGCATCTTCAGAAAACTTAACAGCTGCTGAGTCTCGTATCCGTGATACAGATATGGCTAAAGAGATGATGGGCTTCACTAAAAACAACATCTTAATGCAAGCTGCTCAATCTATGTTAGCTCAAGCTAACCAACAGCCTCAAGGCGTTCTTCAATTATTACAATAATAAAAAAATAAATAAGGTTCTCTCTAATTTAGAGAGAACCTTATTTATTTTTTTAAAACTCTGCCGATATAACGTATAGTATATAAAAGGAGAGACGTTTATGATGGAGCAAGTGCAAGGAGTAATCGATAGCTATAATTCATATATGAAAAATATAACAACGGGTGTACAATATATCGCAACTCAATTACGTTTAGATGGTACAGAGAAAGTGTTTGTCGCGATTAAGGATTTTTCAGAAGGCGTAATTTGGTTATCACAAGTAACTGAGTTATTAAAACCATACGACGTTGACACACAATTAGATATAACAAAGATTGAAGAGTTTTTAATCGAGATTAATAAAGGACTAGAAATAAAAGACTATATAATCGTTGCGGATATGTTCGAATATGAAATCGCACCTTTTTTTGAGGAGTTACCAATTATTACACTACAACAGTAATGTACAGCCAGCTATGCTATATAGCTGGCTTTTAGATAGGAATTATCAAAAGGAACCAATTTTGATATAAAAAGTTAAATAGATTGAGGAGTACAACATGAATATACTGAAAGATAAAGTTGTTTTAATAACAGGTGGTACTGGTTCATTTGGTGAAAAATTTACAATTAAAGCATTAGAGCTTGGTGTAAAGAAGATAATTATTTTTAGTCGTGATGAACTAAAACAGTATGAGATGAAGCAGAAATTTAGAGATAATCGTCTACGTTTCTTTATTGGAGATGTACGTGATGTTCAGCGTTTAGAGCGTGCATTTGATGGAGTAGATATTGTCGTCCATGCAGCGGCGATGAAACATGTAGACGCTTGTGAATATAATCCGTTTGAAGCGATAAAGACTAACATTCACGGTGCACAAAATATTGTAGAAGCTGCTATTAATCAAGGTGTAGAAAAAGTGATTGCACTTAGCACAGACAAGGCTTGTAGCCCTGTTAATTTATATGGTGCAACAAAGCTTGCTTCAGATAAATTGTTTGTAGCTGCAAATTCTTATGTAGGTGATAAAAAGACGCGTTTTTCCGTTGTGCGTTATGGCAATGTGGTTGGTAGTCGGGGGAGTGTGGTGCCGTTCTTTAAAAGAATTCGGGGCACAGGCGTTGTACCTATTACTGACGAGCGTATGACACGCTTTTGGATAACATTGGATCAAGGTGTACAGTTTGTGGTAGATAGCTTAGAGCGAATGCATGGAGGAGAAATTTTTGTACCAAAAATTCCAAGTATGAATATTATGGACCTCGCTAAAGCTATTGCACCTGATTGTAAGTATGAGATTGTAGGTATTCGCCCAGGTGAGAAATTGCATGAGGGAATGATTACGGAGGATGATGCACGTCATACACGTGAGTTTAACGAGTATTATGTCATACAGCCTGAGTTTTCTTGGTGGTCAAATAAATATCGAAATGAAGGTACCACATTACCGGATGGCTTCGTTTATACAAGCAATCAAAATCAAGATTGGTTAACTATTGAACAGTTAAGACAGTTGGTAGAGGATTTGTAATCAACAAAAGCATAAATTTAATTAATATATTTTAATAACTAAATATATAGTCAGACGTTATTGTAATGTCTTTAAAGTCAGTGAAAGAGTTCGTGTTAATGGAGATAATAGGTGGAATTTTTCGTAATAAGAAAGGTGAATAAATATGGTATCTCAAGTGACAATTGTAGAAGGAAAAAAGGGTCATCCTACTATCCAGGTTGAAATAGATGGAAATATTCAATTAATTCATAGTAAGTATGATCCAATTCGTGAAGCAAATCTACTTTTAGACCATTCACTAGAGCAAATTGAGGAGACTGAGCACATTTTCTTTTACGGGATAGGTTTAGGTTATCATGTAATACAATTTGCAGAACGATTTCCGGAAAAGCTTATTTCGATATACGAGCCAAATGCTCAAGTGAACGCACTTAGAAATAAATATGCTGTAGAAACGAAATTTAGTACTCTACCCATAAGAGATGAAATTGTTGAAACGGATAAGGAAATAGGTAGACAAGCATTGCAAACGTTTGCAAATGAATTAACCCATAAAGTAACACTAATAATTCATCCTGTCTATGAGCGATTATTTCCTAAAGAAACGCAACAATTTGTCAAAGATTTTAAAGAATTTGTAGTTGAAAGAAAGTTAAATATAGACACTGGTATAGTTTTTGGTTTCCGATGGACGAGCAATGCAATTATGAATCTAATAGATACATTACAAACACCAAACTTTATTTTAGATTATAATGAAGAATTTCGAGATAAACCTGTGGTATTAGTAGCAGCAGGGCCATCATTAAGTGAAGAAATTGAGAATTTAAAAAAAATCAAGGAAAAGGGTCTTGCCTATATATTTGCAGTAGGTTCTGCTAATAAAGAGCTGATTGCAAAAAATATTAAACCAGATGCCGTGTTTTCTTATGATCCGCAACAACATAATTTCCGTGTATTTGAGCCGATTTTAGAAGGGAAATATGAAGATATTCCACTTGTCTACGGTACAAGTGTTGGGAACGAGACGGTTAGCTATTGGCCTGGTCCCAAAATGCATTTCGTAACTAGTCAAGATAAGCTCACTCAAAGTTTTACTACACGTAAATTACCTGTAGTGAATGATGCCTATTCAGTGGCCATTGTCACTATGCAAATTTTATTTGAAATGAACGTAAGTGAAATCGTTCTCGTTGGTCAGAATTTCGCATTTAAAAATGACTTATTTTATGCTGATAGTATCGTCCGCTTTGATAGAAAAAAGGGCAGCAAGACAGATGCAACAATTCAAGACAGAGATATAGAAAATGCCTTTTACGTTGAAGCTGCTGATGGTGGGCAAGTACAGACAAACGATAACTTTAACCGAATGCGTTTATCAATGGAAAATTATCTTGAACAGGTAAATTACATTCCAGTGATTAACACTACTAAGGGTGGAGCTAAAATAGAAGGAACAGAGTTTAAAACACTTGATGTAGTGATAGCAGGTTGGACGGAACGAGTTGTACAGCCAAATTGGTATGAAAAAAAAGGTAATATAAAAGGAGATATTAGGCAAACTGAACAACTAAGGGATCTTGCAAGAGAATTAAACAATTTCCCAAAGCAACTACAAGATGCTCTTGATTATTTCAGGACGCTAGAACAAAGAAATTATAAAACGGAACGTCAAATTCAACTCGAGTTGGATAAAATTGACAAAGTGATGAAACAACTACTAGAAGCAGAGTTATTCACAAAATTAATTTGCAATCGCCTAACAGATGATTTTAAGAAAGTTCAAGTTGAAACTAATGTTATTCAATTAATGAATAACTCTAAAGAAAAGGTACTTCGTATACAAAAGCTGTTTACTATATTTTTGGACAAAATACGTCATGTAATGAACGAGTTAGCTCCGTTATTAGAAACGTATATTATTAATCCGTTAAACAATGATTTTGATGTATATGTTGCGGCAAGTGGGTTTGTTCAATATGAAGGAACATGGGAGAAGTACTTCTATCCACAAGATATCATTCCAGAAAATCTGTCAGATGAAGGACGTAAAGCATGGCAACAACTTTTTAAACAAATTGGTCGTGTTGTTCCACCTACAACATCTATACGAACAAGTGAAAAAGGAGCTAAAGCGACATTTGAACTGACAAATGGGACATTTCAATTATATGGTCGTAACTTAAGTAGCCATGCAATTATTCTTCGCATTACCGTTGGTGAACGAACGAAACAAGTTGTGTTGAAAAAAGAAAACGTTATTAATGAAAACTATCAAAGCTCAGTCTGTTTCTTTACTTATAAACAATTAATTGGGGAAGAACGTACACCTGTTACCATCGAAGTGATGGATAATGGAACCTTCCAATTCGATAGTGTCCATACCTCAAAAGGTGCCCGAGTCTGGCACGTAAATGAAGTTGCTGACATTGAAGAGTTAGAAGTAGGAAAGAAAATTCGTTGTCATTATAAAACTAACTATAATAGAGTAGGTAATTATAAGAATTTTGTAGAAAGTTCGGGGAGAGAATTTATTCCACTAGAATCTAAGGTGAATTCAGACGGGGACTTCTATTATATTGCTGTAGCCAATCAATCTAAAAAACTTACATTGATAGCGGACAGGAATATTCAAGTGTATATCTCTTATGAAAAATTAATTGAATGTGAGAATGATTTATTAACAGGGCATGATACTTTTGAAGCTGAAGAGTTTAGTGATTGGGATAAATATATTACAAATGATTTTCATTGGAATAATTTAAATGTAAACTCATGGACAAAAAGTGTACCTGTATTACAAGGCGTCAAAACAAACAATAATTATAGAATTGCTCGTGGAAGGTATTCTAACTCGTATAGTACTTATGCTGATATTAATAAAAAATTTTTGAAATGTGGATTTCGACCTAAAATTTGTATTGTGAAGGAGTAGTTATATGAAAAAAGTTATGATTTATGGAAAAGGGGCTGAATCAAGCTCACTTTTTGAAAAATTAAGTTCGGAAATAGATTTTAAGGGTTTTATTAGTAGTGATTCTCTATCCTCTGATGAAAAGCGCAATACATTTAAAGTTGATCAGATAGATTCAAAATGTATAGATTATGTAATTATATCTAGTATTACTTATGAGCAAGAGATGCGACAAAGCTTATTAAATAATAACTTTCGTGAAGATCAGATTTTGACCCCTTTAAAATTTCATGGTAAGTACAATAAGGTAGTGTACAAAGAACAAATTACTACTAAAGCGAAATACGCAAATGTTTTTAATGATGCATATGTCGAAAATATTTTTTCTGAAGGTGTTCCGGTTTCTGTACATTCCCATATCCAGGAAGATCGAAAAGTTTGTTTATCGAAATACAATGACTATAATCTAAAAGGAATAGACTATGTGAGAGTTTCGACATTTGAATTATTAAGCAGAGAAATACAAGATAAAAAAATCCCTGGTGCCGTTGCCGAGTTGGGTGTATATCGTGGTAATATTTCTGTTCTTTTGAAAGATTTGTTTGAAAATCGGAGAATTTATCTATTTGATACATTTGAGGGTTTTCATGAGAATGACGTTTCTATTGAAAATGATAAACAGTTTGCGAATACTCGTGTAGGGCAATTTAATACAACAAGCTTAGAGTTAGTTGAGAGAAAAATGAAAAATCATTTAGATCTAGAAATTTGTAAAGGATATTTTCCAAAATCGGCAATAGATATTAAAGATACATTTGCTTTTGTAAGTATTGATGTGGATTTATATCAGCCAACTTATGAAGGATTGAAGTTCTTTTATGAAAGATTGAATAAGGGCGGATATATAGTTATTCATGATTATAATTTTAAAAGATATGCCGGGGTAAAAGCGGCTGTTAGGGAGTTTTGTGAAGAATACGAAATTCCATATATACCAATGAGCGATTATTTTGGGAGTGTTGTTATAGGTAAGTGAAAAATCTAGGCAATTTGTGTTCAAACAATTAATTAACTACTTTAGGAGTGGTTGGATTTTGAAGAAAGATAATGTTTATTTATTTGGAGCATCACAAAAAGGATTAGAAGCTTATAATCAATTATATCAGGAATATAATATCGATGGATTTATTGATAATGATTCTAAAAAGGTGAATCAAAATTTACTTGGTATTCCGATATATAGTTTAGAAGAGTTGGTTAAAAAACAAGAATATAGTGATATTCATATAATTATCTCTAGTATGTATGATGTGGACATTGTACATCAACTTCTTAACAATAATATTATGAATTTTAGTGTATATCATAACAATCAAGTAAAAAATCTGAATTTCCAGAGTTACCTTGAAAATGAAGGAGATTTAGACGTAGTATTATTTTACTTCAATTATTCTGGTTCAAATACAGTGTCTTTATATAAAAAAGTGCCTGAAAAAATGAAGAAAAAATATAACATCAAGCTTTTAGATATGAATAATAAAGATGAAAGTTATTATTACTCTTTAAAAAACTCTAAGGTTAGAGTATGGACACATAACTACCTAAGTTATAAAGAAAGCTATGGTGTGGATATTCAAACGTGGCATGGATTTCCTTTGAAAAGTTTATATAGTTTAAATAAATCCACTACAACTAAAGAACAAACGTTTCAACAATGGCAGAAGTCTTTATTTGTTCCTTCTTATTCAACATTGTATGAACATTTGATGAGTATAGCATATAAAATAAAACATGAATCTTTTGCGAAAACTGGGATGCCACGGAATGATTTTTTATTTAAAGATGTTTCTTCTACTAAAATGTTACTTAGTAGGATTTTGAATAAAACTTTAAAGAATAGTAAGGTCTTTTTGTATATGCCTACATATAGAAAAAAGAAAAATAGTAAAGTTTTAAATGGTGTAGAAAATGGGTATGACATACTTGAAAATGGCGATTTGTTAGAGTTAGAGGGATTTTTAAAAAAAGAAGACGCGTACTTACTCGTAAAATATCATCCGTTACAAGTAGAAGCTAAAAATAGATTAGAGAATTTTGACCACATATTAAATATAACAGATGAAGTATTAGAGAATCTTGAGATAGAATTGTATGAATTTTTAAGTGAGATTGATGTTTTAATAACTGATTATTCTTCTATTTATTTTGACTATCTATTAATTAATCGACCTATTATTTTTACACCTATAGATTTAGAAGAATATAGGGAAAATAGAGGGTTATTTTTAGAACCTTACAGTACATGGGCACCTGGATCAAAAGTTTATTCCATAAATCAGCTAATAGAAGAGTTGAATAAACTGCAACATAAAGAAGATGAATTTAAAGAACGTAGGGAAATTATTAAAGAAATAGTTCATGAGAATTATCAAGGTAATGCTTCAAAAGATATTTGGGATAAAATAGATGAGATATTAGAGGTGAAGGATAATTAAAATAGTTTTAACCTATGGAACTTTCGATTTATTGCACTGGGGACACATAAAGCTATTGAAAAGAGCTAAAGAACTGGGAAATCATTTAATAGTTGCTTTGTCAACAGATGAATTTAATGCGTTAAAGGGGAAATGCTCCTTTTATAATTACGAAGAGAGAAAGTTTATGTTACAAGCAGTTAAATACGTAGACGAAATTATTCCTGAAGAATCATGGGAACAGAAAGAGAAAGATATTTTCAATAAAAATGTGGATATTTTTGTAATGGGTGACGATTGGAAGGGGAAGTTCGATCACTTAAACAAAGTATGTAAGGTAATTTATTTACCACGCACAGAAGGTATATCAACAACTCAAATAAAAAGAAATTTACTATTAGAAAAAAATCAAAGGAAGTTCGAAAATGATTGAAGCTATATATAATAAGCTAAAATTAGAACTATCAGTTCAAGAAAATAAAGTCACGTTTATACATTTGCATAGTAATGGTATTACTGGTAATAATAACGCTATATATGAAGAGTTGAAAGCTTATCCACAATATAAAATTGAGCATATTACTTTAAATGAAGTGAAGCAAGAAATGTATTCTAACAAAGAGAAGAGTCAAACTGACTATAAAATAGCATATTTGCTAGCTACTTCTAAGTATATTATTTTGAATGATTATTATTCCATTTTTTCTAAAATCCAATTACGGCCAGAAACTGAGCTTATTCAAGTTTGGCATGGTGGAGGAGCTTTTAAAAAATTTGGTAAACACTCTTTAAGGAATCAGGCAAATGAAACTGCTTTAATGAATGCATTAATGGGTCATGCTCAATATTCTAAAGTAATTGTTAGCTGTCCAGAAGTTGTACCTATTTATGCTGACGCTTTAAATTTAGCTCAAGAAAAAGTCCTGCCACTTGGATTACCTAGAGCCGATGTTCTTTACAATGGTACATATCAGAATAAAGTTAAGAGCGATTTTTATAAACGATTCCCTAAACTAGAAGGTAAAGAAATTATTTTATATGCCCCGACTTATCGTGATCATAATAGAAAACGAGAAAATTTAGGGCTAAATCTTACTAGATTTGGTGACTCTTTGAAAAGTAATCAAGTTTTATTGTTAAAAGCACATCCTTTTGAGAGAGGGAAAATCTTTATTCCTTCGAAATATGAAACATCTATTTTAAATATAAGTGAATTAGAAATCAATGATTTACTAATCTTGTCGAATTGTTTAATAACAGATTACTCATCTGTTATTTTTGAATACGCTATTCTTAATAAACCTATGATTTTTTATACTCCTGATTTAGAATTATATAAAAAACAAATTAGAGGTTTTTATTACCCTTATGAAGAGCTAGTTCCCGGACCTATTGTGTTAAATGAGATAGACCTTCTTAATACAATTCATAATGGAAAGTACGATTTAAGAAAAATAGAAGACTTTGCAAAGCGTTTCAATGGTTATCATGATGGACAAGCCACTAGTAGAGTACTGCAAGAGGTTTTTAATATTACTTAAATCACAAAAGGAAGGTAGAAAGTAATGAATTATGGAATTATATTAGCAAGTGGAATTGGTAGTCGAATGGGAATTGTTGATAAACCTAAGCAGTTTATTGATGTGTATGGAAAACCTATTATTATACATACTTTAGAGGCTTTTGCGAACCACCCAGAGATAGATCGTATTATTATTGTGACGCTAGATGAATGGATTGATGACGTCCGTATATTAATTCGCCGATATGAAATCGATAAGGTGATGGATCTCGTTGTAGGGGGAGATACTCGGCAAGCCTCTGTATATGCAGCCCTTTGTTATTTACAAGGCCAATGCAATGATGATGACATTGTAGTTGTTCATGACGCTGTACGTCCTTTGGTCAGTCAAAGAATTATAAGTTCAAATATTGAGGGAGCAAAGTTACACGGGGCGGTCGATACAGTTATTCCAAGTGCAGATACAGTTGTCGAAAGTAAAAATACTGAAACGATTTCACAAATTCCAAAGCGAGATTATTTTTATTTAGGACAAACACCTCAGAGCTTTACATATTCTTTGCTAAAAGAATCACACGATTATGCATTAGAGCATCCATATATTGAAACGACAGATGATTGTAAACTTGTTCTCCAGCTAAATCACCCTGTTTATCTTGTAAAGGGTGAAAAACTAAACTTTAAAGTGACGACTTTTGAGGATTTACTATTATTCAAAGCAATTTTAAAACTCGGTAGTATTGAGGTGATATAGTAATGTTAAGTAAGAGCTTTAAAATTATCGAGCCTAAACGTTTTGAAATTTACATTGAAGATATTGTTCCAAAAAAAGGTGAAGCATTAATTAAAATCGATTATGCTTCCATTTGTAAAGCAGATCTTCGCTATTATGAAGGAAATCGAGATGAGCGACTTTTAGCCCTTAAATACCCAATGAGCCTAATCCATGAGGCTACTGGAATTGTTTTACGTGATCCAACGGGTCACTATGAAAATGGAACACGTGTTGTATTAGTACCTAATCGTGTTGAGGCTAATGAACCATGCGATTTTTGTGTATGTGATAACCCACAGCTGGGTGAAAATTATTGCCCACAGGCTATTTTCGCATCTAGTAACTCCGATGGCTTTTCCAAAGAGTCACTAGCTTATCCAGTTGATTATTTAGTAAAGATTCCTTCGACTTTATCTAGTCGTCATGCGGTTTTTTCTGAGATGATCTCGGTAGTAAGCGCAATTATACGAAGTACTAAAATGCCTGAGCAAGGTACAATTGCAGTGTGGGGGGATGGAATTTTAGGATATTTAGTTTGCGCTACATTACGCATACTATACCCAAAGTATCGTCTTATTGTTTTTGGAAAGCATGAAGAAAAATTAAAGCAATTTCCGGTAGACGCATACTATCTTAATACAGATTTTGCAAAAGAAAATATTGTATTTGCTTATGAATGTGTCGGTGGAAAAGGATCTGAATCAGCTATCCAGCAAATATTGTCCCTAATACAAGTAGGAGGGACAATTATTTTGTCAGGTGTAACTGAAGATTCCATAGCAATACCGACACGAAAGATATTAGAAAAAGGATTAACATTAAAGGGTGTAACAAGAAGCCGACAACAGGATTTTCTGAAAGCAATTGAATTACTACAAAATGACGACTTTTTAGCACTAATTGATGTGTTAATTATCAGCGAATCAAAAATTACCTCTATTGTTGATTTTTATAAAGCATTTGAGCAGGAAATTAATAATCAAGTATTAGGAAAGCATTTAATGCAATTTTACATTTAAGGAGCGAGAACGTTGACTTTTAAACGAGCTGATAGAACGATGCATATTGCAGAGTATATTCATACAACGTATTTCGTTCAACCTATTTTACCTCTATTATCGAAAACTTTTGTTACACCTAATATGATTACAATTGGAAATATTATTTATTCATTTCTAATTTATTATTGGGCATATAATAATGAATTCATCTATGTCGCTTTAGGAGTTCAAGTGTATTTATTTTTAGATATATTGGATGGGAATTTAGCACGTTATGCGAAATTGCAAAGTTCGTTTGGAGCATGGTTAGATAGTACATACGATAGGATATTTTATACACTTTTATTGTTTTTTATAGGTTTGAAGTCCGTCCCTATTATTCTTTTGGTATTAGTACTAATTTTAATTAACTTATATGCATGGCTAGCTACTTACTATATCGTACCGAGACTAAGAAAATTAAAACAGGTTCGAAGACGTTCTTTAAAGAAGTGGTTTATGGATAGGGGATTAATTATTGGTATGGATGTAGGTACTGTTATGATTATAATAACGATTTGTCTTTTATTTCAGCAGCCTCAGCTACTTTATATGATATTGTTCGTGGGATTTGTCATAGATATTTTAGCAAGGTTAACGGAGTTATGGTCAAATATGAAGAGAGAGGGGTTGCGATGAAGAAAAAGAATGTCTTTGTTTCGAGTGTTTCTTCAAAAATCCCACTTCTTTCTTGTTTGAAAGAGTCAATTCCCAATTATAGTTTGATAGGTGGAGATTCTTCAGGGCAAGTTGTTAGTCGCTTTTTTTTAGATGGTTTTTGGAAAATGCCGAGTATGGATCAATTAACATATGAGGTGTTCTTTGAATATTGTAGGGCTAAAGGAATTCAATATATAATCCCGACGCGTGAAGGAGAGCTCCTTTTTTTTGCGAAGTGGCGAGAAAGATTACTAGCAGAAGGGATTCATGCAATGGTGTCATCTGAAGAAGCAATAAGATGTGCTTCAGATAAACTAGTATTTGCATCTTACCTAGAGAAAAGAAAGTATCCTGTTATTCCAACATCCACTTCAGTGGATTCTTTTTCTGAAAATATATTTGTTGTGAAGGAACGATATGGTTCAGGCTCCTCTGGTTTGTATTTAAATGTGTCTAGACAAGAAGTGGATAAGGTTGCTCAATATTTACAGTATCCTATTATCCAACCATTTATCCAAGGACGTGAGTATAGTATTGATGTATATGTTACCGCAGAGTGTAAAGCGAAAGGTGCGGTTGTACGTGAGCGAGTTGTAGTCGTTAATGGTGAGTCTCAAGTGACATCAACGATACGAAATGAGCAGCTGGAACAATTAGCAATGGAAGTTGCAGAAACACTACATCTGTATGGGCATATTATGTTCCAAGTTATTGTTGATGAAATGAATCAACCTCATTTTGTAGAGTGTAATCCTCGTTTTGGTGGAGCTTCTACGTTAAGTGTACGTGCAGGGTTAGATAGTTTTCGTTGGTTTATTGCTGAAAGTGACGGTGGAAATCTTGATACATTACCATTTCAACGAGTTGAGAAATCATTAACTCAAGTACGTTTTGCAAAGGATTTGATAATATGAAGTACGTAATTATCTTTGATATGGATGATACGTTATATGAAGAGTTTACATATGTGCAAAGTGGTTTTAGGGCAGTAGCTCAATATTTAAAAGAAACGATTTATATTAATGAGAGCGAAGCATATAGCTTTATGGTTGAACGACTTCTTCAAGATGGAAGAGGTCGTATTTTTAATGAGCTTTTGTTTAAGTATGGATTTGAATCTAGTGAACTCGTTCGACAATGTATAAATGTCTATCGCTATCATGATCCTACTATATCACTGCCAATAGGAATAGTAGAGTTGCTAAAAAAGCTATACCAGTATCCTTTGTACATTGTTACAGATGGTTATCCAGCAACGCAAGAAAGAAAAATTAAAGCACTTCAACTATCTTCTTATGTAAAAGAAGCTATAACTAGTTACCGAGAAGGTAGTGAATATGGTAAACCCTCTCCTTACTGGTTTAAAAAAATTGCTGAGTGGGAAGGTGTTAAACCACAACAAATCGTTTATATCGGGGATAATGCCAATAAGGACTTTGTTGGCATTAAACCACTTGGTTTTAAAACGGTTCGAGTAAAAACTGGAGAATACCGAGATGTTGTTCCTTCAAGAGCACATGAAGCAGACTATGTTATTTCAAATTTGACGGAGCTAGTAGGAACATTATGCAGAATGTGGCCAGAATTTCAATTAAAGGAGGAACTATAATGAAGGTTGTTACAATTATCCAAGCTCGGGTTGGTTCAACACGCTTACCTGGGAAGGTATTAAAGCCACTAGATGATTCAGATGTACTTAGTTATGTTGTAGAACGTTGTCGACAAATTGAAGGTGTTGGTGCGGTTGTTGTTGCTACTTCAGATTTACAACAGGACGATGCAATTGCAAAGTGGTGTGAAGATAAGAGCGTGGCACATTATCGTGGCAGTGAACAAGATGTGCTTGACCGCTATGTTCAAGCTGCTAAGCCTTACCAGCCTGATTATGTAATGCGTGTGACCTCAGATTGCCCATTTGTTGATTACGAGATGGCGAGTGAGATTGTCTCACTAATGGAAAAAGAGCAAAAAGATATCGTGTTAATGGATGGTGATCTTCCTCGTGGATTAGCGGTTGAATTGATTTCTTATGAATCATTGTTACATATTCATGAAGTTGGTAAAGAGCCTCGACATCGTGAACATGTTACTTATTTTGCATATGAATATGCTGAAAAGTTCAATTCAGTTACATATAAGGTACCGTCAAATCGTTTAGCACCTGAACTACGTATTACATTAGATACTCCAGAGGACTATCAATTGATTTCAGCAGTAGCTAATCATTTTAATGATGCACTAGTGTCTAGTTCAAAGGTTATTAATTATTTAAGAGAAACGCCTGAAGTTGCTGCATTAAATGCACATATTGAACAAAAGCCGGTGATTTAATGAAAAAAATAATTATCCGTACAGATGCATCAGTTGAAATTGGTAGTGGTCATGTTATGCGATGTTTAACAATTGCTCGCAATTTAAAAGGAAAAGGCTTTAATGTTCAATTTTGGATGGAACCACTTGCTGGCGATTTAATCAAATATGTTGCACAACAAGGCTATGAAATGATTTCGGAGGCTGAACATGCTGATCTTTATATCGTTGATCATTATGAATTGAGTATCGAATGGGAGAAATATATTCGACAGTACACAAGAAAACTAATGGTCATTGATGATTTAGCAAGAAGCCATGATTGTGACATGTTACTAGATCAAAATGTTGTACCGAATTTTGAGTGTCGTTATGATGGACTTGTCCCGAATCATTGCGTGAAATTACTTGGACCAAAGTATTTAATTATGCGTGAGGAGTTTATTGAGGCTCGTCAGCAAATTCGACAGCATAATGTAAGAATCCAACGCCTTCTTGTGTTTATGGGCGGAACCGATCCGACTAATGAAACGGTGAAAATTTTAACTGCACTTGAGGATTTTACATTTACTCATATAGATGTCGTTGTCGGTAATGGCAATATACAAAAAGAAGAAATTAAGAAATTTTGTCAAAAACGTAGTTACCAGTATCATTGTCAAATTTCTTATATGGCAAAACTTATGCAGCAAGCGGATTTTTGCATAGGTGCTGGTGGTGGGACAATGTGGGAACGTTGTTTTGTCGGGCTCCCATCTTCAAGTACAATTGTTGCTGACAATCAGTACATTTCAACTAACTATGCTGCACAACTTGGAGCAGTAATTAATTTAGGATGGCATGAAGATGTGACTGTAGAAATGTATAGACGTCTGTTAAAAGAATTAGGAAACATAGATACGAAGAAACTAGAAATCATTGGTCTACAATTAACAACGGTAGCACCGCAGCCAAATGCTTGGTTATCACAAATAATGGAGTTGTTAGCATGATTAAAATTGGAAATAGTGAAATTGGTAAACATACCAAACCTTTTATTATTGCAGAAATGTCCGGCAATCATAATCAATCGTTAGAGCGAGCGTTGCATTTAGTGGATTTAGCAGCAGAAGCAGGTGTAGACGCGTTAAAGCTCCAAACATATACACCAGATACGATTACATTAGATGTACATACAGGAGAATTTTTTATTCAAGATGAACAAAATCTTTGGAAGGGAAATTCTCTTTATAATTTGTATAAAGAGGCCTATACTCCTTGGGAATGGCATGAGGCGATCTTCGATCGTGCAAAAGAACATGGCATATTAGCGTTCAGTTCTCCCTTTGACGAAACAGCAGTTGATTTTTTAGAAACATTGAACGTACCTGCATATAAGATTGCCTCCTTTGAAAATGTGGATATACCATTGATTCAAAAAGTTGCTCGCACGGGTAAACCAATAATTATTTCGACTGGTATGGCGACTGCAGCAGAGCTTGACGAAGCTGTTCGAGCTGCGAGAGATGAAGGAAATCATCAAATTATACTATTAAAGTGTACAAGTACATACCCTGCTACACCGGAAAATACTAATTTAGCTACAATACCCCATATGCGTGACCTCTTTGGAACTGAGATCGGTTTATCAGATCATACAATGGGAGTCGGCGTCTCTGTTGCAGCAGTAGCTCTTGGTGCAACTGTTATAGAGAAGCACTTCACCACTTCAAGAGCTGATGGTGGTGTAGATTCTGCATTTTCGATGGAACCAAATGAGCTTAAAATGCTAGTTGAGGAAACGGAGCGTGCGTGGCAAAGCGTGGGACAAATTCAATATGGTTCTACGGAGGCTGAGAAAGGTTCAGAAAAATTCCGACGCTCTTTATATATTGGAAGTGATTTAAAAGCAGGTGATCAATTAACCAAGGAAAATTTACGAAATGTTCGACCTGGCTTGGGTTTACCGTCAAAATACTATGATTTAGTACTTGGAAAGTGTATTAAGCAAAATGTGAAAAAAGGAACACCTTTAAGTTGGGAGTTACTACTATGAAAAAGCGTAGTCAATTCCTTTCCTATGGTTGCCAATCTATAGATGAAGACGATATACAAGTAGTTGTAGAAACATTACGATCTCCCTTTTTAACACAAGGACCTAAAATAAAACAGTTTGAGCAGGCGATTGCTGATTATGTTGGTGCTCAATATGCTGTAGCCTTTTGCAATGGAACTGCTGCCCTTCATGCAGCCTGTTATGCTGCTGGTATAGGTGAAGGAGATGAGGTCATTACTTCACCTATTACATTTGCAGCTAGTGCTAATTGTGTACGTTATATGGGAGGAACTGTTGTTTTTGCGGATATAGATGCAAATACATACAATATTGACCCAGCAGAGGTAAGAAAAAAGATAACACCTAAAACAAAGGCAATCATCCCCGTAGATTTTACAGGTCAACCTGCAGATATGGATACGATCATGGAGATAGCACATGAACATAACTTAGTTGTTATCGAAGATGGAGCTCATTCGCTTGGTGCTGAATATAAGGGAAAAAAAGTTGGTACACAAGCAGATATGACAATGTTCAGCTTTCATCCTGTCAAACCAATTACCACGGCTGAAGGTGGTATCATCGTAACGAATAATGAAGAGTACTATCGTAGATTGCAATTGTTCCGAAGCCATGGTATCGAACGAACTGAGTATTCAGCAGATCAAGGTGATTGGTATTATGAAATGACGGACCTTGGTTATAATTATCGAATGACGGATTTACAAGCTGCACTTGGCTTATCTCAAGTGAAAAAAATCGATAAGTTTATCCAAAAACGTCGTGAAATTGCGGTATTTTATACAGAGGCATTTCAAGATGTGGATGGAATTGTCACTCCACAGCCATTACCGGAAACAAATTCAGGCTGGCATTTGTATATGATACAACTTGAAGGGGTTGCTCGTAAGCAGATTTTTGATCAAATGAGATCTTTAAATATAGGGGTACATGTACATTATATCCCTGTTTATTGGCATCCATATTACCAACAGTTAGGCTATGAACGAGGATTATGCCCAATTGCTGAAAAATGGTATGAAAAGGCTTTAACGCTTCCGATTCATCCTACTATGACAACAGAAGATTTAGTAATTATTGTGTCAAATATTAAAGAATTACTAAAATAATAGTAATTTTTTTATACTTAATAGTTGGGTAGAATATGTCAATTTAATAATTGATTTTAAGGTTGGCATATCCATTATTTTAGATTCACTTCAATTGATTACTTATCAAGTTGGCTTATTTAATATTATGGATGATGGATATGGATTTGTGTTCGACTTTCTGGGACAGAACTAAAATGTAAAGTTTATATAGGCATGAAAAAAGACAATAAAGCAGACTCAGATAGCTAACATTGAAGAATTTATACGTAAAATAATTAAATATTAAATTTTTTATAAAATACTCAACCTCTTGAAATAATTCTAACAAAATTCAAGAGGTTTTTTTTATTTCAACAAGGCTCTAGCTGATTGTTTACCAAAAAACGTGAAACAATAGAAAATCCTTCCGATAATAATGTTAAGAAATGAAAAGTTTAGGAGGTTGAATTATATGCGTATTGCATCGCAAGGACAGTCAGTTGACATGACTACTGAACCAATCAATACAAAAGCAATGAATGTGCAGGAAAATATGACGCCTAATGTTTCAATGGAAACAATCTCTAAACCATTAGAAGAAAAAACAACTTCTACCGGGGAAGAACAAGAAGTTTCAAAAGATAAACTGCAACAGGTAGTTGATGTTGTAAATGAATTTTTGGAAATAAACAACAGTTCTTCTAAATTTATTTATCACGAGGGTTTGGAACGTTATTATGTAACGATTGTAAATCGTGATACCGATGAAGTAGTAAAGGAAATTCCACCAAAAAAATTATTAGATGCTTTTTATGAAATGCAAAAAATGGTGGGAATGATAGTAGACGAAAAAATTTAAGTGAAATTAGGAGGATGTAAAGATGGTTTCAAGAATTGGCGGATTAGCCTCAGGGATGGATATAGATAGTATCGTAGCAAAACTTATGTCAGCAGAACGTGCACCTTTGTACAAATTACAGCAGCAAAAAACAAAATATGAATGGCAACGAGATGCTTACCGAAGTGTAAACACAAAAATAGATACATTTAGTAAATATATGTTCGATAATTTTATAATGTCTAGTAACTTTGTAAAAAAATCTACTACAATATCTGGTGCTAATGCAGATAAAGTATCCATTACTGCTGGTTCAGGTGCTTCGAGTTCTTTAAATATTCAAGGAGTTCAATCACTTGCTACTGCGGCAACATCAGGTGCCAAAACAGCAGAACAGACAACTTATAGAAATGCGGTAGGAACAGATATATTAGCAAGTATTGATAACAATCTTTCTGTGCCGACTCAAGTTAATTTTAAAATTGATGGTGTAAATCAAAACATAAATATTGATTCCACAACTACTGTCTCAGGATTAGTACAACAATTAAAAGATGCTGGTTTCGAGAAGGCAAGTTATGATGAAAAAACAGGGAAATTTTCACTAGGTTCTTTTGAAGGTAAAAAAGTAGAGGTAGCAGATGCAGATAGCGCTGCATTTTTGAGAGACCAGTTAGGTTTTTCAACATCTTATACTTCATCTGAAATTAAAATAAAAGATCCAAATGATGGAACTAAAGAAATATTAGCTAAATCGTCTACAACTTTAGGTGAGTTGGGTATTAACGGATCTAGTTTAACCTTCTCTATCGGTGGTGAATCACCTAAAACGGTAAGTATTGATCCTAACAAGACTATAGGAGATTTAGTAAAGGATTTAAACGCAGAGGGCTTAGATGCTTCATTTGATGCAAAAACAGGTAAATTAAATATTAAAGCAAAAGATGGTAAAACATTACAATTTGATAATGGAAGCCAAACAGATTTAGGTAAACTTGGTGTAGCACAAACTGTAGGTGTTTCCTCAAAAGCTTTTTCTCAAGTAGAGATTGCTACACATGGTGGAACTTCAGAGTCACCTACATCAAGTACCACACTACAACATTTAGGTCTATTAAATGATGGTAAATTTAAAATAAGTGCTGTTCAAGCTGATGGTAAAATGAAAGATACTATTATTGAATTTAAAGCAACAGATACAGTTGATTCTCTTATTAAACGAATTAATTCATCTGGGGCAGGAGTAACTGCATTATTCTCTAATGGACAAATGTCTATTTCAGCTAATAATACTGGAACAAATAATGAGAATGTAGATGCTGATATTCAATTGAAAAGTGTGAAAACGGTGAATGAAGATCACTCTGAAAGCATTGATAATTCCGGCTTTGAGCTATTCAATAAACTTGGATTTGTTAGTAGCCCCCCATCAGGAGAAGCAACGGTTAACTTATCTGGAAAAGGAACAAATGCTAAATATAAAATTAATGATTTGGAAATGGAAAGTCAATCTAACACAATAAATATTCAAGGTTATTCTGTTAAGCTGAATGGTACATTTAATACTGATTACAACCCTGCTACACAAGGCGTTTCAGTGTCAGCTTCCAATGACATTGATTCGATGATGACAAAAATTAAGGAGTTTGTAACTACTTACAATGGTTTAGTAAACGAACTAAATGGCTCTTTAAAAGAAACTAAATATCGTGACTATGCTCCGTTAACAAGTGAGCAAAGAGAAAAAATGTCTGAAAGTGAAATTAAGTTATGGGAAGAGAAAGCAAGGAGCGGTTTATTAAGGAATGATCAAATTTTAAGAGATGGTTTATCTAAAATGCGAATGAACTTTACGGGAGCAATAGGTGGATTAAGCGATAGTACAATTGACTCGTTATCAGAAATTGGGATAACAACGTCCTCTAAAGTTAGTGATGGTGGTACATTAGAAATTAATGAGACTAAATTACGTGCGGCATTAGAAAAAAATCCAGATCAAGTAGCCCAAATATTTACGCAGACGGGAAAGGCAAAAGATACTATCATTGATCCTGTTACTGGACAATCAAAAACTGTTGATTCACGTGGAATTGCACAACGTTTAAGAGATTCAATTGACGACTTCAAATTGAAAATTGAGAATAAAGCTGGCCGTTCAACAATGACTGATCACCAATATAATATTGGTAAAAGTATGATTGATTTAGATACACGTATTGAAAGAATGCAAAAACGCTTGGTAAGTGTAGAACAACGTTATTGGAAACAATTCACAGCCATGGAGACAGCAATCAATAAAGCAAACCAGCAATCTGGTATGTTCATGCAAGGTTCTGGAGGAGGCTTCTAAATTAGAGGCAAGGTAGGAGATTGATATGCAACTAATAGAACAACTATTGCAGGTGTCAGCTAATTTATTCAAACTTTTGGGAGATATTCCAAAAGGTGAAGATCGCGACGAATATATTGATAAAATCAACAGTATGTTAGACAAGCGTGGAAAGATTATTGAGAATTTGGTTCAAGAAGGCTTTCAATTTGACGGACAGAATCGCATTCATGGAACGTTACTTGAATTAGATAATGGAATAAAAGAACGATTGGCTGCTGTCATGAGTGCCGTAAAGCAAGATATGGCAAACCTACAGAAAACGAAAAAAAGTGAAGAGCAATACTTCAATCCATACTCGGATGTTCGAGTGATGGATGGCATGTATTATGACAAAAAGAATTAATATTTTATCTTCAATTAACCTGTTGGACGCCGCCAGCTCAATGGAAGATAAAACCTGGATGGATATTATAGTTTTTAAAAGGAATGAATTGTGATAAAACATTTCACAATCTAGACGTAATTCCGCCGAGCTGTAATTGCTAATTAGCTTTTCTTCATAAAATGGTTTAAACTAGTAAATAAGTAACCTTTCAAAGGAGTTGTCCTTTATTGGCAGCAAATCTAACAGCACAAAATGCGTACAAACAAAATAGTGTTACCACTGCTTCCCCTGGTGAATTGACGTTAATGCTTTATAATGGTTGTTTAAAGTTTCTTTATAAGGCGAAACATGAGATTAAAGAAAAAAATATCCAAGAAAAAAATGCGAATCTTCAAAAGGCGCAAGCGATTATTAGCGAGCTCATGGCAACATTGAATATGGATATCGAGATGTCAAAAAATATGTTAGCTCTTTATGAATATATGAATCGTCGTTTAGTAGAGGCAAACATTAAAAATGATGTCTCTATTATTGAAGAAGTTGAGGGATTAGTGACGGAATTCCGTGATACATGGAAGGAAGTTATTCGCATTAATCGACAGCAGCAATTCGGTCAGGGAAACGCTGGACAAATTTAGACAACATAGAGGCCATCAATTCATGATGGTCTCTTTTCTTTTCGATAAAAGTGAGACACTACATTTACATCATCGTACAAAAGGGAAGCCTTTAATTACTCATAAAATAGGTCTTTACTCAGCAAAATATGTTACTTATTCCCTCTGTATATAAAACATGCATCGTGTCATAATCAAGCTAAATAGATGTTTAGAATAGTATTGGGGTGGGAAGATGATATTTAAGCGCCAAGAAGGCTTTCGATTTAAATTCGAGGAGCCTGTTAAAATGACTTTTGCGATATACGAGAATGGTAGAGTTAATCAAGCGCAAACGGCAATGGCTGATTTGCTTGATATAAGTCCACGAGGGTTAAAAATGTTTACTGAGGTGGATTTAGGTGTTAATCCTCGTCCTTTGGATTTACGCTTTATTCTGGATACAAGAGAGGTACGAGCTTATGGAGAAGTCATTTGGAGCCGTCCTTTTGGTAATGGTAAGCAGTATGGTGTGAATTTCAATGATCAAGAATCGGTTGAAGATTTGATTGTCGAAGAGTTGAAGTTGCGCCGAAGAAAAGAAGCGGATGAGGAAAACTAAATAATATTTATTCATAAAGGAGAATTCATTAAGAGGTGGATTGTGTTCGTCCCTTACCGAACTTCTTTGCTTTAGCAGATGCTATACATTATTGTAGGAAAAAAATTTTTTTAAAAAAAGAATTATTTTAAAGGAATTTCGCACACATGTGTAGAAATAGTAAGTATAGCAGTTATAAAGGAGGAGTTTACATGTTAAACTTTAACATTCGTGGTGAAAATATTGAGGTAACTCCAGCTATTCGAGAATATGTTGAGAACAAAGTCGAGAAAGTTGAACGTTATTTTAACGAAGATGTTAATGCCAACGCTAACGTAAATTTAAAGGTTTATAATGACAAGCAAACTAAAGTGGAAGTTACAATTCCAATGAAGAACTTAACTCTTCGTGCAGAAGAGCGTCATAATGATATGTATGCTGCAATTGATTTAATCGTTGATAAATTAGAACGTCAAATCCGTAAGCATAAAACAAAAGTAAACCGTAAATTCCGTGAGCGTGAAGGTACAGGCCTTTATTTTGCTACTTCTCAAGCAGCCGCTGATGCAGTGACAGAGGAAGATGAATACTCAATCGTTCGTACAAAGCAATTTGATTTAAAACCGATGGATCAAGAAGAGGCTGTTTTACAAATGAATATGCTAGGGCATGATTTTTATATCTTTACAGATGCGGAATCAAACGGTACAAATATTGTCTATAAACGCAAAGACGGTAAATATGGCTTAATTGAAACAACTTAAATTTAAATATGTCAAAGGGCTCTCGCCATAGCGGGAGCCTTTTTTTATCTTCATTCAGTAGAAATTCTTATCTCAATAGGTGATGGAATGATAGCAGGTGATCTTTTCCAGGTCAGCCACTGGCAGATGTCACGGATTTTGAAAGGAGTCAATATAGTGATGTTAGCCTAGACCCGTCGCTTACTGCGACAGCGGCAAACTAACCTGCGTCGTGCAGGTCTTAGCACTTTTCAAAATCCGGACGCAATTACGCCACGGATTTCTTTTTAGGTTAGGGACTCTGTTTGCATGAATATGTTATACAATGGTAAAATGAAAGTTGAGACTATATAGGAAGTGAAAAAATTCATGGTAAACCTATTAAATAAATTATTTGATTTCAATAAACGTGAACTAAAAAAATTAGAAAAAATCGCTGACCAGGTTGAGGGATTCGCTTCTCAAATGGCACAGCTTTCAGATGATCAATTACAAGCGAAAACAGAAGAATTTAAAAAACGTTTTGCGGACGGAGAGCCTTTAGAGTCGATTCGTGCGGAAGCTTTTGCGGTATGTCGTGAAGCATCAAAGCGTGTGTTAGAGATGTACCCATTCCGTGTACAAATTATGGGTGCTGCGGCATTAGATGAAGGTAATATTGCGGAAATGAAAACGGGTGAAGGTAAAACGTTAACGGCTACGATGGCTGTTTACTTGAATGCCATTACTGGTAAAGGCGTACATGTTGTAACAGTCAATGAATATTTAGCGGGTCGTGATGCTGAGGAAATGGGACATCTGTATAATTTCTTAGGCTTAACGGTTGGTTTAAATTTGAACAGCCTATCAAAAGAAGAAAAACGTGCTGCTTATGAAGCTGATATTACGTATAGTACGAACAATGAGCTAGGCTTTGACTATTTACGTGATAATATGGTGCTTTATAAAGAGGAACGTGTACAACGTCCGCTACATTTTGCGGTAATCGATGAGGTTGACTCGATTTTAATTGATGAAGCGCGTACGCCATTAATTATTTCGGGTCAGGCTGGGAAATCAGCGCAGCTTTATAAACAGTCTAATGCGTTTGTTCGTATGTTAAGTGCGGAAACAGATTACACATATGAAGAGTCGACGAAGGGTGTTACGTTGACAGATGCTGGTGTTGAAAAGGCAGAGAAAGCATTTGGCATTGATAACCTATTTGATTTAACACATGTTCGTTTAAACCATGCGATTAACCAATCGTTGAAGGCACATGTAAGTATGCATAATGATATTGATTATGTTGTACAAGAGGGCGAAATCATTATTGTTGACGGCTTTACTGGTCGTTTAATGAAAGGTCGTCGCTACTCAGATGGGCTACATCAGGCAATCGAGGCCAAAGAGGGCGTAGAGATTCAAAATGAATCGATGACGATGGCGACAATTACATTCCAAAACTATTTCCGTATGTATCAAAAGCTTTCAGGTATGACAGGTACAGCGAAAACAGAGGAAGAGGAATTCCGTAATATTTATAATATGAGTGTTGTGGCGATTCCAACGAATAAGCCGATTGCTCGTGATGACCGTCCTGACTTAATTTTTGCTTCTATGGAAGGAAAATATAAAGCGGTGGCTGCAGATATTGCAGAGCGCCATAAAGCTGGACAACCAGTTCTTGTCGGTACTGTTGCTATTGAAACATCTGAAATTATTTCGGATTTATTGAATAAACATAAAATCCCACATAACGTTTTAAACGCGAAGAACCATGAGCGTGAAGCAGAAATTATTGCGAATGCTGGTACGAAGGGTGCTGTAACGATCGCTACAAACATGGCTGGTCGTGGTACAGACATTAAGCCTGGAGAAGGTGTAATGGAGATTGGCGGTTTAGCGGTAATTGGTACGGAGCGTCATGAATCTCGTCGTATCGATAATCAGCTGCGTGGTCGTTCTGGTCGTCAAGGGAACCCAGGGGTTACTCAATTCTACCTGTCACTAGAAGATGAATTAATGCGTCGTTTCGGCTCGGATAATATGAAATCCATGATGATGAAATTAGGGATGGATGATTCACAGCCACTTCAATCTAAAGTTGTTTCAAGAGCGGTAGAATCAGCTCAAAAACGTGTTGAAGGTAATAACTTCGATTCTCGTAAACGTTTATTACAATATGATGATGTGCTACGTCAGCAACGTGAGATTATTTATCAAGAGCGTTACGACGTATTAGAAACAGAAAATATGCGCGTGCTTGTTGAGTCGATGATTCAAGAAACAATTGATGAAATTGTAGCAGTGTATACGCAAGGTGAGCAGAAGGATTGGAACTTAAAAGCGATAGATGATTTTGTCGCTGCAAACCTATTAGATGAAGGTGTTCTGAAGGTGGAAGATTTCCAAGGTAAATCTGCAGAAGAGATTAACCAGCTAATTTCGAACACTGTCCAAGAACGTTATGATGAAAAAGAAGAACAGCTTACATCAGAACGTATGCGTGAATTTGAAAAAGTTATCTTATTACGTTCAATTGATACGAAGTGGATTGATCATATTGATGCTATGGATCAGCTACGTCAAGGTATCCACCTTCGTGCATATGGTCAAAATGACCCGCTTCGTGAGTATCAACAAGAAGGCTTTGCTATGTTTGAGGATATGGTTGCTTCTATTCGCGAAGATGTAGCAAAATATGCGATGAAAGCAGAAATCCACAATAATTTAGAGCGTGAGGAAGTTGCAAAAGGTCAAGCTGTTAATCCGAAAGAGGATGGCGGTTCAGCTCCGAAAAAGCAACCTGTCCGTAAGTCTGAAAATATCGGACGTAATGATTTATGTCCATGTGGAAGCGGTAAGAAATTTAAAAACTGCCATGGTGCAGGTCAATAACAGTATGATGATGAAAAGACCATTTTAACGATAAGTTAGAATGGTTTTTTTTCTATGTTTAAGATATTTTCACGAATTAACACAATGGAAATATTGTAAAATTCAGAATAAGGTACATGATACTACAACAATAGGTAAATAGTTCAATGAAAAGGGTAATGTTTATAACTTTTTTCTGATTTATTATGAATATAAGTGTATAGTCTGAAAGTTTTGAAAAAGGACAGAGGAGGTGATTGATATGTGGAGATAAAAAAATCCTCGAGAACAGCAGTCCGTGAAAGACCTTCTCGAGGAAATACATTGGAGTATACCAATATATTTCTAAAAGACTAAAGGAGGGTTAACAATGCAGTATGATGACATTATGAGTAGTGAAACGATGCTGTATAAGCCGGAGTATGATGCTTTAGGAAACTTGTGCACGCGCGTAATTGAAAGGGATAACGAATATATTTCAAAATTAGCGCCGACAAAATTAATGGATTATAATCTACGATATTTTGGTTCAAGTTTAAGAGGGGCTCTCGATGGATCGAGAATGATACTAGGAAAGCTGAATAAAAATCCAATAGTTGTTCATGAACGAAGTAATATTGTATGGTTTCCGAGTAAGTCTTATATACGACCTGAATGTCAATGGTTTGCTGTCCATCATATCCTGGACTATCAAGCTATGGATAAAAAGAATACAAAAGTAATTTTTATGAACGGCTATGAAATTACTGTGGATCTAAGTTTCAGATCATTTGAATACAGAATTCAAAGAGCATATTTACTAAAATATAAACTGGAAAAACGAACGAAGCTACTAGTTCAATATGATCAAGGTAGAGTATTCCCGCGAATGACGAACAATGTTATCTTTGACGATGATAAAGATAGAAACAAAACTGTGTTGTAAAACAGTATGTTTTCCTTCGTAAAAACGTTATAATGAAGAGATACGGGGCTTGAAAGAAATGGGAGAAGTATTTTAAAATTATTTCTTAACCTGATTTTTAAGCTTTTAAAACCAGCCCCATCAAAAACGTTCGGAGGATTTAACAATGATTGAATTAGCAGATGTACGTAACGCGTTAGACACTTCAGCCAAAAAATTGGCGGACTTTAGGGGGTCTCTTTGACTTAGAAAACAAAGAGGCACGCATGCAGGAATTAGATGAAATGATGCTTGAGCCAGGCTTTTGGGATGACCAGCAAGGTGCACAGGTAGTCATTAATGAGAGCAATGGCTTAAAGGCAATTGTTAATGAATATAAAGATTTAGTGGAAACACATGAGAACTTAGATATGACGCTAGAGCTATTGCAAGAAGAACCTGACGAAGAATTGCAGGAGGAGCTAGGCAATGAATTAGTAGAATTCCAGCAAAAAATGGGCGATTTTGAGCTGCAATTACTATTAAGTGGCCCTTATGATCAAAACAATGCGATTTTAGAGCTGCACCCAGGAGCAGGTGGTACGGAATCTCAGGATTGGGGCTCAATGCTACTTCGTATGTATACACGCTGGGCTGAAAAACGTGGCTTTAAAGTGGAAACAGTTGATTATCTTCCTGGTGATGAAGCAGGTATTAAATCTGTAACATTGTCCATTAAGGGTCATAATGCTTACGGCTATTTACAAGCAGAAAAAGGTGTTCATCGTTTAGTACGTATTTCACCGTTTGACTCTTCGGGGCGTCGTCATACATCATTCGTTTCTTGTGATGTTATGCCTGAATTCGATGATAATATTGAAATTGATATTCGCACAGAGGATTTAAAAATTGATACGTATCGTGCTACAGGAGCAGGTGGTCAGCATATTAATACGACAGATTCAGCTGTTCGTATTACGCACACTCCTACTGGTACTGTCGTACAATGTCAGGCAGAACGTTCACAAATTAAAAACCGTGAAAAAGCTATGACGATGTTAAAAGGGAAGCTCTATCAATTAGAGATTGAAAAGCAGCAGGCACAGCTAGATGAAATCCGTGGTGAACAGAAGGAAATCGGCTGGGGTTCACAAATTCGTTCATACGTATTCCATCCTTACTCAATGGTGAAGGATCATCGTACAAATGAAGAAACAGGTAATGTAGGCGCGGTGATGGATGGCGATTTAGATCCATTCATTAATGCATACTTACGTTCAAAAATCGGGTAATGAAGACCCCTCAGAGCACAGTAAAATTGTGCTTTTGAGGGGTTTTTATTTTCATTCAGCAGAAAGCGTCAGCTACAATTACGCCAAGGCGAAATTGATTGCTTTAAAAAGGTGGGTGATTCGGGGGGTCCTGACTAATCTGCTTGCGTTCATTCATGTAATGCTTATATAACATCGATGCATTGACAAATTGCTTGCTAATCGAAGCATATTGAATGGGTAATTCAATTTGTTTATCGTTTTTCAGTGTGACGATACAGCCCGTTTTACTCGGTACTATATTCGAAATGGCGTGAAGGCCAATCCAGATGTTGTGGACAGAGTTTGGCGAATAGATGGGTAGAAAAATACACGGATAACCATAATCATAAGCAACAACGATTGGAAGCTTATGCTGATTACCGAAGAAGCGTTTAGCGGAATGCTTTGCTGCTTCATAGGTTGTTCCTAGCGAAATACAAGATTTTCGTAATATATGCATTGGCTTTCGTGTAACGATAAGTTCATTATGCTTATCAATTACCCGAGTGAAAATTTTAGAGTCGTACTGAACTGGTTGAAGTAAATAGGTGTTAAAAGAAAGTAAATATCCATTGACGTAGTTTGCTGACATCTATGTAAGCCTCCTTTTCTATTTCTTCTTGAAGTGTAAAACACAAAATTAAATTCAGAAAATATAGATAAACGAAGGAGGTTCGTGCTATTTCAAGCAATTGCTTAGAAAAATTGCTTAAAATAGCACGAGAATAATAGTAAATCGAAGTGATTTTCAGTTCGTAAACATTGCATTTTAATTTCAATTTTCTTATAATTTAGAAAAGGATCGAGGTGAGATCGTTGGATAAATATTATTCGTATACAGATTTTCTAAAAGCCGTTGGTCAGACAAAGAAAGTTGATGAGGCAGAGAAATTATTAAACGAGATTTATTTAGATTTATTTTTAAATCATATCCAGCGTAAGCATCGTGAAGAGCAGCTCATGGTTCTGATAGATAGAGCACTCGATGACAAAGATGAAAACGCATTTCATCTATACGCAAACGAACTAGTAGCTTTACACCAAGAGACAACTGAATAATATGACGAGCCCGCTCTCTGTTATTGGAGGGTGGGATTTTTTTGTGGTTTTATTTGCAAGATTGATGACCAAGCCGATCAGTTCCCCTAGTAACCCAATTAAATCTCTCTAGACTCCACTTGCATAACCCTTAAATAGACATGAATCTCACGAGTATTTCATCACCAAACAATGAAATTCCTGCTAAGATCATGTATATACATAACCTCATCTCGATTAGCTAACATTTGGAAAGGGTAATCTATTGATAGAGACGTTCTGATTAATTATTATAGTACATACGTTCTGTTGATTTCATCTCAAATAGAGCAAATGAAAAAATATTTACAAACGTTCGTTCGTTAAATGTTCGAATTATTAATAGCGCTATGCTAAAATATATGTACAAATTGGAAGGAAAGGACGGGGACATGTGTGCAAACATTTGATTTACAAGCGCCATATACGCCTAGTGGAGATCAGCCACAGGCAATTGCGGAATTAGTGGAGGGTGTGCGTGCAGGTAAACGTCATCAAACGTTGCTTGGGGCAACAGGAACGGGAAAAACGTTTACGATCTCTAATGTCATTAAAGAAGTTAAAAAACCGACACTTATTATGGCACACAATAAAACACTAGCGGGTCAATTATATAGTGAGTTTAAAGAGTTCTTCCCTGATAATGCAGTTGAATACTTTGTCAGCTACTATGATTACTTTCAGCCAGAGGCCTATGTACCGCAGACGGATACTTATATCGAGAAAGATTCAAGCATAAATGATGAAATTGATAAGTTGCGTCACTCTGCGACATCTGCATTATTCGAGCGCGATGATGTCATTATTATTGCATCTGTGTCCTGTATTTATGGTCTGGGTTCTCCGGAAGAATATCGTGAACTGGTCGTATCAGTGCGTACGGGAATGGAAATTGAACGTAATCAGTTGCTTCGAAAATTGGTCGATGTACAGTATGAGCGTAATGATGTGAGTTTTACACGTGGGACGTTTCGGGTACGTGGTGATGTAGTGGAAATTTTCCCAGCATCCCGTGATGAACATTGTATCCGCGTGGAATTTTTCGGGGACGAGATTGATCGAATTCGCGAAGTGGATGCGTTAACTGGAGAAATACTAGCAGAGCGTGATCATGTTGCTATTTTCCCAGCGTCCCACTTCGTTACACGAGAAGAAAAAATGCTAAAAGCTATTGATAATATTGAAAAAGAGTTGGAGGAGCGTTTAGCCCTTTTGCGTGCAGAGGATAGATTATTGGAGGCGCAACGTTTAGAGCAACGCACTCGTTACGATTTAGAAATGATGCGTGAAATGGGCTTTTGCTCGGGTATTGAAAACTACTCGCGTCATTTAACATTGCGTGAAGCGGGGGCAACGCCATATACACTACTTGACTATTTCCCAGATGATTTTTTACTTGTTGTCGATGAAAGTCACGTTACTTTGCCACAAGTTCGAGGGATGTATAACGGTGACCAAGCACGTAAAGGTGTGCTTGTTGAACATGGATTCCGTTTGCCATCAGCACTAGATAACCGCCCTTTACGTTTTGAAGAGTATGAGAAACATATACATCAAGCTATTTATGTATCGGCAACACCTGGCCCGTATGAGCTTGAGCATACGCCGGAAATGGTGCAGCAAATTATTCGTCCAACTGGGCTGCTTGATCCACAAATTGACGTACGTCCTATTGAAGGGCAAATTGATGATTTAATCGATCAGATTCAAGATCGTATTGCTCGTAATGAACGAGTGCTCGTTACAACATTGACGAAAAAAATGTCAGAGGATTTATCAGCTTATTTGAAAGAGATGGGCTTAAAGGTGGAGTACTTGCATTCAGAGATTAAGACGCTAGAGCGAATTGAAATTATTCGCGAGCTACGAAAAGGTACTTATGATGTTCTAATCGGCATTAACTTATTGCGAGAAGGGCTAGATATTCCTGAAGTTTCTCTTGTGGCAATTTTAGATGCTGACAAGGAAGGATTTTTACGTTCAGAACGTTCATTAATTCAAACGATTGGACGTGCCGCGCGTAATGCTAATGGTCATGTCATTATGTATGCAGATAATATGACGGATTCGATGAAAAAGGCGATTGAGGAAACGAAGCGTCGTCGAGCATTGCAAATGGCGTATAACGAGGAGCATGGTATTACACCGAAAACGATTGTGAAGAAAATTCCTGATGTTATTCGTGCGACACAGGTGGCAGAGGAAGAAGAGACTTACGTAGCGAAGGCTACAAAAGGTAAGAAGCTGACGAAGGCGGAAAAAGAGCAGTTACTTGCTACGCTAGAAGTAGAAATGAAGGAAGCGGCAAAAGCACTCGATTTCGAACGTGCTGCTGAGCTACGCGATACAATATTTGAATTGAAATTAGAAGGGTGAACGGCTTGTGAAAAATACTGAAATAGTCGTGCAAGGCGCACGAGCACATAATTTAAAAAACATTAATGTCACAATTCCACGCGATCAATTAGTCGTGCTAACAGGTTTATCGGGCTCAGGGAAATCATCATTAGCGTTCGATACGATTTATGCTGAGGGACAACGCCGTTATGTAGAATCCCTTTCAGCCTATGCCCGTCAATTCCTTGGTCAAATGGATAAACCAGACGTCGATGCGATAGAGGGATTATCTCCTGCTATTTCAATCGATCAAAAAACGACGAGCCGTAACCCACGTTCGACAGTTGGGACAGTAACGGAAATCTATGATTATTTACGTTTGCTATATGCACGTATCGGTAAGCCTATTTGTCCAAATCACGGTATAGAAATTACCTCTCAAACGATTGAGCAAATGGTCGATCGTTTATTAACTTATCCAGAAAGAACGAAAATGCAGTTGCTTGCTCCAATGGTAGCAGGGCGTAAGGGAACACATGTAAAGCTACTGGAAGATTTAAAAAAGCAAGGCTTTGTTCGAGTACGTATCGACGGTGAGCTACGTGATTTAGATGATTCGATTGAACTTGATAAAAATAAAAAACATTCAATAGAAGTAGTCATCGATCGTGTTGTGATGAAGGAAGGTGTCGCGGCACGTCTTAGTGATTCCTTAGAGACAGCATTACGTTTGGCAGATGGGCGAGTACTTGTCGATGTGATGGAGCATGAGGAATTATTATTTAGTGAGCATCATGCTTGTCCACTATGTGGATTTTCAATAGGAGAGCTAGAGCCTCGTATGTTTTCATTCAATAGTCCATTCGGGGCTTGTCCAAGCTGTGATGGTTTAGGCTCGACACAAGAGGTTGATCTTGATTTAGTAGTACCCGATTGGGATCGAAGTTTATTAGAGCATGCTTTAGCACCGTGGGAACCGACAAGCTCTCAATATTACCCACAGTTATTAAAGGCTGTGTGCGATCATTATGATATCCCGATGGACGTACCCGTAAAGGATCTACCGAAAGAAAAGATGGATAAAATTTTATATGGTTCTGGTAAAGATAAAATCCATTTCCATTATGAAAATGAGTTTGGCAATGTGCGAGATCAAATGATTGAATTCGAAGGTGTTGTTCGTAATGTGGAACGTCGCTTTAAGGAGACAACGTCTGATTACGTGCGTGAACAAATGGAAAAATATATGGCCCAGCAAGCATGTCCATCTTGTAAAGGGTATCGCTTAAAGCCTGAAACATTAGCTGTAAAACTAGCAGATAAGCATATTGGTGAAGTGACACAGTATTCGATTCAGGAAGCTGATACATTTTTCAAAGAGCTGGATTTATCAGAAAAGGATATGAAAATTGCTCGACTTGTTTTACGTGAAATTGAAGAGCGACTTGGCTTCCTTGTCAATGTAGGGTTAGATTATTTAACATTAAGTCGAGCGGCAGGAACACTTTCAGGGGGAGAAGCTCAACGAATTCGCCTTGCAACACAAATCGGCTCGCGCTTAACAGGTGTGCTCTATATTTTAGATGAGCCATCAATCGGCTTGCATCAACGTGATAATGATCGACTTATTAGCACATTGCAAAATATGCGTGATATTGGCAATACGCTTATTGTTGTCGAGCACGATGAAGATACAATGCTTGCGGCGGATTATCTGATTGATGTTGGTCCTGGTGCAGGTGTGCATGGCGGTCAAATTGTAGCGGCAGGAACTCCGCAGGAAGTAATGGAAAATGAAGAGTCTTTGACGGGGCAATATTTAAGTGGTAAGAAGTTTATCCCACTGCCAATTGAGCGCCGCAAACCGAATGGACGCAAATTATCGATTAAAGGTGCCAAGGAAAATAATCTTCAAAATGTGAAGGTTGATGTACCACTTGGTTTATTCGTTGCAGTGACTGGGGTTTCAGGCTCAGGTAAATCAACGCTTATTAATGAGATTTTATATAAGTCCTTAGCTCAAAAGCTAAATCGTTCAAAGGTGAAGCCCGGTGAACATAAAGAGGTAACGGGGATTGATGAGCTCGAAAAGGTTATTGATATTGACCAATCACCAATCGGTCGTACACCTCGCTCAAACCCTGCTACGTATACAGGCGTTTTCGATGATATTCGAGATGTTTTCGCAACAACAAACGAAGCAAAAGTACGTGGCTATAAAAAAGGACGCTTTAGCTTCAACGTTAAGGGAGGTCGCTGTGAAGCTTGTCGTGGTGACGGTATTATAAAAATTGAAATGCATTTCCTTCCAGATGTTTACGTGCCATGTGAAGTTTGTCATGGGAAGCGTTACAACCGTGAAACACTTGAAGTGAAATATAAAGATAAGAGCATTGCGGATATTTTAGATATGACGATTGAAAACGCAGTTGTATTCTTCGAAAATATTCCCAAAATCCAGCGTAAGCTACAAACAATCGTGGATGTAGGATTAGGCTATATGAAATTAGGACAACCTGCTACAACATTATCTGGTGGTGAGGCACAGCGTGTAAAATTAGCCTCTGAATTACACCGTCGTTCAACAGGTAAATCATTCTATATTTTAGATGAGCCGACAACGGGCTTACATGCGCATGATATTGCACGTTTACTCGTTGTTTTACAACGTCTTGTAGAAAATGGCGATTCAGTGCTAGTCATCGAACATAATTTAGATGTCATCAAAACGGCAGACTACATTATCGATCTAGGGCCTGAAGGTGGCGACAAAGGTGGTACGATTGTGGCGACAGGTACACCAGAAGAAGTCGTTGAAGTCAGTGGCTCGTACACAGGTAAATATTTAAAGCCAATATTAACAAGAGATCGTCTACGTATGGAAGATGTTTTAGCCAAGGCTTCTCAATAAAGTACCCACTAAAAAAGTTCGCAAATTGCGAACTTTTTTTACGTTAGGGGCATACTGGGAAGGTGGATGTCGATAAGAACTAAAAGTAGGGTAATAAAACGTGAAAGTTAATCGATAAAATTTCAAAAGTTGGGTGACATTCTATTTAAACGTATGTCATATGAATAAGTTGATTGGAGTTATGGCTGGACGCAACCAGCTGGAACGGAAATCAACCACACGTAATGGTAATGTGCCTAAAATAAGGTATATTCCCAATTTTTCGTTTTTTGGTGAAACTTTTCACAATGCGTTTCGTATAAATACTATAACGAACTGAGGGAGGCTAATTTTAATTATGCAAAATGAACGTCAACGAATTTTAGAACTTGTGGAAAAAGGAACAATTTCAGCGCAAGAGGCGATTACATTATTAGAAGCATTAGAGCAACCTAGCAAGTCCACTCAACATGTTATGAATGATGTGTCAGATGAGGGCCAGCATTCCCAAACAGAGAAAGAGTCAGTATTTAAAGGTGAAAGTCATAAGAGTGAACAATCGCAAAAAGATGAAGATTTCCCTAAATATTTCCAAGAAGAAATGAAGGATTTCCGTAAAGATTTATCACAAATTGGTTCACTTTTTATGGATATGATGAATACGGCAGTAAAAAAGGTCAAAGAATTTGATGTATCTTCTCCATTTGGTGATAAATTTGAGTTTTCACATACGGAAGAAGTTGCAGCTGAACATGTAGATAAAATAATTGCTGAATTACCGAATGGCAATTTTTCATTAGAAACCGCTGAAGGAGATAGCTTCCAAGTCGTTTGCAAGGTAAAGGCACCTCTTGTTAATGATAGTGAAGAGGAAACACGTGCTAATTTCCTAGAGCAATTCGTTGTCAAGGAAGATGGAGATTCACTGCGAATTTTAAGTCAACTTAAGCTTGTGCAAGTAAATGTGAAAGTCCTTGTTCCAAAGGATAAATTAGAAAAATTATCAGTACGTTTAATGAACGGAAGTGTTACTTTACAAGATACGGATTTCGAGCATTTAAAAGTAAAGACATTAAACGGTGCGATTAAAGGCTCTAAGTTTAACTTTGGAAAGGCAGAAGTGGATTCTTCTAATGGTTCCATTGAACTAACAAATGTTCGTGGTAAAGATTTAGAGGCTGAAACATTGAATGGCCGTGTTTATTTAGATGGCGCATTGGATGAAGTTGAAGCAAAATCGGTTAATGGACATGTTGTGGTCACAACTTGCTCTACTAATTCATCGAAAATCAAAGCACAAACAGTCGCAGGAGCTGTTGAATTGTATGTGCCACGTACAATCTCGTTAAGCGGTAAAATTGTTACGAATTTTGGTAAAGTAGATGTAGGTATTCAAGATGCTTCAAAAATGGAATCACAGGATCAATTTTTATCAAAAGTCGTACGTTTCGATAAAGAAGTAGAGAATGCTAATCGTCTATTTATCGAAGGTGAGTCTAAAACAGGTGCAGTTTTAGTACGCTATACAACGACTGACGAGCAAACTGTTTAACTAACAAAAGCATTCAGGCTATGTATACTAACATAGTTTGAATGCTTTTTTTTGCTTAAAAACTTTAGAAAAGCAGAAATCGACTTTCCTCTAATAGGCTCGATTTCTGTTTTTTTGTTTGTCGAGGTTTTAAAACATTTATGGCAATCAGATAACGAAATAACAAGAACTACCACGGAATGAAATGAAACTGTAATAATAAAGGTAGAAATAGAGTGTTATAATAGGTAACGAAATACCTCTTACATGGTAAGAGATTTAGGTGGTTTAAATATGATAGAAATGAAAAATGTGACAAAGAAGTACCCAAATGGTGTTGTTGCGACAAATGGGATTTCCATTAACATAAAGCAAGGTGAATTTGTCTACGTTGTAGGTCCAAGTGGAGCGGGGAAATCTACATTCATTAAATTAATGTATCGCGAGGAAAAAGCTACTTCGGGAGAAATCACTGTTAATGGTATAGATTTAGCTTCCTTGAAAAATAAAAAAGTACCTTTTTTACGCCGTCAAATCGGAGTGGTTTTCCAAGATTTTAAACTTTTACCTCGTCTGAATGTTTATGAAAACGTAGCGTTTGCTCTAGAGGTAATCGAGGAGGAACCAGTGGAAATTCGCCGTCGAGTGATGGAGGTTTTAGAGCTTGTAGGACTGAAGCAAAAGGCAAGAATGTTCCCTAATGAACTGTCAGGTGGCGAACAACAGCGTGTTTCGATTGCACGATCGATTGTGAATGTGCCGAAGGTCGTTATTGCGGATGAACCTACTGGGAATCTTGACCCTGAAACATCTTGGGAGATTATGAATTTATTTGAAGAAATTAATGCGAGAGGTACAACTATAGTAATGGCAACACATAACCGTGAAATCGTAAATACGATTCGTCGTCGAGTAATTGCAATAGAAGGCGGAATGATTGTCCGTGATGAGCACGGAGGTGACTACGGTTATGAAATTTAATACAGTAAAACGTCACTTCAGAGAAAGTATAAAGTCTCTTGGCCGTAATAGCTGGATGACTATTGCTTCCGTAAGTGCAGTTACAGTTACATTAATATTAGTAGGTGTCTTTGCGCTTATTATGATGAATTTAAATAAAGTAGCATCAGATTTAGAAAACGATGTTGAAATTAAAGTGTTAATTGATGAAACAGCAGGTAAAGCTGATGAAAAAGCGCTCATGGAAAAAATTAAGAAATTGCCAGATATCGAAGAGATGACCTATTCAACTAGGGAAAATGAATTAAGCAAATTAGTAAAAGATTTTGGGGAAGATTTTAAACTATTTGAGCAAAGTAACCCATTACGTAATGTTATTTATGTGAAGGCTTCAGATCCTCAGCAAACAGCTAAAGTCGCTAAAACAATTGATAAATTTAATTTTACATATGACGTTATGTATGGTGAAGGCAAAGTAGAAAAGCTGTTTAACTTCTTAAATATTAGCCGTAACGTAGGGATTGTGCTTATTTTAGGATTATTATTTACAGCGATTTTCTTAATTTCTAATACGATTCGAATTACTATTATTGCACGTCGAGATGAAATAGAGATTATGAAACTTGTAGGAGCAACGAATTCATTCGTGCGTATCCCATTTTTATTAGAAGGAATGTGGCTTGGAATTTTAGGTTCTATTATTCCAATTGCGGTTATCGCAACTCTTTACCACAATGTATATAAAATTATTGCGCCTCGATTAAAAGGCGAACTTGTTCAAGTGCTTGATTTCTCACCGCTTGTATACCAAGTAAGTGGTCTACTATTACTGATCGGTGTGCTAATCGGTATTTGGGGAAGTTTCATGTCAGTACGTAAGTTTTTAAAAATTTAGCTTTCGCTAAGGTATGCGAGGCAGAACGAGCATCAACCAAAATTAATAGTCGAAAAGGAGTTCAACCGGTGAAAAGTATGGCGAAAAACTTAATGAAATTACTTGCTGCAGCATCTGCACTATGTCTTTTTATCCAAACTCCATCAGCTTATGCAAATAGTTTATCGGATTTAAAAGATGAAAAAAGACAAATTGAATCAAAGAAAGATGGCTTAAATTCATCCATCAAAAATAAATCAAATGCTATTACTGTAAATGAAGACAAGCAGCAAAAAATATTAGATCAAATTCAAACATTAAATGCTGAAATTGATAAAACGAATAGCAATATTAAAAATGTATTAGCAGAAATTCAATCTACAAATAAAGAAATAAAGTCTTTAAAAGATGGTATAGACGAGCTTCTACGTAAAATTGAAGAACGTGACTTATTGTTAGAGGATCGTGCTCGTGCCATTCAGGCGGGTGGTTCCGTTAGCTATATAGATGTACTACTTAGTTCTAATAGCTTCGTAGATTTCATCGATCGATTCTCAGCTGTTAATGCTTTACTAGAAGCGGATCGTCAAATTATCCAAGATCAAAAAGAGGATAAGCAAAAGTTAGAAGAACAAAAGCAAGTTTTAGAAAGCAAACGCCAAAAGCTCGAAGATAAAAAAGCTGAGCTTGATCGTTTAAAAGCATCATTAAACGGACAAAAAACTGAGAAAAACAAATTAATTGATCAATTAGAAAAAGAACAAGCAAAGCTGAAGACTGAAAAAGTATTGCTTGAAAAAGAATATTCAGAGGCTCTTGATATTAGTGCCGATTTACAACAAAAAATCATTAATGAGCAAAATCGATTAGCTGAAATTGCTCGTCAACAAGAAGAGAAACGTAAAGCAGCCGCTGCTGCTGCCGCAGCCGCAGCAAAAGCATCTAATTCAAGTAATTCAAGCAGTTCAAGCAATTCAAGCAATAATAGTGGTGGAGGGTCTTCAACAGTTGAAGCGCCACCATCGAATGGTACATGGATTAAGCCAACAAATGGCCGTTTAACATCACCTTATGGCTGGCGTAATATTGGCGCAGGCCCAGAGTTCCACTATGGAGTCGATCTTGCAAATAGCACAGGTACTCCAATTTGGGCAGCTGCTGACGGTGTTGTTTCTTACGCTGCACCACTTAGCTCGTATGGTAATGTTGTAATCATTACGCATTCTATCAATGGCGAAATCCATACGACAGTATATGCACACTTAAATTCTTTCAATGTTAGTGTTGGTTCAGAAGTATCCCAAGGTCAGCAAATAGGAACAATGGGTATGACTGGACGTGTAACAGGACCTCACTTACACTTTGAAGTGCACATCGGCGCTTGGCGAGGACAAGCAGTCGGAAGTGTGAATCCATTAAAATATATTCCGGTATAAACATATTGAAAGCTATACATTAGAGTTCTTCTAATGTATAGCTTTTTTGTTTGCCATGCACATTTGTTAAGATCTAGTATTATGTGGAAGCCTTTTTCCTAGTGTGGCACCATTTTATGTAATATATTTATAGTGTGAATACCTAGATGGGTATTTCAATAAAATTGTTCAGCAAAAGTCTGTTTTTTCATGTTTCAGGGAGATTTTTTGAACACACTGTGAAATGACAGTTCATATAAAGAATATATGCTATGCTGAAGCTATCTTTTTTTGTGGGGGATTTATTAGGTGAATAATACAGAATGGTTCTCTATCCGGACATTAACATTACCAGCAACTGCGGTCGCTTTGCTTGTGGCATTTTTTATTGTGTGGCTCGTTATACGCGTACAGTTTCCGAAAAAATGGGCGGGGGTATATGGAGACGCAGTCTTTACCTTTATTCTCGTTTGGAAATTTAGCGTAATCGTCACTGATTTTAAAGCTGTTATTGCTCAACCGTTTGCGCTCCTTTACTTCAATGGTGGAACAATCGGTGTCTTTTTAGGAGCTATGGCAGTATCACTACAGCTTTGGTGGAATCGAAAAAAAATCCACTTAGACGAAACTGGAATTGCTGCTTGTAGCTGGGCAATCATTTTAACGCAATCGAGCTATCAATGCCTTGTGGTGTTACTAAATGATAATCCAACCAATAGCGAAGTGATTACTTTACTTGTGCTAAGCACACTAACAGTCATCATATTATGGAAAATAGCCGCTATCAATCGTGCATTATTTTTATATACGTTTGGTCTTATAATTGTGGCCTTCTTTCAGCCGCTTGGTTTATGGCAACCGGCTGTAGGAGTGAGCGTCATATTATTTATAGTAGGTATAGGGGTTCAGCGTCTTGCTAGCGAAACTAAATCATTTGGAGGTAAGGAATGAAAAAAAATATTGGACTACTTATCGTCGTGTTATTAGTAGTCGCGATGATTGGTACATATGTTAAACAGCAGATTGATAAAGATCGTGAAATTGAAACAGCTTCACTAGGGAAAGAAATGGACGAACGAAAGATTGGTTTAAAAAATGGAGATACACCACCTGATTTTACTTTAACAAGTTTGGATGGCGAAGATGTAACATTGAGTGAGCTTCGTGGAAAAAAAGTCGTGTTAAACTTTTGGGCAACATGGTGTCCACCATGTAAGGCGGAAATGCCACATATGCAAAATTATTACGAACAAAATGCTAAAAAAGATAATGTAGAAATAATAGCTGTCAATTTAACACAGGCTGAACGAGACGTTACAGAGGACGAAAAAATAGATTCTGTCATGACATTTAGAGAAAGTTTCGATTTAACATTCCCTATTTTACTCGACCCGAAAAACTCAGCCGGCTTAGACTACCAAGTAATAACGATTCCCACAACCTATTTTATTGATTCAAATGGATATATTCAACGTGCTATTAGAGGGCCGATGAATGCGGAAATGTTAAAAAGCTATGTAGATGCAATGGACTAAGCAAAAAATAAATTTCAAAGAATCTGCTCGTTTGCCAGAAGAAACGAAGCAGATTTTTTTTGTGAGTATTTCTTTGTTTATTAAATACATGTGCTTCGTGAATGGATACCCGAAGAAGGAAGGGGAATACCCGCGGAAGGAGGGTAAATACCCGCGAATGGGGAGAGAATACCCGCGGAAGGAAGGTAAATACCCGCGAATGGGGAGAATACCCGCGGAAGGGAAGGAAATACCCGCGAATGGGGAGAATACCCGCGGGATGAGGGTAAATACCCGCGGAAGGAAGGGAAATACCCGCGAATGGGGAGAATACCCGCGGAAGGAAGGCAAATACCCGCGAATGGGGAGAGAATACCCGCGGAAGGAGGGTAAATACCCGCGAATGGGGAGAGAATACCCGCGGAAGGAAGGTAAATACCCGCGAATGGGGAGAATATCCGCGGGAGGAGGGTAAATACCCGCGAATGGGGAGAGAATACCCGCGGAAGGAAGGGAAATACCCGCGGAAGGAAGGTAAATACCCGCGAATGGGGAGAATACTCGCGGAAGGAGGGTAAATACCCGCGAATGGGGAGAGAATACCCGCGGAAGGAAGGTAAATACCCGCGAATGGGGAGAATACCCGCGGGAGGAAAGGAAATACCCGCGAATGGGGAGAATACCCGCGGGAGGAGGATAAATACCCGCGAATGAGAAGAGAATACCCGCGGAAGGAAGGTAAATACCCGCGAATGGGGAGAGAATACCCGCGGGAGGAAAGGAAATACCCGCGAATGGGGAGAATACCCGCGGGAGGAAGGGAAATACCCGCGAATGGGGAGAATACCCGCGGGAGGAGGATAAATACCCGCGAATGAGAAGAGAATACCCGCGGAAGGAAGGGAAATACCCGCGAATGGGGAGAGAATACCCGCGGAAGGAACGGAAATACCCGCGAACAGCGAAACAACACCCGTGCTAGAAAATGAAAATCCCCACGACCCGAAATAGAACACTCACACTAAAAAATGAAAATCCCTACAATCCGAAATAGAATACCCACGCTACGAAATAGAAAGCCTGCGATACACAATAGAATACTAGCGAAACAAAAATCATAGGATTCAACAAAGTATTTTGAAGCTTAATCTTGTATGTTTGAAAAATAAAATTCATACAGTAGAAGAGACGGAGGAGGGAAGGTTTGCGCAAAATGATGGCGGGTGTTGGCGTACTTGCTAGTAGTCTATTGTTAGGGAGTGGCATTTATTTTGACTGGTTTAATTTAGGGGATCAGAAGGAACCGGTCGTTACAGAGGTTGATTCGATTAATGAAGCGATGAATTTAATTGAAAAAAAATCTGTATACAGTACGAAAAAAGATGCGTTGGTGGAAGGGGCACTTCGTGGTATGGCAGATGCTATTAAGGACCCTTATAGTACCTATTATTCGAAGGAAGAGGCGGAACAGCACCGGCAAATGTTAGCTGAGGAAAGAGTGGGCATTGGGATTGAGCTAACTGAAAATAACGGGAAATTTATTGTTGTGTCTCCAGTCCGTTCGTCCCCAGCAGATAAAGCAGGGATGCGCTCTCTCGATGAAATTGTACAAGTTGATGGCACTCGAGTGGAAGGTAAAAAGATGAGTGAATTAATGCATTTAATTCAAGGGGAGAAAGGGACGAAAGTGACGATTGTCGTCTATCGTCCGAGTGAAGATAAACATATTAAAATGACGATGGAACGAGCAGCAATTTCTAATAAAACAGTGACGAGCGAAGTAGTAAACATAGAAAATACGCCGATAGGTTATGTGGGAATTTCGATTTTTGGTGAGAAAACGGCCAATGAATGGGTTGCTGAAACGAGTAAATTGCTACGAAAAGATATTAAGGGATTAGTGATTGATGTGCGGGATAATCCAGGTGGTTATTTACATAGCGTCGCAGCGCTACTAAGCACAGTGTTGGAGAATGGCAAAGTGTTTGCCTATATGCAAAATGCTGAAGGTGCTATGGAACCATTAAAAACAGAATCAAAAAGCTTTGACGAGAATTATTTACAGTCAATGTACAAAATACCGATTGTTGTTTTACAGAATGCGGGCAGTGCATCTGCTAGTGAAGTGCTTAGTGGCGCTTTAAAAGGATGGGGACGTGCTTCCCTTGTTGGTGTTAAGAGTTTCGGAAAAGGAACAGTACAGGAGTCTTGGTCACTGAAAAATGGTGGAGAGCTTAAATTGTCCACAAATAAATGGCTGACACCAAAGCGTGAATGGATTCATAAGCAAGGTATTGAGGCTAATTTAGTGATTGAACAAAATGAATTATTCGCTTTCCAAATGCACCCACTATCAGGGAAGTTTAAAGAGGGTGACATGAGTGAGGAAGTTGCGTATACGCAAAATGCTTTAAAAATGCTAGGGTATAAAATTGCTCGTTTGGACGGTTACTTGGATGAATCAACGGAGGAGGCTGTTAAGCTTTATCGAGACGATAAGAAGTTGAAAAAAGCAGAAGGGGATTTTAATATGGACACAACCTTCTTTAACAGCTTAAACGAAACGTTGAAAAAATATAAAGAGGATCGTCAAAATGATTTACAGTTCCAAATGGCGACAAGCTTCTTATTGCATAATATTGAAGAATAAAAAATAGTGATAGTTTGATTTGAGGATATAGACTGATAGTTGGTCTCATATCCTCATTTTTTATTATAAAAAACCGGGTATATCCACCAAAATGAAGAAAAAAATAAGAATAGAAGGCTTTCTACTAGATTGTACTACGCAAGAGTGTAGTCGTTTGATACAATAAATTCATAGTATTCTAGATAGAAACGGCGGGTGTTCGTATGGTTAGTGATATATTATTAGAAATTGTAACAGCGATTGGCCGCTTTTTAATCAACCCATTAATGTATATCGCAATTTTATTTGCGATTTTATTAGGTTATAGGCGTGTAAAGCAGGAGCGTAAATTTTTTAATAGACGTATTATTTGGGGTTGGACAGAACTGATGGGGCAATGGAAATATGGTTGGTTATCTGCCCTCCTTATTTCGCTTGTGAGTGTTGGATTAGGTTTAACGGTGCCAAAAGCTTTTATCATGATTTTAATCGCTATTTCTGCATTGGCACTATTATTGTACTTCGTTAATGCCCTTTCACCTATTTATACGATGGGGATTGCGACGTTAGTGATATGGTTGATGTATCACTTCAATTGGACATTTTCTTGGTGGAAAATCTCTTTAGAAGGTGTAAATTTATTAGAGGGCTCCATTGTAACGATTACGATTTTAGCAGGTCTATGTGTGATTGCTGAGGGTATGTTAATTCGTCGAACAGCAATGATGGTCACGACGCCGCAAGTTGAAAAGACGAAGCGAGGTATGCAGGCAATTGTCTATCGTTCAAGAAATGTATGGGTACTACCAATCTTCTTTGTAATACCTGGTGATGTTATTCCAGTAGATTTCCCATATTGGCCACAATTCACATTAGGAGAGAGTACCTTTGCGCTTGTACTATTCCCAGTCGTTATTGGCTTTTCAAAGCTTTCTAGAAAAGAATTACCGGCTTTGCAATTGCCTAAAATTGGCCGATCAGTGCTAATGCTAGGACAGGTAATTTTAATAGGTGGACTTGCAGCTGCCTTGGAGCCATTCATCGGCTTTATAACGCTAGCAATTGGTGTAGTGATTCGTATCATTATTTCAATCTACTACGCGCAACAAGATAAAACGGATATTTACGCGGTTGCCCCAAGTTCAAAGGGCGCTATTATTGCGGCTGTCTTACCTGATTCACCAGCTGAAAAAATGGGCTTACAGGCAGGGGAATGTATTCGTAAAGTAAATGGTGAGGCCATTTTTACTGAAAATGATTTATACGAAGCTTTGCAATTAAATGCTGCACATTGTCGTCTAGAAGTAGTAGATCGTAACAATGAAATACGCTTAACACAGCATGTTATATATAGCAATGATCATTATCGTATTGGATTATTACTAGCTGAGCCGAGGGATATATGATGGATGTTTTCGGGAAAATGATGTTAGCGTTATTTTTACCTGCATTACTCGTATTATTGTTTACTCGAATTACGTATAATCGGTATGTTGCGCTAATATTGGCCATTGCACTTATGGCGGCATCTGTCTATGCAGGTTATACTTCGCCGTCTATTATATTCGTCATCGATGCATTTTCGTTAACAGTAGGCTTTTGGCTAGCAAGTAAAATGAAGAAAAACAAGAGTACGCTTTAACTACTTTCAGCGGTTGGTCATACACCTGTACGAGTCGCTACGCTTTCGGTATAAAAGACACCTGCTGAAATGGAGGAACTCGGTTTAAGAACGCCACGTCCTATGGTGCACAAAATCGATTCTGGACGTAATTATGAAAAGGTTTATTTGATATTACTATACAAGGTCAGTCCAAAGTGATAGCTTTCTCACTTTTAAGACTGACCTTTTTTACATGAAAAATCTTACGGCTGCCATAATGATAACCCCTGCTACAACTGTTATAGATAAGCTTTTGGTAACAAGTGCAATCATAAGCGTTGGCACAAATGTAATAAATACAGGCCAATTAAGTGTAACAATTTTTCCATTTTCGGTATCTAATAAGTTTTCGATGACAAGGGCACTCAAAATACAGACTGGGATAAAGCTTAGCCATTTTAATACAACCTCTGGTAGCTTCACACTTCGGACAAACATAAAGGGAATAATACGTGGTAGCCAGGTTACAAGTGCACAGCCAATGATGAGCCATACCATAGTAGCAGTTGTCGTCATTTATCTGTCACCACCCCTATAGTTGCTACAATCATAGTTGAAAGAAGTACAGCCACATGTGAAGGCACAATATATGAAAGACCATACATAATAACAAACATATAGCCGATTAATATAAGATAATGCATTATTTTACTTTTGCCTACACTGCTAAGCTGTAAAACAAGGAGTGCCACGAACATAGCGATCAATGCAAAATCTAAGCCCCATTTTTCAGGGTTTGCTACCCATTGTCCCAAGTAGGCACCCGTTACACAAGAAAAAATCCAAAATGAGTAGGCTGTTATATTCAGCCCATCCATCCATTTACCATAAAGCTTACCGGCTTGCATTTGCTTCGTAACAGCTACACCAAATGTTTCGTCCGTTAATAATGTGCCGAAACCAACATTTCTTAGCATGGAATAGCGTGTGAAATGGGGTGCTAATGTTAAACTCATTAGTAAATGGCGCAAATTTACAACGAAAATGGTTACAATAATAGCAGAGGCAGGGCTATTTGTTAAAAGAAGTGCACAAAAGATAAATTGTGCAGAGCCTGCATAAATGAGTATAGATAAAAGTGCAATTTCGAGTACAGATAATCCAGAAGCGGAACCTACTACACCGAAAGCGAGTCCTATGCTAATATAACCGAGTAAAGTGGGGATGCAATCTTTCACGCCTTGTAAATAGCTATCGTCTGGCGTGTTAACCGTTTCATTCTGAAAATCAGTTGTACTTGTCATAAAATAGATCATCCTTTCTTAAAAATTTCCATGTATACTAATAGCGGAATAGTTTGATAGTTCATAATGTTTATTAGAGTATACATATGTCTGATAAAATAAACAATAGAAATTGGTGAATTAAAATGGAACAAATGAGTCGGAATTTAGCCTTTCAATTAAAAAAGATTCGACAACAGCGTCATTTAAGTTTAGACGATGTTGCCAAGACTACAGGTGTAAGTAAAGCGCAACTTGCACAAATTGAAAAGGGAGAGGCAAATCCTACAGTATCAACGATTTGGAAAATTGCTGCGGGATTGCGCATTTCATTTTCTTCGTTACTACAAGCACCGACAGCACACTTCATGAAATATAGTAGTAAGGATGCGCCACATGTGGATGAAGATGATGGTCGATATCGTGTGTATTCCATTATTCCTTATAATCCAGAGCGTGGATGGGAGCTTTATAAGATTGAAATGGAGCCCGGAGCCATTAGCAGGAGTGAGGCTCACACAGAAGGGGTAGAAGAAACTATAACTGTTATCCAAGGACAAGCCGTTATTTCTGCTGGAGAGATGCATGAATTGCTAGAAGAAGGGGATACACTAGTATTCTCAGGACATCAGCCCCATGAGTATAAAAATACTTCGGAAAAGCTAACGATTTTACATTTAATTTTGCAATATAAATAGAGGTGTCGATTTTGAGTGAATGGTTTACTGTAGAAAATATTGAACAGATTGCGGCACAATACCGAACGTTCGGTCCAATCATTGGTTTATTATTACCTTTTATAGAAGCGTTTTTACCCTTTTTACCTTTAGTCGTGTTCGTTGTTGCTAATGCGAGTGCATTCGGTTTATGGTTTGGATTTTTATTATCCTGGCTAGGATCTGTAGCAGGGTCATATGCATTATTTTTGCTTGTCCGAAAGTTTGGCAAGCATCCAAAGCTTCGTTTTGTCACAGGTAGTAAAAAAGTACAGCAACTAATAAAATGGGTAGATATGAATGGCATTAGTCCCCTGTTCGTCTTACTTTGTTTTCCTTTTACACCATCAGTCATTGTAAACATAGTAGCGGGATTATCTCATATTCATAAAAAGTTTTATTTAGTAGTGTTAATGGCTGGGAAGTTCGTTATGATCTTAGCAATGAGCGTGCTCGGTTACGATTTAAAAGCGCTCCTAACAAGCCCTGTAAGATTAATTATTGCGGCAGTTGCGATTGTCCTGCTTTGGTGGATCGGCAAGTTTATGGAGAAGCGATTAAACGCGCGTGTAGAGAAAGATTTAAAACAAGCGCGAAAATTGACGAAAAATCATTAACGTTGAAAGTTGAATATGCACATCTTGCCCCTTTTATCATGTAAAATGAGAGAAGGGGTTTTTATCTTTATGCAGTAAATAGTTTTTGTGCGACAACTTCAATTACGCCAAGGCGAAATTGATTTTTCCAAAATGATAGGCAATGCGCGAAAAGCATTGAGTAGCGCTTAGATAAAATATTTTAGTTAGAGTAGCAAAGTGATCGGGTCGATGCGAAAACCGCTCAGGTAAAACAACAAACCAAGATGATCCGTAACAACTATCACTTTTTTTAAATAGATCATTAATAGGAGGGGGAATGTATATGACATTGCGTATCGTATCAGGACGTTCAGGAACAGGTAAATCAACATTTATTCATCAAGAGATTGTTGAACAACTAAAATCGGATCCGTTAGGTCATCCAATTTTTGTGATTGTCCCCGACCAAATGTCGTACTCAACAGAGTATGAGCTGACGAATAAGCATGGCTTGCAAGGCTTAATTCGTGCGCAGGTTATGACATTTAAACGATTGGCGTGGCTAGTGTTACAGGAAACGGGTGGTATTGCTCGAAAAGAAGTAAATGGCTATGGCTATCGAATGCTGATTCGTAAACTTTTAGAGGAACAAAAAAGTGAGTTTTCGTTATTTCGACAAGCAGCTGGGAAACGAGGCTTTACGGAAGAAATTGAAACGCTATTACGAGAGTTTAGTCGTTATAGTGTAAATAGTTCGGTGTTAGCTGAAGTATCAGCATCTTTGAAGGCCATAGATGCACCTAATACATTGCAAGCGAAGGCGAATGATTTGCAAGTCGTTTTACAAGCTTTGGAGGAACGGTTGGGCACGACGTATGTCGATAGTGAGGGGTATTATCCGATTTTGACGGAGCATCTGAAATACTCTGAGACGATGAAGCAGGCGTCTATTTATATAGATGGTTTTACAGCATTTACTGTAAGGGAACTAGAGCTTGTAAAAGAGTTATTAAAGGTGACGAAGCAGGTAACGGTAGTTCTTCCTTTTGACCATATTGAGGAAGTGTATGATGAGCAATCTTTATTTCATGAAGCCGCTTCTACGAACCAACGTTTACACGATATTGCCTATGAAGAAGGCGTTGAGGTAGAAGCACCATTGCACTTCTATTATACGCATCGTTTTCAATCCGGAGATTTACAGCATATGGAAAAAGGGTTTGCTGATCTGGTGCCTCAAACGAAAGAAACATCAGGTGATGTAATGGTACTTGAAGCATCTAATCGACGTGCGGAGATCCATGCCATTGCCCGGGAAATAACAAAGTTGACAAGGGAGACGGGGTATCGTTATCAAGATATCGTACTTCTTTATAGACAAGCGGAAGTTTATGATCCGCTTATTACAACTATTTTTCAGCAATATGAAATTCCCATTTTTACAAATTCGAAAAAGACGATGCTGCATCATCCTTTAATTGAGCTTAGTCGTTCGGCTTTAGAGGTTATTACTTCTGACTGGAAATATGAACCGGTTTTTCGAAGTGTAAAAACAGATCTATTTTTCCCGTTACATGCTGATTTAAATGTTTGGCGAGAGCGGGCGGATCGTTTAGAAAATTACTGTTTAGCACAGGGTATCTTTGGCGAGCGCTGGTTTGAGGAAGCTCGCTGGTTTTTCAAAAAGTATCGTGGACTTGAATTCCATTCACGCGTACAGACGGACGAAGAACGTGCTATGCAAGCAGAAATCGAGGCCGTTCGCAATGAAGTTCGTCAACCGCTCCAATTATTGCAGGACAAGCTGAAGGTAGCGACAACAGGCAGAGATGTTGCGACAGCTTTATTTGAGCTGATTGAGAATTTGAATGTTTATGAAAAGCTTCAAGCAATGAAAGACCGTGAACTTGATCGAGGTGATGCATTAGCTGCAAGTGAGCATGATCAAGCTTGGAAAGAATGGATTGCAGTGCTCGATCAGTTTGTTTATATGTTTGGTGAGCAGGAGATGTCTGTGGAGGAAGCGGCTAAAATTTTAGATGAGGGCTTTGACACTTTAGAATTTTCGCGTATCCCTCCTACATTAGATGAGGTCATGGTTGCGAACGTTGATTTAGCTCGTTTATCCAATATAAAAGTCGCTTTTGTTTTAGGGATGAATGATGGGGTCTATCCAACCCGTATGGAGTACGAGGGATTGCTGTCAGATACTGAGCGTGAGTGGTTTAGTCAAATTGGTTATGAGCTTGCGCCAACATCTAAAAATCGATTGCTGCAGGAAAATTTCTTGTTATATCGTGCTTTAACGACACCATCCGATAAATTATATATGTCCTATTCAACGGCAGATGAAGAGGGGAAGGCTCTATTGTCTTCACTCTATATTAAGAAAATTATCGGCAATGATAAAACGGCTGGTCTTCTGAGTGGTGTCAAGGTCGAACGAGTGGTCATTGATCCAATTGAATTACTGGATGAAAATGCTTTACCGTATATACGTCATCCTCGGACAGCTTTAGCACATTTAATGGTGCAAAAACGCCAAGCTGAACATAGCCGCGAGCTTGCGCCAGAGTGGGTAGCATTACAAAAATTTTATAAACAGGACCCTTATTGGGCACTTGTTTATGATCGAGTTTTACATCCAATTACTCATAAAAATGAGGCAGAGCCTTTAGAAAACTACATTACGCAAGAATTATATGGTCAAAAGCTAACTTCTAGTGTGTCTCGAGTTGAGAAATACTTCCGTTGTCCATTTTCGCATTTTACAACGTATGGGCTTCGTCTAGAAGAGCGGGCAGAGTACAGGCTAGAAACATTCGCAATGGGCGACTTATTCCATGAGGCATTGAAATGGATTACTGAGGAGACACATCGTCTGCAACTTTCATGGATACGTTTAACAAAGCAGCAAATTAAACAATTAGCACGACAAGCTGTTGAGCAAATTGTGCCGGTGTTTTCACATCAAATCTTACTGTCAAGCGCACGTTATCGCTACATTCAACGTAAGCTTATTCGGATTGTTGAGCGAACAATGACTGCACTTACACAGCATGCAAATGTATCTCATTTTAAGCCAATTGCCATTGAAGCATCATTTGGACCGGGCCAAAATGAACAGCTTCCACCGCTTGAAATTGATTTAACAGGTGGTAAGAAAATGTTAATGCGAGGTCGTATTGATAGGGTGGATAGTGCGTCTATTGATGACCGCTCTTATTTACGGATCGTCGATTATAAATCATCAGCCCGTGATTTAGATTTGAATGAGGTTTACTACGGATTGTCACTTCAGGTACTAACGTATTTAGATGTAGCGATGGAAAATTCCTCTTACTGGCTACCAGGTGAAGCGGAACCAGCAGGGGTTCTTTATGTACATGTCCACAATCCAATGCTAAAGCTTGATAAGGATTTAAGTGACAGCGAAATAGAGGAAGACCGTTTAAAACAGTATAAAATGAAAGGTCTTTTGTCAGAAAATGCGGAAGCCATTTTATCGATGGACGAGCAATTAGAGGAATCGAGTGGACATTCAAAAATTATTCCTGTCTATATGAAAAAAGATGGGACACCATCAGAATCTCAGTCACGGATTGTACCTGTTAATGATATGAAAAATCTACAGCATTTTGTACGGCGCAAGCATCAGGAGGCGGGTAACGGAATTTTAGCTGGGGATACTTCCATTAGTCCGTATAAACTGAAATCAAAAACAGCCTGTGACTACTGTCAATTTACAGCTGTTTGTCAATTTGACCCATCTGATGGTAAGCAAAGCTACCGTCAGTTACAGCAAGCAAAACCGAATGATATCGTTGAAATAATTCGGAAGGAGATGAAGTAAGTTGGTACAAAAAATACCTGAAAAGCCAGCGGAAGTGACATGGACTGACGACCAGTGGAAGGCAATCTATGCAAGCGGCCAGGATACACTTGTATCGGCTGCGGCAGGCTCTGGTAAAACGGCAGTTCTCATTAATCGAATGATTGAAAAGGTAGTAGCGACAGAGGATCCCATCAATGTCGACGAGTTACTTGTCGTAACATTTACAAATGCATCCGCTGCTGAGATGCGTCACCGTATGGCGGAGGCACTTGAAAAGGCTATTGCAGAAAATCCAACTTCTAACCATTTGCGACGCCAGCTAAGCCTTGTCAATAAAGCGCAAATTTCAACGCTGCATTCTTTCTGCTTAGCTATTGTGAAGCAGTACGCCTATATGCTAGATATTGATCCAGGCTTTCGTATAGCAAATGAGGCAGAGGTTGCTTTGTTAAGGGACGATATATTAGCCGAAGTATTAGAAGATGCTTACGATTCTGAGGATGAAGCACAGGTTCAAGCAATCTATCGTCTTGTTGATAGCTTTACATCGGATCGTGATGATCAGGCAATAGAAACTTTAATAAGCAAGCTTTATGATACGTCCCGTGTTCATGCAGAGCCTCAAAAATGGCTTCGTAGTCTACCAGAGACATACGAATTAGCAGCGGACGTAACAATTGATGATTTAGAGCTATCAAAATACGTGAAATTAACAGTCAAGCATAGTCTTGAAGAGGCATTTGTGTTAATTTCTGAAATGCGTGCCATTACGCTACAGCCTGCTGGACCTGGACCATATGCTGAAACTGCAGAAATGGATTTTGCTATGATTCAGGAAGGCATTCGCATTAGTCGTGAAGGAACATGGCAAGAACTCTTTGATTATTTTACTACCGTAAAGTGGTCAACGTTAAAGCGTGTATCCAAAGATGCTTTAGTAGATGTGGAGCTACAAGAGCTTGCTAAGAAAAAGCGTGAGGCAGCTAAAAAAATTGTAAACAAGCTTAAAGAGACTTTCTTCGTTCGTACTCCTGCACGATTGCTGGAAGAGATTCGATTAATGGGGCCTACGATAGGAACATTGGTCGAATTGACGAATGTTTTTAGTGAACAGTTCCGCATCGCGAAATTAGAACGAGGAATTATTGATTTCTCAGATTTAGAACATTTCGCCTTACAAATTTTAACTGTAGAAGTCGAAGGTGAATTACAGCCTTCACCTGTTGCTCTAGATTTAAAGCAACATTTTAAAGAAGTGCTTGTGGACGAATATCAAGATACAAATATGTTACAAGAAACTATATTACAGCTTGTGAAAACGGGTAGTGAGCAAGATGGAAATCTTTTTATGGTTGGGGACGTCAAACAAAGTATTTACCGTTTCCGTTTAGCAGAACCGAAGCTTTTTATGCGAAAGTATAGCGAGTTTCTAGAGACGCCAGATTTGACGGGGATGCGTATAGATTTAAACGCTAACTTCCGTAGTCGACAAGAAGTGTTGAACGCTACAAACTATGTATTTGCACAAATTATGGGTGAGCGAGTTGGAGAAATTCTTTATGATGAAAATGCTTCACTAAAGCCAGCAGCGCCCTATGATGACAAAGAAGTTCCAGTAGAGCTAGTCATCATGCATCCTCCCGGGGAAGAAGAGTTGGAGGAAGAAGTAGAAGCAGAAGATACTGTAAGCGACGCTTCTGAATTAGAGGAATTAAAAAAATCACAGTATGAGGCACGTTTTATTATTGAGCGTATTCGACAAATGATGGAGGACGGGACAACCGTATTCGATACAAAAACTAAGAAAGAACGTCCGTTAAAATATAGTGATATTGTCATTTTAATGCGTTCAATGACATGGTCAACAGATTTAGTAGAGGAATTTAAGCTTGCCGGAATCCCGCTCTATGCGGAGTCCTCAAAAGGATATTTTGATGCGCTTGAAGTGATGATTATGCTGAATGTACTAAAGGTTGTTGATAATCCATATCAGGATATTCCTTTAGCTTCAGTGCTACGTGCTCCATTTGTTGGCTTAACAGAAAATGAGCTAGCAAAAATTCGACTAGCAGATACGAAAGCGCCGTTTTATGATGCATTAAGGCAATTCATTCGAAGTGAGGGGCATGGTGTTCAGTCTGACACTTTTGTGAAGCTTCAACGATTTATGCTAGCATTTGAAAACTGGCGAGATTTAGCGCGACGTGGTTCGCTGTCAGATTTAATTTGGAAAATTTATTTAGATACGCATTATTATGAGATGGTTGGAGCGATGCCGAATGGAAAGCAGCGTCAGGCCAATTTACGCATTTTACACGACCGTGCTTTAATGTATGAGAAAACAGCCTTTCGAGGACTATTTCGCTTTTTGCGTTTTATTGATCGTATGCGTACACGTGGCGATGATTTAGGGACGGCGAAATCGATTGGAGAAAAGGATGACGTTGTTCGCCTTGTGACCATTCACTCTTCCAAAGGGTTAGAGTACCCAGTTGTCTTTGTGGCAGGGATGGGGAGACCGTTTAATAAAATGGATTTCCATAACCCTTATTTATTCGATCAAGATTTTGGTCTTGCAGTGAAGGCAATTGATCCAGAAAATCGTATTACGTATACATCTCTACCATTTTTAGCTTTGAAGGAGAAGAAAGAGCTTGAAATGCGTGCTGAGGAAATGCGTGTATTATACGTAGCGATGACGCGTGCAAAGGAGCGACTGATTTTAGTAGGCTCGGTAAAAAATTGGGATAAAACCCGCGACAATTGGCTGGATGCACAAAGCTTGCCGTTAGATGCCCCTTTACAGGAGTATTTACGAGCTAGAGCAAATAGTTACTTTGATTGGCTTGGGCCTGCAGTAGCAAGACATGCAGATTTTTCAGCCATTGCTGCTTCCCCTTATAAGGCGGCAGATGATGTATCGCATTGGTGGGTACGAGCTATTGAAACAAGCCATTATGCGTATGATATACAGGCGTTAGAGGACGAGGTACAGCAATTGCTAGAAACGCCCGAGGACGAAGCTTTGGAGTCGGAAATTACGATGCGCTTTCAAGCACAGTATGCGTTTCAGAAATCAACACAAAAACGTTCAAAAACATCTGTAAGTGAAATTAAGCGCTTAGAAAATCTTCAGAGACAGGAAGAGCCTGAGTATTACTTTTCAGCACCTTCTAAGCAAAAATCGACGACCGTTGCACCCCGTCCAACCTTTTTACAGGACAAGCAGCTGACAGGTGCAGAAATAGGGACAGCGGTTCATACAGTAATGCAACACGTCCCTCAAAACGGCTTTACGGACGTACAGGAGGTTCAGGAGTTTGTCACTAATTTAGTGAATAGACAGCTTCTGACCGAGGCTGAGGGGAAAGTTGTTCCGTCGAAAAAAATATATAATTTCTTTACAACAGACATTGGACAACGCTTTAAAAAAGCAAAAACAATTCGCAGAGAATTGCCATTTACGATTAGTCGAGTAGATGAAGATGGCGACGCTCAAATTGTACAAGGAATTATTGATTGCTTATTTAAGGATGAAAACGGTGAATGGATCTTACTGGATTATAAGACCGATCGTATCCAATCACATTTTGCTGAGGAACCAGCATTAACGAAAGAACTTTTAGAACGATATGGTGTCCAGCTTAGAGTGTATAGTGAGGCGATAGAATCGATCCTTCAAATTAAAGTGAGTGATAAGGTTCTCTATTTATTTGATATTGAACGGGCTTTACATGCATAAGTGAAAGCGGTGAAAACAGGGCTATCTGAGGTAGTTTCATATAAGGGAAGCGTGTTAGAGAGTCCTGTTTTCGCCATATACATAGAGGAGGCATTTTTGTGGAGTTAAAACCGACAATGTTGCAGGAGCGCATCGCAACATTAGATATTTTACGTGGTATTAGCTTACTAGGCATTTTACTCGTTAATATGTTTGCCTTTTATTTGCCAATGCCCTATATTGATTTGGCATCATGGTTTACAACACCGTCAGATATTGTGTGGCAGCAAAATTTAGATATTTATGTACAAAGTAGCTTTTATCCACTGTTCGCCATGTTATTTGGCTACGGACTCGCTATGCAATGGCGGAAAGCACAAAGTCGTGAACAAAATTTTTATGCGATAGGACTTCGAAGACTTTCTGTATTATTTGTATTTGGTTTGCTACATGCTGTGCTCATTTGGTGGGGCGACATTTTGATGGTGTATGCATTTTGCGGCGTTTTTTTAGTGCTCTTACTACGTCTACATCCAATTTGGTTATTGTCAATGGGCATTATGATTAGCGGCGTCATGCAAGCTTTTATGTTATTTGTAGTAGGATATATTAATTTTAATACAAAGATTGATGAGTATTTAGATATTACTTCAGTAGAGCAGGCGATAACTGCTTATGGAACAGGGAGTTGGGTTGATGCATTTATGCAACGTCTAACTGATTTATCGTTTCAGGCAGGAATCGGCATGTGGTTTGTGGCATTATTTACAATTCTACCATTTATGTTAATTGGTGCCGCAGCCTCTAAATGGCGTTTAGTAGAACGAGCGAGAGAACTTAAATGGCTATGGCTGGCATTAGCAGTAGCTGGGTTAGCAATTGGTATTTTTATTAAAAGCTCACCGATCATGTTTACGCGTACGTATTTATTAGACTACTTGAAAGTATACATAGGTGGTCCAATTTTAGCAGTAGGCTATACGGGGCTCATTGTTTTACTTTGTTTACTCCCAGTTGTACCAAAATTGCTTAGTCCTTTTGCGAAAATAGGGCGCATGTCGTTTACAATGTACATACTTCAATCGGTCATTGGAACATGTCTGTTTTATCAATTTGGATTTGGCTTGTATGGAAAAGTAAACGTCGCAACAGGCGTGCTAATTGCGGTAAGCATTATTATTGTACAAATGATTGTGGCAGAAATTTGGCTAGCGAAATGGCAACAAGGTCCGTTAGAGGCTTTATGGCGCAAGTTAACGTATAAGACGAAAACTAAAGTAAGTTAATTGTTTTCAACGTGCCGGCAACATATAGTTACTTAATACGTCTTGTATAATAAGCATAATTAATCGTGATTTGGCTTATTATCAAAAGTAGAGATAGCATTTGTTATAAAGTATGTTAGTTGATTGTAGTGGAGGATGGGCGACTCCTTGGGGATCAGCGATCGAGGAACGAAGACTAAAAGCATCACATTCCTGTGATAACGCCTTCGTGACCAACATCGGTGCCGCTGCCGCTTCGTTAGCACTATGCTTTCGCGCAAAAAACATCTGTTGGCCCGAGACCCTGCAGCGTAGCGGCAGCAACAAATGTTTTAACTGTGCGAAAGCGAAGCGACAGCAACAATTGTTTTAACTGTGCGAAAGCGAAGCGACAGCAACAATTGTTTTAACTGTGCGAAAGCGAAGCGACAGCAACAACAAATGTTTTCTGTAGCGAAAGCAAAGCGGCAGCTACAAGCGCCCAGTCGGAACGGAAATCAACCACACGTTATGGTGAAGTGCCTACAAATTATTATGAATAAAAATAGTTTTCTTAAAAGTAAGGCAATTTCTATAATTTTGTTGTATTATGTAAAAAAAAGAAGGAGCTCTGAAAATCATGAAAATTTTATCATTTAAATTAGGTGGACATGTAAGCTTTGGACCAAAAGTAAAAAAAGAAGAAGCAGTATGGGATGTACTCGCTATTCAAAATGAACTTCAAGTTCTCCCTTCTTTTTCAAGTTCAATTGTAGATGGCATTGCTCTAGGCTTTGATTTTGTTGAACAGATTCGTAAATTAGTAGAAGCCGCTGAAAAATCAGACCGTGCTAATAGTTTCAAACGCGAATTTACAGTGATCGAGTGGTTATCACCGATTCCACGCACACCAAAAAACATTATGTGTATTGGGAAAAACTATGATGAACATGCTAAAGAAATGGGTGCAGAAGCAGCTCCGACAGATTTAATGGTATTTACAAAATCTCCGACTGCTATTGCTGCTGATGGCCAAACAATTTCTATTCATGCCGATCTTTCATCTAAAATGGATTATGAAGGCGAATTAGCGGTTGTCATTGGTAAACGTGGTAAAAATATTCCGAAAAACTTAGCATACGATTATGTATTTGGCTATACGATTGCCAATGATCTAACAGCTCGTGATTTACAAGAAAAACATAAGCAATTCTTCTTAGGAAAAAGCTTGGATGGAACTTGTCCACTTGGACCTTACCTTGTAACAAAAGATGAGATTCCGAATCCACAAGATTTAACAGTCGTTACAAAAGTGAACGACGAAGTACGTCAAAACGGCTCAACAAAAGATATGATGTTCACTGTAGAATCATTAGTATCGATTTTATCTCAGCATGTTACATTAGAGCCAGGTGACGTTATTTTAACAGGGACTCCAGCGGGTGTTGGTAAAGGCATGAATCCGCCACAATTCTTAAAAGCTGGTGATACTGTAAAAGTATCTATCCAAGGCATCGGTACTTTAGTGAATCATTTTGAATAATTTTTAAAATCCGCGTGAGTTTACCTCCGCGGATTTTTAATTTGGGTGTCCAAACATCCGTTGAAATAGAGGAACCCTCTAAGAACATCAAGACCTGTGGTAACGACTGTGTGACCAACATCTGTGCTGCTGTCGCTTCGCTTTCGCGCAAGAAACATGTGCTGCTGTCGCTTCGCTTTCGCGCAAGAAACATGTGCTGCTGTCGCTTCGCTTTCGCGCAAGAAACATGTGCTGCTGTCGCTTTGCTTTCGCGCAAAAGACATTTGTTGGCCTAAAGCCTCCGGATGCAATGATATCGAGGTAAAATTGATGTATATTATATGAACACTATTGTAATGTTTGAAACCCTTTCCATCACATGGTAGGATAGAGTTTGATAGAAAAAAGAATATGAGGTGGGACAATAATGAGTTTCTTAACTAGCCAAACGCATTTGCATATTACTACTTGGGTAGTTGCAATCGTAATCTTTTTAATTGCGGCATTAATGGGCAAGCAGTCAAAAGGCTTACATATGACATTACGTTTATTCTACATTTTAATTATCATTACTGGTGGAGCACTATTTATTAAAGGCATGGATTATGGTATGGGTATGCTCTATGGCTTTAAATTTATAGGTGGTATTTTAGTCATTGGTATGATGGAAATGGTATTAGTTCGTCAAAAGAAAAACAAACCAACTGGTATGTTTTGGATTTTGTTTGCAGTGTTCTTATTGATTACATTGTTCCTAGGTTTCAAATTACCAATGGGTCAAAATTTCTTAGCATAATTTTGTAAAAGTCGTGAAGTTCTCGCTTCACGGCTTTTTTTTGAAGGAGAAATTGTTTAGGTCCCACGATCAAGTCGATAAATTGTATTTGAAGGAGAAGTTGACACCTTTTTGCCGTAATTCATTTTGTCATTTTCGGAAAATATTTTGAAATGATAGCAAGGGGACTATTTTATTTGGTAAAATGACGGAGGATTGGTTTGAAAGAGAGGGAATTAAAGTGAAATTCAAAAAGTGGATAAGTGCGACAGCTGCATCGCTTTTACTAGCAACTTCATTAGTGAGTGCTACACCAGTTGCACATGCTGATGAAGCGCCGACAAGAACGATTGCTGAAGAAAGCATCTATGATTTACTCGTTGACCGTTTCTTTAATGGTTCGGGCACTAACGATTTTGATACAAATACGCAAGACGCTACTAAATTTGCAGGAGGCGATTTTGCAGGTTTACAGGATAAACTAAAATTTATCGGAGAGATGGGCTTTACAATCGCTTCTATTGGCCCGATTTTTGCCACTGAGAAATATGATGGATCGATGCCGACGAGCTACTCTTCAATTGAGCGTCATTTTGGGACAGCTGAGGAGTTTCAAAGTGTCATTGAGGCCTATAAAGCTAAAAACGTATCGATCATGGTTGATTTTCCATTAAACAATGTAAGTCCGAATCATGAGTGGGCAAAAGATTCAGCGAAAAAGGACTGGATTGCTTCAACAAATAATGGACAAGTACAGTGGGACTTAACAAACAAAGACGTACAAGACGCACTTGTTAAATCAGCAACAGACTTTATCTCTACATACGATGTTGGTGGAGTGCGTTTAACAAATATTGCTGGTGCTGATACAGAGTTTATCAATGCAGTAATTAAAGCATTAAAAGATACGAAAAAATCACTTTATGTCATTTCAAATGAAGAAAGTGATGCAAACTTTGATGCAAGCTTTTCTAAAGCTTCAGCTGATATTTACCGTAATATCTTTAAAAATGTTGATATGGATTCTACTAAGTTGATGGAGCCTATTACAGGTAAGAAACCAACTCAGATTATGATTGATTCGCTAGAAACGCATCGATTTACATTTGATTCTGCAACAGAAAATATGTTCCCACCAACGCGTTTGAAAATGGCGATGGGTGCTTTATTTATGATGCCAGGAATTCCAGTTGTACAATATGGTACAGAAATCGCAATGAACGGTGAAAAAAAGCCAGATACGCACCAAATATATAACTTTAAAACTGATACAGAATTAATCGACTATATTAAAAATGTCCAATCTTTACGTAATAAATCTGAGACATTACGAAATGGTGATTTTGAAGTTCTCACAAATGAAAATGGCCTACTTGTATTTACACGTACGTCCGATAAAGAAAAATGGGTCATCATGGTTAATAATACTAGTGAAACACAACGCGTTGATTTAACACCTGCTCAGCTTGGTGAAGGTAAAATGCTAAACGGTATTATACATGAAGAAAAAGTTCGTATTAATGAAAAAGACGTATATCCAGTTATTTTAAATCGCGAAATGGTAGAGATTTATCAAGTTAGAAATGATGAAGGATTAAATGTACCTTATATGGTAGCACTAGGATTAGTATGGTTAATATTCATAGGATTTGTAGTTGTTATTATTAGACGAGGTAAAGTACGACGTAAAGAGCAAGATGCTCTAAATTAATCCCAGTAGGATAAAATGAAAAATCCCCTTAACACTTTTCAGTGCGGAGGGGATTTTTGTTAAGCTTGATAGCTTTTATTTGTAAAGAAGATGGCAATTGTACCTGGTCCTACGTGTGAGCCGATAGCTGAACCAATCATTGTTACTTGAATAGCTTTTGGTGAAAATCTTTCTTGGATAGAAGCCTTTACTTCGTTGGCAAATTCCACATCATCACTATGGCTAATACCAACAACTTTTTCAGAGAAATTTTCACCGCGCGCCTGCATTAAATCTAACATGCGAGCGATGGCTTTTTTACGTCCGCGTGATTTTTCAATCGGGACAAGTTTACCATCCTCTACATTTAAGATGGGTTTTATGCTTAGGAGCCCCCCAAGAAATGCGCTTGCCTTAGATACACGACCACCTTTAGCAAGGTAATCTAAATCTTCCACCGTAAATAAGTGCTCCATCTGTGGGGTAAGAGCTGTAATTTTTGCTTCGATTTCTTCCAGTGAAGCACCTGTATTTCGAAGGCGAACGGCTTCTTCGACTACTAGGCCAAAACCTAGTGAAGCACATTTAGAATCGATAATAGCTAATTTAAGGGATGGATATTGCTCCTGTACTTGATTGCGAATCATGACAGCGGTATTATAGGTGCCTGATAATTCCGATGAAAAGGCAATATAGATTCCTTCTTCTTCATTTTTCGCTAGATTTTCGAAATGATTGAGAAATAGCTCTGGTGATACTTGGGATGTTTTTGGGCGAGCACCTTGACGAATAGCGTCGTAAATTTCTTTGGAATCAATCGAAATGACATCATCATATTCATTATTGTTTAATTGCACTCGTAGTGGAAGAAGTTCAATATTGTTTTCTTCGTAGTAAGACTTTGGTAGATCACAGCCACTATCAGTAAAAATTTTCATCATTTGTCCCCCTAATTTATTATTCTTTTAACTCTATATGAGAAGTTTACAAATACCTATACTACATAACAGGTGAACACGTGTCGAGTTTTCAATTTCCACTCTATATTTCTCGAAACTACTTCCTAATAAAATTTTATATAGATATATTATCATATCGTGTTTCAGTATAATTGCAACTCAGTGTATTGTTAACTCGAAAGTTAAAGTGAAAAAAGGGCTCATCACCATAACGTGTGGTTGATTTCCGTCCGACTGGGCGTACTTCGCGCACCTTTCATAGATGGCTTACATTTTAATGAATGACATCCACAACTTATGGTGATGATCCAAAAATAGGGTGTTTTTATTTAACTAAGATAGTTTCAAACGCTCGATAAGCATTTTAGCGATGCCATCGTCATTATTGGTTGTCGTAATTTCGTTGGCAATGTTTTTTAAAGCAGGGATGCCATTGCCCATTGCGACACCGATACCGGCATATTCAATCATTTCTAAATCATTGTCCTCGTCACCGAATGCAATAATACGCTCGCGTGGGATACCTAAATCCTGTGCTACATGAGCAATCCCTACTGCTTTATTTAAGCCACGGCGAACAATTTCAATAATGTGAAGTGGGGCACCCCAACGACGATGTTCAATGACTTCTGCATGGACAGCCTGTAAATGGTCACGAATAATCATTGAATTCACATCATCCGCTTGAATCAGCAAACTAGTAGGGTTATCGAGTAAATGGGTATAGAGATTCCCATGAGTAATTTTAGGATTCCCCATATTGAATATATTTAAAATCCGTGAGTTCTCTGTATGAACATAAATATCGTCCTTAACCTCCGCTATAATATTTTCATATTCATAGCTATTGATGGAATTGACGACATCATGTACTACGCTTAAATCAATAGGAGTATGCTTAGTCTGCCAAGCAGCATTTTTAGGATGGTGGACGTAAGCACCATTAAAATTTACGATGGGCGTTGTAAGGCCAAGTTCGTGATAATAAAGATCACTCGCACGATAAGGACGACCGGTAGCAATCATAACTTGATGGCCTTGCTCCTTTGCCTGCAATAATGTTTTTTTAGTTTTTGCTGAAATTTGTTGTTGATCCGTTAATAACGTACCATCTAAGTCCAAAACGATTAAATGCGGTTTCATAGCTTTTTGCCCCTTTCTTATAATTTGAATAGTATCGTTTTGTAAACCATTCGTCAAAATTTTGTCACAGTGAAAAAAGTTTGCTAACATAAAGATGAGACAAATGTTGGGAGTGACAAAGATGATTGTTGAGAAAGAATTGTGGGGAAATATTCCTTTATTACATATACATACGGAAAATATGAATGAAGAAACCCCGGTAGTAATTTTTTTACATGGTTTCACGAGTGCAAAAGAACATAACTTACATTATGCATATCAATTAGTAGGCAGAGGGGTGCGTGTCCTATTGCCAGATGCAAAATTACATGGCGACCGTAGTGAAGGCCTGACTGAGATGCAATTGAGCTTACATTTTTGGGATATTGTTTTAAATTCTATTCATGAAGTGGAACAATTATATAATGAATTAAAGAATAAAAAATTATTACTGAATGATAAAATTGGCATTTCTGGTACATCAATGGGTGGTATTGTCACATCAGGCTGTTTAAAGCGCTATGATTGGATCAAGACAGCAGCAGTTTGTATGGGTGCACCAAGTTTCACTAAATTAGCGGAGTATCAATTACAGCAATTCGCAAAAAAAGGTGTGAATTTGCCAATGTCTGAAGAAGAAGTACAACAAACGAATGAGCTTCTAGCTAAATATGATGTGAGCCTAACACCAGACAAATTTGCAGAACGACCTGTCCTATTTTGGCATGGGGAATTAGATAAAACTGTACCTTTCAAGGAAACATATGATTTTTATTTAACTTTACGTAAATATTATGAAACGAATCCAGAAAACTTGAAATTTTTAGCTAATAAGAAAGCTGGTCATGCTGTCTCACGTGATGGTATGTTAGCAGCAACTGAATGGCTTGCACAGCATTTGGCATAATAAGATGCATCTGCTATGATTAAGTTAACACTGTGACGAAAGGAGAAATACAGATGGATCAAGATATGAAAGACAGCATGTTCGGTGCATTAGAAAATGTAATTGACCCTGAGCTTGGTATTGATATCGTCAACTTAGGTTTAGTATATGATGTAGAGTTAGATGAAGAGGGCGCAGCAACCGTTACAATGACGTTAACGTCTATGGGCTGCCCAATGGGACCTGTTATTGTTGATCAAGTGAATACAGCATTAGGTGAGCTTCCAGAGGTAAAAAGTACAAATGTAAATATTGTATGGAATCCACCTTGGTCAAAAGATAGAATGTCACGCTATGCAAAAATGGCATTAGGTGTACGCTAACTCTGCTTAATGCACAATAAAAAATCCCTGCTTATAACTCTAAGCGGGGATTTTTGCTGTTTAAAACTATTGTGTCAAAAAATTATGGTGTTATATAAAGGGTTCTTTGGCAAAATGAGTGGTTGATTTCCGTTCCGATTGGGCGCTTTGTAGCTGCCGCTTTGCTTTCGCTACAGAAAACATCTGTTGTTGCTGTCGCTACGCTTTCGCACAGATAAAACATTTGCTGCCGCTACGTTAGCACTACGCTTTCGCACAGAGCAAAGCTTCCTGGGGGCGTCCGATGAGCCGCTTCACTCGCGGTGCTCGCTCCAGGGTCTCGGGCCAACACGATGTTGGTCACGGAGGCGTTATCACAGGATGTGATGCTTTTAGCCTCAGTTCCTCTATTGCTGATCCCCAAGGAGTCGCCCAGTCTCCACTCCAATCAATTGATTCACATAGCATACGTTTTAACAAAATGATTCCAACTTTTTAGTTTTATCGAAACACTTTCTGGAATTATCGCCAAACTTTTAAATTTTATCGATAAACTTTCACTTTTCATCACCCTTCTATTCATTTTTATCGACATCCAGCTTCCAATGAACAAAAACACTACTTTAGCAAAAGGGTTTGTCTGCGGAAAACGAAGATATACAATCGCGTTATTGCTATAAGTTGTTCAATTATGATGCGTCGTCATAGTGTCCAATTTTGAAATACATATAAAATTTATAAAAGTTCTACGCTATCGCTGATTGGAGTGGAAGGCTACTCGACTCCCGTGGAAAAGCGAGACAGGCGAGACCCTGGACTGAGCGGAGCGAAGGAAGCGGCTCGACGCTCGCCCACAGGAAAGCGAGTAGCCTGGAGCGGAAATCAACCCCTAGCTTTGCAAAAGAGCCATAATTATTTCAATAGAACACAGAATCCCCGCTTATAACTCATAAGCGGGGATTTCGTATGTAAGTGTATTAATCAATACGACATATTTGTAACGGGCAATTTTCACAGGCGATTTCATCCTTTAAAAATTGTAGATCGTGAATGGTTATATAACCTTTTTCAAAAGATATAATATTGTGCTTCTTTAAGTCATTCAGCATGCGATTAATCATCTCTCGACTCGTCGCACATAAATTAGCGATCTCTGTATGTGTTAACGGAAAGTCAATATAAATAGTGTCATTTTCTAACGGCTTCCCATAAGTATTGGAAAGACGGATAAGCGTTGAAAATAAAGCGCCCTTTTTCCCATTTAAAATCAAATCACGCAAACGGCTTTGATGCTTTAAATTTTCTGTTTGCAACCACTTCATATATTCCACCATTAAAATAGGTTGTTCCACTAGTAAAAGTTCTAATGTTTCGAGGCTAAGAACATATAAACTGGAGGGCTCTAGTACTTTAGCGGTCATCGAATTATACGTAAAGTTGCAAAATAATGAGCTTTCTCCAATGATGCTATCTGGACCACAAATACGAATGGTTAATTCCTTCCCATTCTCCGTTTCCTGACTAATCGAGATAGCTCCTGTTTTTATATAATAAATTTCTTTCGCACGTTCGCCCTCTAAAAAGATTTTACTATCCTTATTCACTTTAATAAAAACACCGTGCTTTTGAAAAAGATCGTGAAATTTCTCTTGTATATTATCCATAATAGTCATTTCTTTAACACATCTCTTTCTTTTTTGTAAAAATTGTTTAATTATTACAAAATTAGGTGAGCAATTTACTAAATTTAAGAAATACAATTTCATTATAACGTAATTTTCCAGTAATAAGTGAAGAATTTTTAGGGCTAATTCTTTGCTCTGATTTGTCGAGTGTTGTAAAATAAAGTTAGTCAAAAAAGGTCAAACATTTTCTGTGAAATAGAATGGCAAACGGGATTCCGCTTAACATTATTAAAAAGGAGTGCTAAATATGCAATTTCAACAAACAAATGACAAAAAACCATTAGAACAATTTGGACGTAATTTAATAGAAGAAGTTAAAAACGGTAAAATGGATCCGGTTATCGGTCGTGACGAAGAAATTCGTAATGTCATTCGTATTTTAACACGCAAAACGAAAAATAATCCTGTCTTAATAGGGGAGCCTGGGGTTGGTAAAACAGCTATTGTAGAAGGGTTAGCTCAACGTATAGTAAAGGGCGATGTTCCTGAGGGGTTAAAAGATTGCGTACTGTATGAGTTGGATATGAGTGCTTTAATAGCTGGTGCTAGTTATCGCGGCCAATTTGAAGAGCGCTTGAAAGGTGTATTAAAAGAAGTAAAAGAATCAGAGGGACGTATCATTTTATTTATCGATGAAATTCATACAATTGTTGGTGCGGGTAAAACGGATGGTGCAATGGATGCTGGGAATATGCTAAAACCAATGCTTGCACGAGGTGAGCTACATTGTATCGGGGCTACAACATTAGATGAATACCGTATGTATATTGAAAAAGATCCTGCTTTAGAGCGTCGTTTCCAGCAGGTGCTTGTACGAGAGCCGTCTATTGAAGATACAGTTTCCATTTTACGAGGCTTGAAAGAGCGCTTTGAGTTGCATCATGCGGTACGTATTCATGACCGTGCGATCGTAGCGGCAGCGGGGCTTTCAAATCGCTATATTACAGAGCGTTTCTTACCAGATAAGGCAATCGATTTAATCGATGAAGCATGTGCGATGATTCGAACAGAAATTGATTCCATGCCACAGGAATTGGATGCGGTAACGCGCCGTATTATGCAACTTGAAATTGAGGAGCAAGCATTGCGTAATGAAAAAGACGAGGCGAGTAAAAAACGTCTAGAGCAACTCAGTGAGGAATTAACAAAGCTCAAAGAATCCTCTGAGGGCATGCGTAAACAATGGGAAACCGAAAAAGAAGCGTTACACGGCATTCAGAAAAAACGTGAAAAACTTGATAAATACCGCCGTGACTTAGATGAAGCAGAAAGTAAATATGATTTAAATAAAGCAGCTGAACTACGTCATGGGAAAATTCCTACACTTGAAAAGGACATTCAAGAGATGGAAAAACAATTAGAAAATGGTACGGAATCACGTATTTTGCGTGAAGAGGTAACAGCTGATGAAATTGCATCAATCGTTTCGCGCTGGACAGGAATACCAGTGACGAAATTAGTAGAAGGTGAGCGAGAAAAATTATTGCGCTTAAAAGATACTTTGCATGAGCGTGTAATCGGACAAGATAATGCAGTACAACTTGTTACAGAAGCGGTATGGCGTGCTCGAGCAGGTATAAAAGATCCGCATCGACCAATTGGTAGCTTTTTATTCCTAGGACCAACGGGTGTTGGTAAAACAGAGCTTGCGAAGGCACTAGCGGCACAATTGTTTGATTCTGAGGATCATTTTATTCGCATTGATATGAGTGAATATATGGAGAAACATAGTGTATCGCGTCTTGTAGGGGCACCTCCAGGCTATGTTGGCTATGAGGAAGGTGGGCAATTAACAGAAGCTGTTCGCCGAAATCCGTATTCAGTTGTATTATTAGATGAAATTGAAAAGGCCCATCCGGATGTCGCAAATATTTTACTACAAATTTTAGATGATGGTCGCATTACTGATAGCCAGGGGCGTATGGTTAACTTTACGAACACAGTGGTCATTTTAACTTCTAACATTGGCTCAAGCTATTTAATGGAAGCAAAAGAAGACGATGTTGCTGTTGAGGATTTAGTGATGGCTGCACTGCGTCAACATTTTAAACCAGAGCTGTTAAATCGTATGGATGATATTATTATGTTCCATGCACTATCAGATGAGCATTTTACAGCCATTGCATGGAAATATATCGAACAGCTTGTCAAACGAGTTGCAGAGCAAGACATTACTTTACAAGTAGAACAAAATGTAGTTGATTGGGTTGTAGAACAAGGAGCAGATGCTCAGTTCGGCGCAAGACCATTAAAACGCTTCGTACAACGATATATTGAAACTGCGGTTGCAAAAGAATTGCTTCGAGGTGAAGTATTACCAGGAGAAACATTACACATTAAAATGCATGATGGTCAATGTGTCGTTGAAAAATAACAAAAAAAACCTGTTCCGCATTAAGCGAAACAGGTTTTTTCTAGTTGAATTAATGATTGTCTGCTGCTTCTGGAGTTGACTCGTTTGGAATAATTGCACCGATAATGAAAACAAGAATTGTAAATACAACTGATGTAACAATAGCAGTATCGATATCAAATTCTGCACCAAGTACAGAGCCTACTACGTAGTTTAACATTGAAACTAGTAGGAATGACCATATGAATGTTACGATATATCGCATTAATTTCACCTCAACCGAACTTTTTTATATCATAAGATTTTACTACATATTCATTATCATATCATAACATAAATCGAAAAAAAAAGAACCTTTTCTGTGAAACATGGCGAATTTGTCACAACAACAACATTTTTTTTATTTTTAATGCAATTTCAATACATCACTGAAATTCAAAGACGTCACAAATGCTTGTGTGTCGTAGCGTGTAGAAGTGTTTCAAGCCCCGTCAAAGCATTAAATTTAATTCATCTTGCACCTGTTCTTCATTATGAGTTTGAAGAGTTATTTTAGGCAATTCAGGTGTGGCTTTTTATATGTCTTGGAGGTGATGGGAATAAATAGAAATATAAAAAGAGGGTTTTTTAAAAGAAATTATTAAAGACGTTAAAAGGCAACAAATGTTTTAGATCTAAGTTATTTCATTCCGAAGTAGCTTATGGGGGTCATCTGTGCGTTGTTCATATTTAATTTGAAACTTTTTTACGTATCATACGTATTATAACTAGACAGTTCGAATTGATAAAAAAGGGAGAAATGAATTTTTGAACTATTGAATGAAACGATTACTTTTTGTGGTTTACTTGATTACCATTGCGGATGCGTATTACTCAACGTTGTTTATTGAACCAAAAACACCACCGCAACACCAGACGATTAAAGCATCAGTGATTACGTTGACACAACTACGGTAGCAAACCTAACAAAAAGAAACGTACAACAAGTCGTTTGAAACCTTCTGTACTGCAACTCATCAAGCGATTTCTTCAGAGCATTAAGTGTTCCAAAGAGAACAAGATCCTTAACGACTTATTAGAGAATAGATTGGAAGTACGCAGATTCATGCGAGAGCCACCCTTCATCTTTTTGCGATATCGACTTTTACGTTGTTGATAATATTTGTTAATAATTGTTAGGCCAAAGCTGCAAATTTATTTGCAGCTTTTTTTCATTAACCGCCATTATTTTCCAACCTCACTTATCCCCAAAAATATGCTTTTTCTTGCATTAGCTCTAAAAGTGGGAGATGACATTTGTTAAATTGTAGGCCATGTATATAAGTTGATTGGAGTGGAGACTGAGCGATGCAATAGAACTTATCAGACGCCCCAAGTTGGAATAGAAATCAACCCCGCGTTATGGTGAAGAGGAACGTTAAATTTAATTCATCTTGCACCTCTCCGTCATTATGAGTTATAATTATGACCAGTTACTAATAATTGATAGTAAGAAAGCAGAGGGGTTGCTAAATGAACGCTGGTATTTTAGGAATTGCTAAATACGTTCCGGAGAAGGTCGTTACGAATTTTGATTTAGAAAAAATAATGGATACTTCGGATGAATGGATTCGAACTCGCACAGGGATTGAGCAACGTCATTTTGCTGCTGATGATCAGGAAACTTCAGATTTAGCAGTAGCTGCAGCAAAAGAAGCTATTGCAAAAGCGGGAATCTCACCAGAGGAAATAGGCTTAATCCTTGTAGCAACAGTAACACAAGATCAAAATTTTCCAAGTGTCGCATGTATGGTTCAGGAGCAAATTAGAGCAGTTAATGCAGCAGCGATGGACCAAGCGGCTGCTTGTGCAGGGTTTATATATAGTTTAGTGACGGCAAAGCAATTTGTAGAATCAAATGCTTATAAATATGTCTTAGTAGTAGGTGTTGAAAAGCTGTCGAAAGTACTTGACTGGGAAGATCGTAATACCGCTGTATTATTCGGTGACGGTGCAAGTGCAGCAATTATTGGTCCAGTATCAGAAGGTAGAGGTATTTTATCATTTGAACTTGGTGCTGACGGTACAGGTGGAAAGAATTTGTATTTAACACAGCAGGATACAATCGCTATGAATGGACGTGAAGTATTTAAATTTGCCGTTCGTCAAATGGGTGAATCTGCAATGAACGTTTTAGAAAAAGCAGGTTTAACAAAAGAAGACGTAGATTTTTTAGTGCCGCATCAGGCAAATATTCGAATTATGGAATCAGCGCGTGAGCGTCTAGAGCTACCACCGGAAAAAATGTCAAAAACGATTCACAAATATGGGAATACGTCTGCGGCATCTATTGGTATTTCCTTGGTAGATGAGCTTGAAGCAGGTAAGATAAAAGATGATGATTTAGTAGTACTTGTTGGATTTGGCGGTGGCTTAACATGGGGCGCCGTTACAATGAGATGGGGAAAATAAAAACGAAAAATGCTTGAGGGGAGTAATACAATGAGTAAACGACGAGTAGTAATTACAGGAATTGGCGCAGTTACACCACTAGGAAATAGCATCGAAGAAACATGGACTAACATTAAAGCTGGAAAATCTGGCGTTGGCGAATTAACGCGTTTAAATAAAGATCTTTTCGCAGCAAAAGTTGCTGCTGAAGTGAAGGATTTTAATATCGAAAAGTATATCGAACGTAAAGAAGCTCGTAAAATGGATCGCTTTACACAGTATGCTTTAGCGGCATCTATCATGGCGATGGAAGATGCACAATTAACAATCGATGAAGAGCTAGCACCACGTGCAGGTGTCTGGATTGGCTCTGGCATCGGCGGTATGGAAACATATGAACAACAATTTTTAACTTTTCAAGAGCGTGGAGCAAGAAGAGTAAGTCCATTCTTTATTCCAATGATGATTCCAGATATGGCTTCAGGCCAAGTGTCGATTCACTTTGGTGCAAAGGGCATTAACTCTTGTTCAGTAACTGCTTGTGCTTCAGGTACAAACTCTATTGGGGATGCTTTTAAAGTAATTGAACGTGGTGATGCAGATGTTATGATTTCGGGCGGTGCTGAGTCGCCAATCGTTACGATGGCAGTAGCAGGCTTCTGCGCTAATACTGCATTATCTTTAAACACTGATCCAGAAAAAGCTTGCCGTCCATTCGATAAAAATCGCGATGGTTTCATTATCGGTGAAGGTGCTGGTATTGTTATTTTGGAAGAGTATGAGCACGCAAAAGCACGCGGTGCAAAAATTTACGCAGAAGTTCTTGGTTATGGAGCAACAGGGGATGCACATCATATTACAGCTCCAGCTCCAGAAGGGGAAGGTGCTTCTCGTGCAATGATGCAAGCATTATCTGATGGCGGCGTAGAAGCTTCACAAGTTGACTATATTAATGCACATGGAACAAGTACACCATATAACGATTTATTTGAAACACAAGCAGTAAAAACTGTTTTTGGTGAACATGCCTATAAGCTTGCAATGAGTTCTACAAAATCAATGACAGGTCACTTATTAGGTGCAGCTGGTGGTGTAGAAGCTATTTTCACAGCGCTTGCACTTAAAGAAGGTATTTTACCACCGACAATTAATTTAACAGACGCAGATCCAGAATGTGATTTAGATTATGTGCCTAATGAAGCTCGAAAAGTAGATATTCAATATGCTATGAGTAACTCACTTGGGTTTGGTGGACACAACGCAAGTCTACTATTCAAAAAAATCGAGGAATAATAAAGTAAAACTATAATCAGTGGGAGCTTCATCTCCCGCTGATTTTTTAGTGTTCGGGCTTTTACGGGCGGTTAATTAAGATGTCGTCATATTAAATAAAGTAAGGCTCTTCTGCAAAACGAGGGGGTTGATTTCTGTTCTGACTGGGCGCTTTGTAGCTGTCGCTATGCTTTCGCTACAGAAAACATTTGTTGTTGCTGTCGCTACGCTTTCGCACAGAGCAGAGCTTCCTGGGGGCGTCCGATGAGCCGCTTGGGCCAATAGATGTTTTTTGCGCGAAAGCGTAGTGCTAACGTAGCGACAGCGGCATGATGTTGGTCACGAAGGCGTTATCACAGGACGTGATGGTTTTAGCCTTCGTTCCTCTATCGCTAATCCCCAAGGAGTCGCCCAGTCGGAACGAAGACCAACCACTCTGCAGCAACATGCCTTTATATGCGAAAACATAACAGCGATAATAACCGGCGTAAAATAGCTTCACTGCTATTAGTCTATTATGACAATTAATTCAATTATTCCAATTATTCCAATTATGGTAAGAAACATAGTGTTACTTTTGATATGATAAAATTTATTAAGCATAAACAGACAGTACTTTTATTGACATACTAGTTTTTAAACAACATAAAAAACGTCAGCCTAATTTAAGTGGCTGACGTCTTTTTTTATAGTTTTATGAATAGATGATAATAAAGAAAAAATAGAGAGGATGCCCTTAACTTGTTCCGACTCTTTTTATTTTTAATGAGCTACGGCTTATTGATTCTCTCCGTTGGGAATCTCATATTGTATTTGAATTATCGGACACTCGGATATACCTGGACAGTTGTTTTTAAATTTATGGCACAGACAACAGCATTTTATGTGGCAATTGGATCAGCCGTTGTATTATGTGCTGTTGTGCTTGATCTTGGTTATGATAAAACGATAAACAAGGATAAGATGTAACGCTTAAATTACTCTCTTTTTTTGGCCAAGCTCTTTCGATAAATTTCAACAATGCTATATCATTTCTTCATTTCACGTTAAAGCTTTATTCTTAGAGACGTGCACGACCAAGGCCCATTGCTTCTTCCATGCGTTTTAATGTAGCACTAGCAATAGCATTTGCCTTTTCAGCACCTTCATCCAAAATGATGTCTAATTCTGATGATTCTACCAAGTGATAGAATTTCTCTTGAATTGGTGTCAGGTGATCAATAACCGTTGCTGCAACACCTTGCTTGAAACCACCATAGCCAATGCCCTCGTATTTTTTTACAAGATCGTCAATAGATACGCCCGAAATGGCAGATTCGATTGTTAGTAAATTAGAAACACCAGGTTTATTTTCCACATCGAATGCCACAATACCATCAGAGTCAGTAACAGCAGATTTAATTTTTTTCTCAATATCTTTCGCTGAATCTAAAAGCTTGATTGTTGCTTTTGTATTTGGATCAGATTTACTCATTTTCTTTGTAGGTTCTTGTAGTGATTTGATACGAGCTCCTGCTTTAGGTAATTGAATTTCAGGAATCGTTAAAACGTCACCATAACGTTTGTTAAAACGCTCTGCTAGATCACGAGTAAGCTCAATATGCTGCTTCTGATCATCACCGACAGGAACAATGTTTGTGTTATACAAAAGGATGTCTGCTGCCATCAATGGTGGATATGTTAAAAGAGCGGCAGATACGCTTTCCTTACCGTGCGATTTATCTTTAAATTGTGTCATACGTTCAAGCTCACCAATCGATGCAACACATTGTAACATCCAGCCTGCCTGTGCGTGAGCTGGTACTTCTGATTGAATAAATAATGTCGATTTTTTAGGGTCGATGCCTGTAGCAATATACGTTGCTGCTAGGTTGCGAATATTTTGACGTAATTCTTTTGGATCTTGAGCCACTGTTATGGCATGCTGATCGACGATACAATAAACAGCATCACCTTCATCTTGTAATGCAGGGAATTGCTTAAATGCTCCTAAATAGTTCCCTAAAGTAACGATACCTGTTGGCTGTACGCCTGAAAAAATAGTTGTCATTGTCATTTCCTCCTTGAATTCAGTCCCTTATTTTTACATAAATACCAAAATGGAAAGTCATCACCAAAACGTGTGGTTGATTTCCGTTCCGACTGGGCGCTTTGCTGTTGCTGCCGCTACGCTTTCGCACAGATAAAACATTTGTTGCTGACGCTTCGCTTTCGCGCAGAGCAGAGCTTCCTGGGGGCGTCCGATGAGCCGTTTGGGCCAACAGATGTTTTTTTGCGCGAAAGCGTAGTGCTAACGTAGCGACAGCGGCATGATGTTGGTCACGAAGGCGTTATCACAGGACGTGATGGTTTTAGCCTTCGTTCCTCTATCGCTGATCCCCAAGGAGTTGCCCAGTCTCCACTACAATCAACTTTTTCATAGTAGACGTTCTAATAAAAGTCATTCACAATTTTTGGTGATGAACCAAAATAAAAAACATCATGCGTCCTCATTAGTTTTCTAATGAAGGGACGAATGATGTTTGAATCCGTGGTACCACCCAGCTTGCCTAAAACGGCCACTCTTCTTCGTAACGTGAAGGGACGAGCTTTGCTAATAGACTTAAATAAGAAACTAAGACGTTCACAAAGCTAACTCGGAAGTCCATTCCAAATGCTTACACGATCTGTTTGCAGCAACCACAGACTCTCTAAACGTGTAAAAGGCAAATGTACTACTCTTCGTCAGCGTTTTTTAGCTCAATACCTGTCTTCCATCTGCGTAGATGGCGAGGTGAAGTCACCAAAGACATAATTGATTTATTGCAAAAAATTATATTATAAAGGCTCGGTGAAAAGCAAGTGTGTAAAGTCAGACTTTTGGCGGTGTTTTTTCTCGGGAAAAAGTTATATGCTACTTTTGCTGCTTTTATATTTCAGTTTAGCAATAAATGTTTTCTGTCGAAAGCGAAAAGCATTATAGCGATATCTTAAATTATTTTAAGGTGTGGCTCATCACCAAAAGTTGCGGCTGACATTTGTTAAAACACATTCCATATATCTGTTGGCCCAAGCGGCTCATCGGACGCCCCTAAGAAAGCGTCTGGTCGGAGCGGAAAACAACCGCACGTTATGGTAACAATCTATTTATTTGGAAATGCAACCGATATTAGTAAATATACGTCTATATTTGTACACACAGAATTGACAGTATTCTCGTTTAAAATTCTTAAATGAGAACAAAAACAATCAAGCAGTGGATGTTTAAATTGCTCTGCGAATGGGAATATTAGTAGTAGTTCATTACACATCTCAAGAAGTAACTACTTTGAAGTTTATGTGAATAAATAGAAAATTTCATGTCAAATGGTTATTCTTTTTTTATTGGAACTATATTCAAACATCACAGAGTACTGTATAATGGTATGTATATTTACATTAAATTAATTCTAATTTAACACACTAGTATAGATAATGATTAAAAGGAAAGGATGTGTCAGTATGATAGTAACTTTATTTACATCACCAAGTTGTACGTCTTGCCGAAAAGCTAAAGCATGGTTAGAGGAGCATGAAATCCCATATACAGAACGTAATATATTTTCTGAACCATTAAGCATTAGTGAAATTAAAGAAATTTTGCGTATGACAGAAGATGGTACGGATGAAATTATTTCGACTCGATCAAAAATTTTCCAGAAATTAAATGTTGATGTGGAAAGCTTGCCATTACAACGTTTGTATGAATTAATTCAAGAATATCCAGGTCTATTACGTCGTCCCATTATTTTAGATGAGAAACGTTTACAGGTCGGCTACAACGAGGATGAAATTCGCCGTTTCCTACCTCGTAAGGTTCGTGCTTATCAACTGCAAGAAGCACAGCGTATGGTGAACTAATATTGCCGTATTCTGCATAGAATAAGTATTAGATGTTACATATGCAACAAGCATATTGTGACATCTATTTTTTTGTGTTTTACTTATGAAAATCCATCTATATAGAGTATAATAAATAATAGGGAAAAGTCATATATTTCGGTAAAGTATGTTAAACTTGATTTTAGCTTAATAGTTTACTACAATTTCAATAATTCAAATAACTTCTGTGAAACGGTGTATATCCTTTTCATTTTATGACAGAACAGCATACAATATAATTAGAGACAACTGTGGACATAAATTTTTTTGATTTCGGTTGCTCGATGGGTTTACTGTAGTGTGGTCAAAGGTTGAAAAACAAAAATGAGGTATGAGGTTAAAAACAATGAATAATAGCATACTAATGAAACAAACTGTTTTTCGACAAATGACAGTGAAGGGAGATGAGGTCTAGTGGACATCGAACGTGTAAACGAAAATACACTCAAGCTCTTTATTACGTACAATGATATAGAGGATCGCGGCTATAGTCGTGAGGAAATTTGGTACAACCGAGCAAAGGGTGAACAACTTTTTTGGGATATGATTGATGAAGTAAATACGGAGGATTATTTTGATGTAGAAGGTCCAATTTGGATTCATATCAATGCTTCTGAAGTAGGCTTAGAGATCATTGTCACACGTGCACATATTTTAAAAGACGGTGAAACCTTAGATGGTTCTTCGCATTTTGATGAACACAAAGATATGTTTGCTCCATTCGAGGATGTTGGAGAGGATCTTCTCAGTCAACTAACTCAATTTGGTGACATTGATGAGTCAGAATTATTTATGGATACTGACATTTATGTTTATAAATTTAAAGATATTGATGAGTTAATCCCTGTAGCGAAACGCATAACAGATGAATTAGTGGATTCCTCATTATTTAAATATGAAGATTGGTACTATCTAGTAGTTGACTTTGTGAACGCAGAAGAAGAGTTAAATCATCATGATAGAAATGCGGTTATTAAAGAATTTTTACTACCATCGAATTTTACAATCCATCGTTTAGAGGAATATGGCGAAAAAATTATGGAATTTGATTGCTTTGAAACAGTACGAAAATATTTTATTTAAAGTAATGAGTACTTGATTCAGTGGCTTAGACTGTAAATAAACTTGGTGATTATCAAGTTTGTTTGCAGTCTTTTTATTTAACTTCTTTCAGTAAGTGTTTTTGGTAACGTAAGTAATTGAAAAAAGATAGCAATTTTTAAATTTCAAGAAAAAGCCGTTCTTTATTTGTCGCTATAAAAAGGCTCCTATACAATTAGGCAAAAAGGAGATGATTTTATGCTTATGGCCTATAATGAGCAGCAGCAGATTTTTCTCCCATACCAATATTCAAGGGAAGCTTTACAACGATGTAGGCAGCAGATGAAATTTTATTGTCCTCAATGCCAGCAGCCTGTCCAATTAAAGATAGGCAAATATAATATCCCTCATTTCGCTCATATTGCTACTAATAGCTGTATACAGTTATTTGCAGAGGGTGAATCAAAACTTCATTTACAAGGAAAAATCCAATTATTTGAATGGTTGAAAAACCTCGGGCATACAGTAAAGCTGGAGCCTTTTTTACGGAAGCTTTCACAGCGGCCAGATATGCTTTTGATCAAGGACCATAAGCAAATTGCCATTGAATTTCAGTGTAGTACAATTTCTCATGAAAAGTGGCTATTACGAACATCTGGATATGAGAAAAATTGTATACAGCCGTTGTGGCTTTTTCAAACACCTCAAAAACAAACTACACAAGGTATTCAAAAAATTTCTATTTCTCCGATTATGCAAAAAGTGATAAATACTACAGCACTAGGCTTGTCTTATTTAGTGACATATGATGCAAACACATCAAGATTTATTTATTGGGCGAATCTTCTTTATGTTCATGGGCATACTTTTATAGGTAAAGTACAGGAATTAACTATTCATAAGCAACATTTTCCTTTTTATGAGCCTAAGACAATTACGAAAGAGGAATTTCATTGTTATTGGCAGCTATATAAAAAGTATTGTAAGCAATTCGTATATCAACGATTATTCCATAGTAAAAATGGGGTGCAAGATGCATTTTTACGAAGTAGTTATGAGTTAGGTTTTGCTTTAACGAGGATGCCTGATTACGTAGGTGTTCCGGTAAAAAATGGAGAGGCGATACCGATGTTTTCTATTGAGTGGCAGACGATATTGCATTATTATTGTCGACGTTTACAATTAGCACCTCATGAACTAGACGAGAGAAATATACGATTGTTTTTAAGCCATCATCATATAGAACTTACAATCCAGGCTGTACAAGCTATTAAAAATTACGGAATGATGCTGGCGAAAAGGGATGAAAAAGATAATCGTTTTCCGGGTATTTATGAGCAAGTGTACGCACATTTATTTGCAATTGACACAATATACTGAGAAAATATGAGAGTATAGGAAAAACACACATATAAAGGGGGCTGGCACATGGCTAGTAATCAAGTTCTAGTAAGAAATGATGTTCCAAAAGAGTTAACTTGGCGCTTGGAGGATATATTCGCAACTGATGCCCTATGGGAAGAAGAGTATAAAGAAGTTGCAGAACTTGCGAAAAAAGCACCTAGTTATGCAGGTACTGTGAAAAATGGAGCAGATGCATTAGCGGCAGTTCTAACTTATCACGATGAAATTTATGAACGTGCAATGAAGCTTTACACGTATGCTCATATGCGTAATGACCAAGATACGACAAATAGCTTCTATCAAGATATGAATAGTCGTATTCAAACATTAGCGACTAGTATTTCAGCTGCCCTATCATTTTTAACACCTGAGATTTTATCATTGAGTGAAGAAACGATAGAAAATTACTTAGCAGAAAATAAAGACTTACAACTGTATAAGCAATCTTTAAAAGAAATAACGATGGCACGTCCTCATGTATTACCAGCAGAGCAGGAAGCTTTACTTGCACAAATGTCTGAGGTTACAGGTACTGCTTCAAATGCATTTAGTATGTTAAATAACGCTGATATTGTCTTCCCTAAAGTGAAAAATGAAGAAGGGGAAGAAGTACAGCTAACACACGGTAACTATATTAAGTTTTTAGAAAGTAAAGATCGCACTGTTCGTGAAAATGCTTTTAAAGCAATGTACGAAACTTACGGTAACTTTAAAAATACGTTTTCCGCTACATTAACGGGCAATGTGAAAAAGCATAATGTTAGTGCACGTATTCGTAATTATGATTCTGCACGTCACGCAGCAATGTCTAATAACTTCATTCCGGAAAGTGTTTATGATCAATTAGTAGAAACAGTCCATAAGCATTTACCTGCTATGCAGCGCTATATTTCGTTACGTAAAAAGCTTTTAGGTGTAGACGAATTGCATATGTGGGATTTATTTGCTCCGCTCGTTAAGGAAGTGGATATGAAAATCACATACGATGAAGCGAAGGATATTTTAGTAAAAGCTTTAGCGCCACTAGGTGAAGAATATCAAGGCATTGTTCAAGGTGGTCTAGATAATCGTTGGGTGGATGTCTTAGAAAACAAAGGGAAACGCAGTGGTGCATACTCTTCGGGTGCTTATGGAACAAATCCATATATATTAATGAACTGGCAAGACAATGTTAATAATCTGTTTACACTAGCGCATGAATTTGGTCATAGTGTACACAGTTATTATTCACGTAAAAATCAGCCGTTCGTTTATGGCGATTATTCTATTTTTGTAGCTGAAGTAGCTTCAACTTGTAATGAAGAGCTATTAAATGATTATTTACTGAAAACAATTGAAGATCCTCAACAGAAAATTTATTTATTAAATCATTGGCTAGACGGCTTCAGAAGTACTGTTTTCAGACAAACAATGTTTGCTGAATTTGAACACCTAATCCACCAAATGGATAAGAACGGTGAATCTTTAACAGCAGAGCGTCTAACAGAGGTTTACTATAATTTAAATAAACAATACTTCGGTGAGGATATTGTTGTAGATGAGGAAATCGGCTTAGAGTGGGCTCGTATTCCACACTTCTACTATAATTACTATGTGTATCAATATGCTACAGGTAAATCAGCTGCGACAGCATTAAGCAAACAAATTTTAGAAGAGGGTACACCAGCTGTAGAACGTTATATTAATAACTTCTTAAAAGCGGGTTGCTCAAATTTCCCAATTGAGGTATTAAAGGCAGCAGGCGTTGATATGAACGTTGCACAACCGATTGATGATGCATGTAAAGTATTTGAAGAACGTTTAAACGAGTTAGAAAAATTATTGTTGAATAATTAATTTGGAAGGCTGTAGGAATTTCCCTACAGCCTTTTTTCTATGATTAATTAAATAATAAAAATTGTAAGAATAATGTTTTTTTTTGATTTCTAAATGTTTAAAAGCGCGTATCTTGAAAAAATACTGTTTGTAATCGCTTTCTATTTGACAAATTTGTGAATCTATCATTGGACTTGTTGCTATATTTACTATTCCATGATAAATTGAATCATGTGAAATAAATCACAAAAACAAACATACACCCCTTTGTTTGAACGTGAACATTTCTCCCATCCCCTTTGTGAAAAAGAGGCGTCACTATCTGTCGAGGATAGTGGCGCTTCTTTTATTTTTTTAAAGAAGTATTCCGATAAATAAAAAAAGAGAACAGGGACACAACATTGAATGTGTGTTGTATCCCTGTTCTTTAGAATAATAGAATAATTGCATTATTTAAGACGCCACAATGTAGCGTGATCTGTCTGAATTCGTTCAATCTTTTGCTGTAACATACGCTTCTTTAATTCACGTTCAGCATTTTGCTCTGTTGATGAGTAGATGAAAGCTACTTCATTCGTTGAAAGGGTATGGAATTTTGTAAATAATTCTTCCATTGTTGGTAATGGTTGACGTACAAGCTGTTCATCCATCATTTCTTGTAAAATATGTTCATAAACTTCATAGGAATAGTTGCCACTAACTTTAAGACCTTCATCTTCAATACATTCATTGAAAAACACAATGCTAGGGACTTCATCAACTTCCATCTCACGTTTAATATATAAATCGCATTGGAAGGCACGTGCAGCTTCTTTTGAACCAAAGTCTGCGGAAAATTCATTCATGTCTAATTGAACATCTTCCGCAATTTTTAACAGCGTAGCATAAGAATTGACATCTTGTTGGTTTAGTAATACATATTCTTGTAGTTTCGACAAATAGCGTGCTCCTGCACGTTTCCCCTGTAACTCTGCTGCTTTAATAGCGATTGATGGCAAAACAGGGTGATTAATGTCGAGTTCAATACCGGATACACAACCTTTTACACGCTTACTTAAACAATTCAAAGAAGCAAGCTCTGTGCTTAGTACAAAGCGCCATGTAAAGTAATGATTGTACTCTAGCTGTAACTTACGAAGAACAGCTTGCAATTTAAAAGCTTCTGGACAAAGTGGATCTACGAAAATATACAATTCAATAGGCTTATTAGCAGTAGAAATCTCAGGAGTTGGCTCTTGTAGCATTTGAATATTATTCACGTAACAATTCCCCCTCATCGTCATTTGGTGTATTAATCATGTGATGAGCTGTTAATACTAAACGTTGATAATAAACTTCACGGAACTTACCTTCCATTCCTACTTCATCCATCGCTTCGGACATACATTCAAGCCAAGCTTGAGCACGATCAGGTGTAATCGGAAAATTCATATGACGTGCACGCATCATTGGATGACCATGCTCCTCAGTAAAAAGATTTGGTCCACCTAAATACTGTGTTTGAAACTGAATTTGCTTGCGTGCTGTTTCCGTTAAATCTTTTGGAAAGATTGGAATAAGATCAGGATGCTGTGCAACTCTTCTATAGAACGCATGGATTAGCTCTGAAAGCTTTTCAGCCCCCAGCTCCTCATAAGGAACAGTGTATTTTCGACTCATAAGTTTAATGCCCCTTTAATTCTTTATATCGTAAAGTATATTTTTATACTTAGTCATTTTCTTAAATGTGAATTCCTTGTGACTACCTTCATTCTATCAACGTCTTTTCGTTAACACAAACAAAGCGCTCTTCCGAAATGTTTTCGCTAAAAAAGCACAAATTTCACCACGTGGGTGAAATTTGCCGAAAAACGCTGTATTAACAATGATTATGCGAATCAATTATGCCTCGGCATCATTGCGTGACATCCGCCGGAGGCTTTAACTTCTTTCAGTGAATTTGCTGAAAGAAGTTAAACTGTGTAGTAATTCATTACTTTTTTGACATAATTCTGCGTTTCTTTGAAAGGAGGAACGCCACCATACTTTGTAACGCGTGAAGCTCCTGCGTTATAAGCAGCTAATGCTAATGCAGGATCATTATCAAATTTATCTAGCATTTGGCGTAAATATTTGGCTCCTGCCATAATATTTTGCTCTGGATCAAAGGCGTTTGTAACGCCTAAATATTGTGCTGTCTTTGGCATTAATTGCATTAATCCTTGTGCTCCAGCATGACTAACCACATTTGCATTAAAATTAGACTCTTGCTTAATCACGGCAGCGATGAGTTTCTCGGGTACATTATATGTAGCTGCTGCCTTTTGAATTATCGAAGCGTACTGATTCGCACCTGCTAATGAATTGGCATATGCTGTTGAACCAATTACGTTATCTGAAACGTAGGAGTCTAGCTTTGTACTTGTTGTGCTAGATTGTGTGTTTGCTAAAGCTGCTTGTACAGATGAAGGTATAAAGACGCTGTTAGAACCATTATAAAGTAATGCTTGATACGCATTATTTTGCATGTTTTCAGATAAACCAGTTAAACTATTAAACTGATCCATCATAGACGAAGCACTTGATACTCCTCCGAGCAAACTAGACAATTTTGCATTGTTAGTAGTAGTTGAGTCGCCAAGTATTTCGCTAATCATGTCTGAAAACATAGAATTGCTGTCTGTAAGATTGTTTGATGATGAATTTTCTGAAGCTCCTAGTGTTTGTAATGCTTGAATGTCAAGTAAAGTTCTGAGTGATTGGATATCCAAGGAGTTGCCACCCTTTCTTGTTATCTAGCTAACTTATTTCAGCAACATCCGTATGGAGTGACCAACATCACATTGGCCTAATACCTCCGGCGGATGTCACGGAATCGGAAAGGAAGTCTTTGTGCAAGCCAAAGCCGATTCAGGACGCGACGCAATTATGCAGGGGCATAATTGACCTATTAGGATTGTTCTTTATTCATTTGTAATGCTTTCATAAAACGCGCAATTTTTTTATCTGTTGCCTGTTTTTCAATACCATATTGCTGTAGAAATTCGTCGAAGATTACATTTCCTTTTATTGCATCTTTTGATTCATATTCTACCTCATAATCATCGCACTGCAAATAGAAAGAATGATCGAATACTAGAAGGCCATCCTTATAAGGTATTTCGACACGATCGGTTGTTAGTGAACCAAATACCTCCAATTTTTCTAAAGGAATGTTAAAGAGAGCTAGTCTTTTGGCTACTTCTTGGGCATAGAAACCTTCACTAACAAGCATTTTCTTAGCTTGCTCAGCAGTTAATTCGTCAGTCGTCTCTAAGTGTGCATGCTCTGCATTTTTTTCTTTTAAAGTACACTCAAAGTATTTGTCGATTTGTCTAATACGAAGTCCGCTTTGGAGTTTCCGAATAGCTTGCGAAGGTGTGTCGAAATAATGATTTGTTTGACGATGAATAGCATTTTCGGAAATGTTGAATTCTTGCAGTAAATATTCGTATTGCTCTTTTGTTAAAAGATTTTTAAACTCTATTTCAATTTGTTGTGCCATTATGTTCACCTGTTTATTTTATTTTTTTAGTGTGTTGATTAGGGGAAAACAGCATAGTGTGTGGTTGATTTCCGTTCCAGCTGGGCGCTTTGTTGCTGCCGCTTCGCTTTCGCACAGAGCAGAGCTTCCTGGGGGCGTCCGATGAGCCGCTTTTATTGCTAACGTAGCGACGGCATGATGTTGGTCACGAAGGCATTATCACAGGATGTGATGCTCTTAGCCTTCGTTCCTCTATTTGCTCGCTGCAGGGTCTAGGGTCAACACGATGTTGGTCACGAGGCGTTATCATAGGACGTGATCGTTTTAGCCTTCGTTTCTCTATTGCTGATCCCCGAGGAGTTGCCCAGTCGCGGAACGGAAATCAACTACACGCTATAATAAAAAAGTTTCGTTCGTTATTTCATTGATTTAGTATTTACACACTGCAACTATTTACCCTCTATGCTAAAATAAGAGGAAGAGTACGACGAAAAGGGGAACCGCGTGTGCGTAAAATTTATACAATAGAAACATTGAATTTTGAAAATGAAGATCTTCATTTTAGTTTAAACGACAATGAAGTAAATTTACAGTTAAAACCTGCTGCACAATTAATTGCAGATTCTGATGACTTTGCGTTTATTTATTTACTTGATGCAGGAGAAGATTATCATTACTTGCGTTTTCCGCCGAGTAGTTGGGATCAGCTTGTACATATTTTACAAAAAGAGAAAAATCCAAAGCTACAACTAGGTGAAGAAGTACTTGAGCTTACAAATTTTTACGATGAATTGGAAATGCTCGTGTATAATATTGAAGGAAATTACAATTATGGGGCGGAATTTGTCCAAGCGGTGGAACAACACTTCGAGAAATTTCTAGCTGAATAAAAAGACAAAACGAACAGACGGTGTTGGTTTTGTTCGATACCGAATGTCGGGAGGTTTTTGCGATGGGACAATGGGAAATATTTTTAAGTCCTTATAAACAAGCAGTAGATGAGTTAAAAGTAAAATTAAAGGGTATGCGTTCACAGTTTGGTATTGTAAATGCAAATTCACCAATTGAATTTGTGACAGGACGTGTAAAGCCTTTAGCAAGTATATATGATAAATCACTAGAAAAAGGACTTTCCTTTGAGCCTTCAAAACAGCTAGGTGACGAGCTAGGAGATATCGCAGGTTTACGTATTATGTGTCAATTTGTAGATGATATATCGACAGTTACAGAGCTAATACGGCAACGTAAAGATATGCGTGTTGTGGAAGAGCGTGACTATATTACACATAATAAGCCAAGTGGCTACCGCTCATATCATATGATTGTGGAGTATCCTGTAGAGACGATACAGGGGAAAAAAGTGGTATTAGCTGAAATACAAATAAGAACACTAGCCATGAATTTCTGGGCATCTATTGAGCATTCTTTAAATTATAAATATAAAGGTATGTTCCCCGAGGAAATTAAAAATCGCCTTCAAAGTGCAGCGGAGGCCGCTTTCCGATTGGATGAGGAAATGTCGTCCATTCGAAGTGAGATACAAGAAGCGCAGGCTTATTTCAGCGAATATAAAGAAGCATCGAATCCTAATTTACTATCGGAGAAGGAGCGTGACTCAAAATGAAATTTTCCATTCAATCACGTAGAGATGCACAGTCGAACGAATTAATGGAGCTAGCTAGAACGTATTTGCAGGATTTTGGGTTAACTTATGATGAAGAGGCTCCTGAAATCGTAATCTCTATTGGAGGAGATGGCACTTTACTACATGCCTTTCATCGATATGCTCATTTGCTAGATCAGGTTGCCTTCGTAGGTATTCATACGGGACATTTAGGATTTTATGCCGATTGGAAGCCATCTGAATTAGAAAAGCTTGTTTTATCCATTGCGAAAAAGGACTTTAACGTTGTGGAATATCCCCTACTAGAGGTAAAGGTGGAGCATCATAATGCGGAATCCAATACGTATTTAGCGTTAAATGAAGCAACTGTGAAATCACCTGATGTCACACTTGTAATGGATGTAGAATTAAATGGTAATCAGTTTGAACGTTTCCGTGGAGACGGTCTATGTGTATCAACGCCTTCTGGTAGTACAGCTTATAATAAAGCCCTCGGTGGAGCAATTATTCATCCGACTTTAGCGGCGCTCCAAATTACTGAGATAGCATCTATCAATAACCGTGTCTTCCGTACAGTTGGTTCACCACTCATATTACCAGCACACCATCATTGTGTTTTACGTCCAGTCAATGAACAAAACTTTAATATGACAGTTGATCATTTACAAGTTACGCAAGGTGATGTGAAGTCGATTGCATTTAATGTAGCAACTGAAAGAGTGCGTTTTGCACGTTTCCGTCCATTCCCATTCTGGGAACGAGTGCATGAATCATTCGTGGCCAATGAGTAAAATGGATACAAGATTTACACTGCATTTTATAGCGGAAAAGGAAGGCCAACTACTAAGGGAGGCCTTAGCTGAATGGCGCATCTCCAAGCGAGCTTTAACAGCTATTAAATTTGATGGAGGCTTACTGACAGTAAATGATGTCGAACGCAATGTTCGACATCCTCTTCACATTGGCGATCGAGTTGAAGTTACATTCCCTCCTGAAGAAAAAAGTGAGGGGCTTGCTGTTGAACATGGCGAACTTTCTATTATTTACGAAGATGAAGCAATTTTAGTGCTTAATAAGCCAGCACATCAAAGTACGATTCCTTCGCGTGAGCATCCAACACATAGCGTAGCGAATCTAGTATGTGGTCATTTTCAGCAGCAAGGTTTAGCATCAACGGCTCATATCGTCACGAGACTTGACCGTGATACTTCTGGCTTGCTATGCATTGCCAAACATGCTCATATTCATCATTTAACGGGACTTGCACAGCGTAGCGGAGAGATTTCTCGACAATATGAAGCCATTGTACATGGACATGTGGCACGAGATGTACAATCAATTATTGCTCCTATTGGACGCAAGGAGACGAGCATTATTGAGCGTGAGGTGCGTGAGGACGGTCAATTTGCGCATACAGATGTGACAATATTAAGGCACTTTTATTTACAGGGTGAACCGATGACACATATACAACTAAAGTTGCACACAGGGCGAACACACCAAATTCGTGTGCATATGGCCTATGTGGGACATCCACTTGTTGGAGATGAACTTTATGGTGGAAGTCGTGATCATATAAATAGACAAGCATTACATTGTGTGTCCTTAAAGATGCTTCATCCTTTGACCGGTGAAAGGTTACAATTTACAAGTAACGTAAATGAAGATATGCAGCAATTATTGAATGACTCCTTAGTTTGAAGTTTAATTCTTCAAACCTCTTTAGTTCACGAAGCGTGAAACCTATTACTGAATCATGTTATATATTTAAGGAGATGTTCGCACAAACGGGCATCTCTTTATCATTTTATAAGTTTTCTTAAAAACATCGTAACAGAAAATCAATTTCGCCTTGGCGTAATTGCGTCCGGATTTTGAATTGTGCTCGCACAATTCATTCAATTCAAAATCCGTGACATCCGCCGGAGGCTTTGGGCCAACAAATGTTTTCTGTGCGAAAGCGCAGTGCTAACGTAGCGTCAGCAACATGATGTTGGTCACTCAGTCGTTGCCACAGGACGTGGCGCTCTTAGATTGAGTTCCTCTATTTCAGTAGGTGTCTTTGCACCATTTGAAAGGAACCATATTCATCTCATTACTTTCAGAGGTGGGAATCTTCTGCTGAATGAAGATAAACCGATTGTAGGGTATAGTAGAGTAGAGTAGAGGATTTTTTAGGGATATTACGATAACGTGTGTTTAATTTCCGTTCCGACTGGGCGCTTTGCCGCTGCCGCTACACTTTCGCGCAGTTAAAACATTTGCCGCTGCCGCTTTGCTTTCGCTACAGAAAACATTTGGTGTCGCTACGCTTTCGCACAGAGCAAAGCTTCCTGGGGGCGTCCGATGAGCCGCTTTTATTGTTGCTGACGCTTCGCTTTCGCACAGTTAAAACATTTGCTGGGCACTACGCTATCGCACAGAAAACATCCGCTTCACTGCAGGGTCTCGGGCCAACAGATGTCTTTTGCGCGAGAGCGTAAGTGCAACGTAGCGGCAGCAGGTTTTGGTTTTGTTTGTGCGAAAGCGCAGCGACAGCAACAGCAGGATGTTGGTCACGAAGGCGTTATCACAGGACGTGATGCTCTTAGCCTTCGTTCCTCTATATCGCTGATCCCAAAGGAGTCGCCCAGTCGGAACGGAAATCAACTATTTATGGCATACGGTTAATAAATGTCATCTCCAACTTTTGGTGAGGAGCTAGTTTTTATTCAGTAAAGGTGAAAAATAGAAACATTTATCTACAGATTTATCCAATTAGATTGCGGGGATGTTGTAGGATGCTATGTAGTAAAAAAAGGGTTTGCAGAAAAGGCATCATACACTCTATTATATAAAAGGTAGATTTACGGAATTGCCCGTATTAATGATTTAACTTATTTCAGCAAATGTTTTCTGTGCAGAAAGCAAAGCACAGGTACAAATGAATTTACTTTTCGGCGGTTGGTCAAACACCCGCTGAAATATAGGAACTCAGTCTAAGAACGCCACGTCCTGTGGCAAAGACTGAGTGACCAACATCACGTTGGCCTAAAGCCTCCGGCGGATGTCACGGAATCGGATAGGAGTTCTTTGTGCAAGCACAAAGCCGATTTCGGACGCAATTATGCCGAGGCATAATTGATTGCTCGGAAGGAGGGGACAAGCATGATAGAGGAAAGAAATGAAAAGGATGATGTGCAATTCGACGAGGCACGTTTGCGAGAAATGCTCGAAGCACATGATATAAACGCATTCCGCGATGAGTTTTTAGAGCTTCATCCATATGATCAGGCAACGTTTTATGAGAAGGTGGAGCCTGATATACGAAAGACCATCTATTCGTTCTTGTCTCCGTCGGAAATGGCTGATATTTTTGAGGCAATCGAAATAGATGATGATGAATACACAGCGTATCTGGCTGAGATGGATCCGTCATATGGTGCAGAAATGCTTTCTCATATGTATGCAGATGATGCGGCAGACGTTTTAAATGAATTGGATACGGAACAACGTGAAAGCTATTTAGGCATGATGGATGAGGAAACAGCTGAAGAAATTAATGAGCTTTTAAGATATGACGAAGGCACTGCTGGTTCTATCATGACGACTGAATATGTAGCGATACCAGAAAATTCTACTGTTCGTTCAGCGATGGCGATTTTACGGAAAGAAGCACCGGATGCTGAAACCATTTATTATATTTTTGTCGTGGATGAAGCACATCGATTAACAGGTGTTGTTTCGCTTCGTGATTTAATCATTGCGGATGAAGATACTCGTATACGTTCAATTATGAATGAGCGTGTTGTGATGGTGCACGCAGGGGATGACCAAGAAGAGGTTGCCCAAATTATGAAGGACTATAACTTCTTAGCGACACCAGTTATTGACGATAAGGGTGAATTACTAGGGATTATTACAGTCGACGATATTATCGACGTTATTGATGAGGAAGCATCGGAGGATTACTCTAAATTAGCGGGTATTTCCGATATGGATAAATTTGATACAACCTCGTTCCAGGCAGCTAAAAAACGTTTACCATGGCTTGTCATATTATTATTTTTAGGGATGTTGACTGCAAATTTGATGGGACAGTTTGAGGCAACGTTAGAACAGGTTGCGTTACTCGCAGTGTTTATCCCTCTTATTTCAGGTACTTCTGGAAATAGTGGAACACAGGCATTAGCGGTAGCTATTCGAGGAATTGCGACAGGAGATGTTGAAGAACATAGCAAGCTAAAATTACTCTTACGTGAAGCAGGCACAGGCTTAATGTCTGGAATTGTTTGTGGACTGATTGTGATCGGTATCGTCTATATTTGGAAACAAGAGCTTATACTTGGAATGCTAGTAGGAGCAGCGCTTTGTGGTTCAATTTTAGTAGCAACGCTTGCAGGTTCTTTTATTCCATTGCTCATGCATCGCATGAAAATTGATCCAGCTGTTGCATCTGGTCCATTTATTACAACATTAAATGATATTACAAGTATTTTAATTTACTTAGGTTTGGCGACAACATTCATAAGCAAAATAGGCTGAGAACCAATTTTCTTCCTTTCGCATATTGTATGAAAAAAAGGGAAGTGAGTAATGTGGGTCAAGAGCCACGCTTATTTATAAAGTCACCATCCTATTTTCTAAATATTTCTAAGGTGCTACATGAACTTGATTTGGATGAAAGTACGTCAGTGTATCTAAAGGACGGCTATTTCAATGAACAGGCGATTGAAGAAAAAGAAGAAGTGGTTGAAGAAGAACAAATAGATCCGTATTTACTAAAGCAACTTCAATTTTTAGAAAAGCCATTTCGGCAAAAAGCATATCAACCGTTAGTCGTATGTTTAAAGGATGGTCGAAATTTACGAGGTAGTGCATCTAATGTAGAGACGGATTCATTGATGCTTACTTCTTTTGAATTAAAGACACAAGAAATTATTTATTTTGAGGACATAGAACAAGTATTATGGCGGGGTAAACAATTACCTACTTTATGAAAAAAGTGTACAGCAGAGGATGCTGTACACTTTTTTTTATGTGTAGTGTGTCAAAGGAGAAAAGATTATTCACAAATCCCTAAGTCTACATCAGCAATACATTGTACAGCACAGAAGCACGATAAATCTACAGTAATACAGCTCTCAGTGGAATTCCAATCATCTACTTTGCATATTTTTTTCATGTTGACACAGCAACCGTCTCGACTTAATAGATCGACTGTACTTTCACTGGAGTCAAATGAACATAAAGGTTCTAAAACACGCAAGGTAGCGCAGCACTCATCAAACATATCTTCTACTCGGAAAAATACGGATGTACATATACATGGATCCGCTGTTGGAGAACTGAAAAATGCTTTAAAAGGAGTACCATCTTTTGTAATTAACATAAATACACGTGTATCTGCATGAGAGCGTGCTGGACTTACGATGCCTCCCAGTGGTTCTAGGAAACAGTTAGCTGTACATGGTTGACATTCTTCTCTCACCGCTTGATTCTGAATGTCTAAAATAGCGCGTACTACGTCACAAACGCAGCCTGCTGAATGGATTGGTCCAATAGGATTTGTTGGCTTGCCACAACCCATATTGTCACCTCCTTTCCTTGTTACTACTTCTACAATATGTACTTAAGAAAAATGGACTCGGGCCTTTGTATATATAGTTAAATGAATAGTTTTTTTATGGTTGGAGAAACTTTAAAGAAAAGGAGGGTAAAACTTGAAGCTATTAGGAATGATGTTACCTCTATTAGTCAGTTTATCGCTTTTAAGTGGTTGCGGTGAAAAAGAAAAATTTATTGTCTACGGTTCACCGGAAAATGAAAAAGAAGTTGAAGCCATATTAAAAGAGCAGAAATATGTAGACAAAACAACGGTAATCCAATACGACAATAGTATGCTTGTAGCAGTGCAAATTAAACCATGGGATAAATGGAAAAAGGCTAAATTAGAGAAAAAGTTGCAAAAGAAATTTGATGAAAAATACCCCAACAAAAAGGTTTTTGTCTCAACCGATTATAAAATATTTTATGAAGCCAATAAAATAAAAAGGGATCAAGTTGAAGATAATAAACTGAAAGATAAAATTAACAAATTGAAAAAGCTAGCAAAGGAGCAAACATAGTGGAAAAAGAACAATACCAGCAATTAGAACAAAATGTCACGCCGAAACCGCCGTATCTTAAAAATGTTGCAAAGGCATTTATAGTAGGTGGACTTATTTGTACGATCGGACAGGCCGTTTCACTTTTTTATATCATTTTCTTTAATTTTACTGAAGCGACTGCAGGAAATCCAACAGTTGCAACGATGGTATTTTTCGCCATGATTTTAACGGGTTTTGGCTTATATAAGAAAATTGGTCAATTTGCTGGAGCTGGATCAGCAGTGCCTGTTACAGGGTTCGGTAATGCTGTTATTTCTGCTGCCATCGAGCACAGATCTGAAGGATTAGTGCTTGGTGTTGGTGGAAACATATTTAAATTAGCTGGGTCCGTTGTATTATTTGGTGTTGTCTCCGCCTTTTTTGTTGCACTTATTAAATACATTCTTGTAACGATAGGAGTGGTTTCATGGTAATTGTCTTTCAATCGAAGCCATCCTTAATAGCAGCAGGTGTAGTAGCAGGCCCGCTAGAGAAACGGAGTATATTTAGTCAACATTTTGATGCGACTTATGATGATGAACGTTGGCAAATGAAAACAAATGAACAAGGTCATCGAAAAATGGTGGAAGAGGCCTGTGAATTTGCCATGAAAAAAGCGGGTGTAAAAAATAAGGACATTGATTACTTTATGGGCGGCGATTTAGTGAATCAAATGACACCGACCAATTTTGCAGCTAGAGACTTAGAAATTCCTTTTATTGGACTCTTCTCAGCATGTGCTACCTCTATATCTTCAGTAATCGTTGCGAGCCTTTTAACTGAGGCAGGTGCCGCAAACTTTTCGCTCGCTGGTGCATCCAGTCAACACAATGCGGTGGAGCGACAATTCCGTTATCCAGTCGATTATGGTTCACAAAAGCCCCAAACTGCTCAATGGACGGTAACGGCTGCTGGGTATGCACTAATTGGTAAACATCAAGAGGAATATCCTTCTATTGAAGCAGCAACTGTTGGAAAATCGGTTGATTATGGTATGGATGATCCATTTCACATGGGTGCAGCGATGGCACCAGCCGCTTTTCAGACGATTCAATCACATTTAGAGCAGCGTAATCAAAAAATTTACCACTATGATTTAATTTTAACAGGTGATTTGGGTCAACTTGGCTTAAAACTTTTAAAAGGCATGTTCGTTGAAAATGGCATCAAAAGTGAGGAGTTAAAACCTTTACGTGATGCAGGTGCCGAGTTTTATGGACAGGATGAGGCATTTCAATCCGGTGCAAGTGGTGCAGGTTGTTCAGCAGCTGTTTTTTTTAGTTATGTTATTCAACAGATGCGAGCAGGTACTTATAAACGAGTTCTTCTTGTGGCGACTGGAGCATTACTGTCTCCGCTTACTTTTCAACAAGGCGAGACGATTCCATGTACGGCACATGCGATTGAAATTACAATGAAATGAGGTAAAAGCTATGGTAATGACATTTGTATTTGCATTTATTGTAGGTGGCATTATTTGTGCCATTGGTCAACTACTAATGGATGTTGGAAAATTAACGCCAGGACATACATTGAGTACTCTAGTCGTAATTGGTGCAATTCTAGACGGAATGGGCTTGTATGAGCCTCTTATTGATTTTGCAGGTGCTGGTGCAACCGTTCCAATTACGTCCTTTGGAAATTCTTTAACGCATGGTGCACTTGCTGAAGCAGAAAGGCATGGGCTTGTAGGCGTGTTAACTGGGATGTTTGAAGTAACAAGCTCAGGAATCAGTGCTGCCATTGTCTTTGGCTTTATCGGAGCATTACTTTTTAAACCAAAAGGAAATGTTGACTAGACGAATACCCCACCCATTTTTACAACCAAAACATATTATAGGTTGTAGAAGGGAGGGGTATTTTTATGGGATATCAAGGCTGGGGCTCGTATGGAGGGCACTCTGATGGTTGCTACGGAGGAGATTACGGCGGTTATTATGGCTGCGGATATTATGGCTATGGACATGGTCAGAGTTCAACGTTTGTTCTAATCGTTGTTCTATTCATTCTTCTAATCATTGTTGGTGCTACTATTATTTAGCTTCTTTCAGCTGAAAAAAGTTAAAGCTTTGTGCTAGCGCAAAGCCGATTCCGGACGCAATTATGCCGAGGCATAATTGATTTGACTAATGTGACAGTCGATAAGAGGCTTTAGCTTTTCTTCAGAGTGCTTTATTATCTGAATAAAGTTTAAAGCCTTCACTATTTTTCGAATGTTTTCATAAATTAATAATGGAAATAAATTTTAACTTTAACTTTAACTGATAGGAGGGGGAACATGAATCGCGGATTTTTTAATTCAATTGAACAAAAAACTGGAGTATCGATGGATGAGATCTTCGCATTAGCAAATGCAATTCAACATGCTGATTTTAAAAGTGAAAAACAAGTAAGAAAAATCGTACGACGCGTAAGTAAGGTGTCCAATAGACAAATTACGCAAGAGCTTGAAGATAAGTTAGTTCAATCTATTATTCAAGATGGTGCTTCACTAGACTTCGATAAAATCACTAAAATGATGAAATAATTTGATATATTTAAAAGGTTGGTTAAATGGACTTTCATTTAAAAATCAACCTTTAAAGTTTTGTAGAAAAATAAAAAAGGTGTTACGATATGCCGTAGCATTTTCGTAACACCGATTTGAATTAAATCGTTTTTTCCATAGCGCGATGTGGGATACCAGCATCCATAAATTCGGGAGATGTTACCGCATAGCCAAGCTTTTCATAAAAAGGAATAGCATAACTTTGTGCGTGGAGTTTTAGCTTTTTCTTATTTATTGAAATAGCGTACTTTTCCATTTCCCTCATAATTAAAGCACCGAGTTTTTTGCCTCGCTGATCTTGTAAAATACAAACACGTTCAATTTTTGCAGCATCGTCCACGATATTGCGTAAACGTGCAGCACCTACAGGGGCATTGTCTTCGTACATAATAAAATGCGTTGCGGATGCATCCTCAGCATCACATTCTAAATGCAGCGGCACACCTTGTTCTTCAACAAAAACCTGTTTGCGAACTGCGAACGCATCCTCGTGCTCTTTTGCTGTTTCCACAATCTTAACGTTGTACAAGGATTACTCAGCTCCTGACAATCGGAATGTTTCATATGTTGTCCACGAGCCATCTTCCAATTGGTATAAAAGATGAATACGATCAATTGTATCTTTTTCGTCAACGCCTGTCATACGTAGTTGGCCAAAAATGTCATCATGCTCGGAAGCTGTCATTTTTTGAGCAATCGTGATATGTGGTACAAATACATGTTTTGACTCACCAAAAGGTACTTTTTCTTCAAGTGCTTGATGGAATGCTGTTAATTGTTCAGTTGGTTCAATGCGGAAATAAATCGCATTTGTTGTAGGGAAAAATGAACTTATACGTAATGCATGAATGTTTAAAGGTGCATAGTTGGCAACAAGTTCATCTAATTGCTTTATAATAGTTTGAATATCATCTTCTGTCGCATCAAAGCTGTCCTTTAATGTAAGATGCGGAGTAATTTTCGCATAATGAGGATCGTATCGTTTACGATACGTATTCGCTAAATCTTGCAATTTTTTTGATGGAAATGCCACAATACCGTACTTCATAGGCCATTACCTCCCGAAAGTAAACAATTTTTTATTTAAGTATAACAGAAATTTCCGATTTCGTAATTTGATTCGTCTATATTAATTGAAATTTTCAATTAATGCGCGACGAAGATCAGGTTTCCAATATTTCCATGTATGATTGCCATTAAATTCTTCATAGAATATAGAAAATCCTTTGTCTAACATGAGATTATGAAGCTGACGATTTGGTGTTAAAAAATCTTTAATGGTTTTATCCATTGTGACAACTTTATCTTCTTCTTTTCCAACAATATGGTAAATGGAAATTGCGCCTGGATCTTTAAAATTCTCTACGGCTTGCAAAACATCTTCATCAACATACGGTGATTGTAAAATAACCTTTCCGAAAATACTTGGATATTTTAATGCGGCCATTAAGGAAGCGGTAGCAGCCATCGAGTCACCGATAACTCCACGACCCATTCCCATTTGATAGGTTGAATATTCAGCGTCTAAATAGGGCACAAGCTCGTGTGCTAAAAAACGAAGATATGCTTCATGTTGCTCTCCACTTGGAATATATTTAAGACGTCGATCCTTTATGTCCTTATAAGGAACGAATGCAATGATTAAATTTTCGATTTCATAGTCATCGATAAGTTCATCAGCAAGTTTTGTAATACCTCCAAGCTGGAAATAATCTTTGCCGTCTGATGCAATTAAAATATTATATTTATATAGTGGAGAATAATTTGCAGGAACATAAATATAGAGCAATAATTCCTCCTGTAAAGCTTCACTATAGAACTTTAAATCTTGTACAGTTCCCTTATCCAATGATGACACTCCTTCTCATGTTTGTATCGAAATTGTACCATATAGCTAAAGTAAAGGTATAATAGGTTGGGCTAGCACTATTCTAGCAATCAAATCGAAGTGAGGGATAGTTATGCATGATAAAAATACTCGCATACACTCTGATGAAGTAGCGAAGGCAGCTCAAGCTGCACTCATTCGTCGTGGTGTATCGCTAGAGGATATTGCTAAAATCGTTTATGAAATGCAAAAATCCTATAATGAAGGTTTAACATTAGACCACTGTGTTCATTCTGTTGAGCGTGTATTACGTAAGCGTGAAGTTCAACATGCTTTATTAGTAGGAATTGAATTAGATGAACTTGCAGAGAAAAAGTTATTGTCGGCACCGTTACAGCAAATTATTGAATCCGATGAGGGTTTATTTGGTGTGGATGAAACAATCGCACTTGGATCTGTCTTTACATACGGTAGCATAGCGGTAACAACCTTTGGCCACTTAGATAAGCAAAAAATCGGTATTATTAAGAAGTTGGACACAGAACCAGGACATCATGTAAATACATTTTTAGATGATTTAGTTGGCAGTATTGCTGCTTCAGCCGCATCACGTATTGCCCATCGTATGCGTGATTTAGAGGAAGAGGGCGAGACATTTGCAGACATTGAACCCGAAGATCTAGGACCAAAACCAAAATCACATCATGAGATTTAATAAGTATTAATAAAGATAACAGAGCCTTTTCCATGAAGGCTCTGTTTACGTTGTAAATAAAACAGGGCTTTTTGGCAAAGCGAGGGGTTGATTTCCGTTCCGACTGAGCGCTTTCCTGGGGGCGTCCGATGAGCCGCTTCACTTCGCTGCAGGGTCTCATCTGTGACGCTGATCCCCGAGGAGTCGCTCAGTCTCCACTCCAATCAACCACTTCACGCAGCATGTACCTTATGACGCATCTCTCAATTTTAAAGTGATAAATAAAACGGGAATTACAGGATAACATTCTAAAAAATTTATTAATCATTTTTCAACAATATAAACAGAGCCTCCTCGATAATATGAGGAGGCTCTACCTATTTAATGTCTATGAATCGTTTTGTATACCGATAATTAATCGTTATAGGCTTTTAAATATTCTTTTACCTTTTTACTGTCTGCTTCAAGCTTCAATCCAGTATTAATGAGTGGTGAAACAGTGGATACAGCAGGTTTTTTATTGCCTTGATAGTAGCTAATAAATTCATCTTGATTAATAGAGTAAAGAATTGCTTTACGTAGATCTACTGATTCTGAAACAGGGCGACCAGATGTATTCATTTGTAGATAGGAAACGGCATTACTATCAGCAGTATTTAACGTTAGTTTCGTATCAGATTTTACAATGTCTAGCTTTGTTTCTGGTACTGACTGGAGAACATGAATCTCACCATTACGTAATGCTGATAATGCACTATCGTTATCAGCGATAAAACGAACATTAATTTTTGCGATCTTCGGTTCATATTCACTACCTACACGGTAGGCAGGATTTTTCACAAATTGTGCTTCATAATCATTTTTCTTTATAAGAATGTAAGGACCGCTAGCGTAAAGATGGTTGTTGTATGTTGCTGTGCCTTCCGTCACGGTAGCTTGATCACCATAGGCGATATCCTTGTCTGGATTATAGGCTGCTACATCATATGTGTTAATGCTTGTTACTTGTTTTTCAGAAACGATACCACCAGATTGGTGCGCTAAATAATTTAACACTTGTGGGAATGGTGTTGGTGTTGTAATTTTAACAACTTGGTATGCTCCAGTTGCATTATTCACAGTCCCTTTGTCTTTTGCTAATTGCGTTACAGAAGCAGGGAGGTTTTGGGATAATGCATCTAATACAGACTGATCAGAGCCTGCAACTTTTTTCTTTTGTAATTCAGCTAAGTCAGAAACGATTTCGACTGTTTCGATATTTTCATGAAGACTATATGTGCGATGGTCTGGAACTGACTTTGAATCTTTTGCACGATTTAATGAGAATACAACGTCTTCTGCTGAAACCAATTCACCTGTATCAACGGCAGCACCATCTTTTACAGCAGCGAAGTTAAGATCATCACGTAAAATGAAATAATATTCTTGGTTCCCTTCAGCAATAGCATGATTATAAGATAATGAACCATCAGAAACGACTTCATCTGTATCTGTTAAGTTTACAAGTCGTACATACATATTCGTATTTAATGTATTAATAGAACCGTCATTCCCTTTAATAGGATCAAGAGATGTTAGCGAATCAATTGTTTGATGTAAAATCAACGGTTCAGTTGCATTTTTGGATGAATCATTGAATTCGATATTTTCCCATACTTGCGCACGGGATTTTGGTAGATGTACAGTTTTTGGGTTTACTAATTCAGAGTATATGCCTTGATATTTATTTGAAATATATAAAGGCGCAATATAAGCTTGATCGAATACTAAAAGCTGTTCTAATTCTTTATATTTTGCAGCGGCTTCATTACCTGTCAACGTACTTGCTTCCTCGATAAGCGCATCTAAACTTGAATCAGATACAATACTATAGTCACCGCCCGTTTTAAACAAACCACGAACAGCATAATCAGGATTCCCTGTTACTGTTGTCCAGCTAGAAAGAGCTAAATCATAATTGCCAGCATCTTTTTGTGCTGAAAATGAACCATAATCAGGTTGAATATTTAGTTTAACTTCAAAGCCATTTTTAACTAGTTGGTCTCGAACAATATTCATATCTTCCTCAGAAGCGGCCATCCCTAATACTTCAACTGTCTTTTTACCTTTCTCTTTTGAATCTTTACTACCTTCTACTTCAGTTTTTGTCTGTACACAGCCTGCTAATGCTAAGATGGCAATGAATAAGAATACAAGTAATCTTTTCATGTAAGAACCTCCATTATTAATTTGATTTTGGATCTAAAGCATCTCGTAACCCATCTCCTAAGAAGTTAAAGGAGAGAACGAGAAGCATAATACAAAGACCTGGGAAAATAGCGACATAGGAATGTGTTTCCAGGTACGTACTACCGACTTTTAGAATATTGCCCCATTCAGGAATGTGTGGCTCAATGCCAAGCCCTAAAAAACTTAAACTACTTGTTGAAATTACAGCACCACCAATAGTTAATGTTGCTTTGACAATCATTGGTGCTAACGAGTTAGGGACAATATGTTTAAAAATGATTGCAGCATCAGATGCTCCTAATGCTCTTGCTGATTCTACGAATTCGAAATTAGAGAGCTGCATTACATTAGCGCGCATAGTACGAGCATAAGTTGGAATGGCTCCAACACTTAGTGCGATGATTAAATTCATCGTATTGGCACCAAACGCTGCGATAATGGCAATAGCTAGTAAAATTCCGGGAATGGCATATAAAATATCAAGACTTCGCATGATTATGTTGTCAGTCGCTTTCCCGTAATAACCGGAAAATGCTCCAAGTGCTCCGCCGATTAATGCAGGTATGATTGTTGAGAAAAATCCGACAATAAGCGATATTTGTGCACCGAAAACAATGCGAGAAAATAAGTCACGCCCGTAATTATCGGTGCCTAGTGGATATTCTAATGAAGGTGTTTGTAACAGTGCCCCATAGTTATTTTCAATAGCGAAGTCATAGTCAAATGTCCAAGAGCTTGTTACGGACAAAGAAAACATAAGCACTATGAAAAATAATCCGAAGACGGCCATCGTATTGCGTAAAATCTTTTCCCAAATTCTTTGCCATTTTTCAATTGTAGAGGGATTTGCCTTTCGAGCTTTTTGAATAAGGCTATACCCTAGCAATGTTGCAAATAGATTGCCAGTCAATGAGGCAATAAGCAGCAAAATGCCAGGTAACAGCATCCATTTTGGCGCAGCCTCGGAAGTCACAAATTTTGTACATAGCATTAACATCACGATATAAAAGATTGCAAGGAGTAAGAAAAGACCCATTGCAAGTAAATAAGTATCTGTGACGTACGCTTTAAATAAGTTCAGTGCTGAAATTCCGATAATAAAAAGCTGAGTGATCAATGCATAAGCAGCAAAAGTATATTCAGCTGTCTTACTTTTTGAAATAAGTAAAAAAGCAAAGGATGTAGAGAAAATATTACCTGAAACGATTGTCAATAACAGCGGATAACCAAGTAATCGAGTGCTTTTTCGTATGTCACTATAGCTTGCTAAATCCTGTTTAATGCGTAAAGTCAGGAAACCAACATAAGCTGTGGTAATTGCATAAATGACAAAAAAGATTAAGACGATTGGTCGCCAACTTTGAGTAGAAAAATTATAGCTATAAGCTAGAAATAATAAAGAAAATAGAAAGGAAAAGACAAGTGTAAAATGTGAATTGACATATTCCTGTGTTATCTTCAAAAGTAGTTTGACATGTAAGCTGTTTTTCACGGGTGATCCCCCTTTAAGACTTCTTCATTTTCGAGCGAATGCGTGGATCGAAAAAGGCATACATAATATCGATGAATAAATTTACGATTGAAATTGTAATAGCAATATAGAAGACCCCACCGAGGATAGCTGGAATGTCCGGAATAAACTGCTTATCAACAATATAGCTACCGATACCACTAATATTGAAAACTTTTTCTGTAACAGATGCCCCGCCTAACATTCCACCAAAAAGAAGTCCAATCACTGTAATAATAGGAATCATGGCATTGCGAATAGCATGCTTTGAAATCACTTTAAATTCATTCAAGCCTTTAGCTCTCGCTGTAATAATGTAATCCTCATGTATAACCTCAAGCATACTGGATCGGGTCATACGGGCAATGGAAGCCGTAATGGATGTTCCTAAGACGATAATTGGCATTATTAAAGAAAGCCAGTTTTGAGGATTATATGTAGCTGGGAACCATTGCAGCTTTAAGGCAAACGTTAAAATAAATAGTAAGCCTTGCCAAAAGCTTGGAATGGATAATCCAATCAAGGCAATGAACATAAATGTATAATCCAAATATGAATTTGGACGAACAGCGGAAATAATGCCGACCGGAATAGCAATAGCGATAGCCATTAATAGTGATAGGATTGCTATTTCAAGTGTGACAGGAAATTTGTTTACAATGCTATGTGTAATAGTTTCTTTCCCTGCAAAGGAAGTACCTAAATCAAATGTGAAGAGACCAGATAATGCATTCCATAATTGAGATAAATATGGCTGATCCAAACCATGAATATGATTAAAGTTAGCAATTTGCTCAGCCGTTGCCGCAACACCAAGTAAGTTTCTCGCTGGATCGAATGGCGACAAATACAAAATTGTAAACACTAGTGTCGCGACACCTACAATAACAATGAAACTTTGTAGTATTCGTTCAATGATAAATTGTAGAAATGGATTCGCACACAATAGAAGGACTACATAAAATAAAACAGCTGGTAAAAAAGTAAGAGCAACGAAATTTTTATTTTTAAGTTGCTGACTAAAAAATTGTAAATAGGATGGATCTTCTAAACCATCCTTTAATAAATCTTGCTCTACTAACTGCTGTATTTTTGATTCTGCTAATTTCGAAGCAGTTTCCTGTAATTGTTTTTCTGACACAAATTCATGAAAGAATTTAGCTTTGGCTAATTCTTGCTCAGCAAATTTAAATTGCCATTGTGCGAACAAACCCTTTTCTTTGTAGTACTGACTTCGTAGCTCAAAAGCTTGTCGGTATTGATGTGAATGTTTTCTTTTCCGATAAGATAAGTATGTAAATGGGTGTACTAAAATACTTAAAAGAAAGAGTAGCACATTGTAAGACTTATGGTGCATGAGCTTTTGATAAACTGAAAAAAAGAATACATGTTCCTTAGTTGTAGAATGATCTTTTGAAATAACCATGCATTTCCTCCAGACATAAATAAAATAATAGATTCCAAAATGTGGACAAAAAAACATCAACACACGCGTAGTAGCTGACTTATTTTTGTAAGGCCCTATTGAACAGATTGCAGGGTGAAAGATTCAACTTCTTTCAGTAGAAAGAAGTTAAAGCCTCCGGCGGATGTCACGGAAATCGGAAAGGAGTTCAATAGAGGATATTAGCCTAAAATCATCGCATCCATGCGATAACGGCTAACTGACCTGCATCGGTAAAAACGCCACGTCCTGTGGCATTACCGAAATGATCGACATCGTGTCGGCCCTCACGCAGGCCTAAGCACAAAGCCGATTCCGGACGCAATTATGCCGAGGCATAATTGATTATAATTATATTGTATAATTCCTATCAGTATTGTAAAGTATGGATTATACAAATAATTAAGTCAATCACAAAATTTACAAAAGGATGGATTGAATGAGTGAAAAGCTTCTAGAAATAAGCGATCTTCGTGTATCTTTTATAACGGGAGAAACAGAATTTGAAGCCGTTAAAGGCGTTAACTTTCATTTAAATAAAGGTGAAACACTCGGAATTGTAGGAGAGTCAGGTAGTGGGAAAAGTGTAACGGCTCGTTCAATTATGCGTCTATTACCATCACCACCTTCATTTCTAAAGTCAGGAAATATTTTGTTTAAAGGCCAAGAAATTACTTCATTGAGCGAAAAACAAATGGAGACAATCCGCGGACAAGATATTAGTATGATTTTTCAAGATCCAATGACATCTACAAATCCAACTATTCGTATTGGAGAGCAAGTAGCGGAAAGTTTAATAAAGCATCAGTCAATGTCCAAAGCTGAGGCTTATAAGCAAACAATAGAGTTATTAAAGCTTGTAGGTATTCGAAATGCAGAAGAACGATATAAACAATATCCGCATGAGTTTTCAGGAGGAATGCGCCAACGTGTGATGATTGCCATGGCACTTGCTTGTCAACCATCTTTACTAATTGCAGATGAACCGACTACAGCCCTTGATGTAACTATTCAAGCGCAAATCCTAAAATTAATGCGAGACATGCAAAAAAAGATGGGCACCTCAATCATATTAATTACTCATGATTTAGGTGTTGTTGCTGGCATGTGCGATCGAATTATTGTAATGAAAGAAGGGGAGATTGTTGAGCAAGGTACAACAGAGGAAATCTTTGGAAATGCTCAACATCCTTATACTAAAAAATTATTGAATGCTTTACCAAAGCTCCATGAGAAAAAGCAGCCTAAGCAAATTACGAATGTACAGCTTGAAATAGATAAAAATAAACCACTAATCGAAGTGACACATCTTTCAAAGGAGTTCGCATTAGGGCATGGTCAAACGGTAAAGGCTGTCAACGATTTATCTTTCCATATATACCCAGGAGAAACATTAGGTTTAGTAGGTGAATCGGGCTCAGGAAAATCTACGACAGGTCGAACGATTTTACAGCTTCATCAGCCTACGAATGGTGAAGTTTTATATCAAGGTGTACCAATTACAAGACTAACAAAAAAGCAGCTTAAAGCAATGCGGCGTCATATGCAAATTATTTTCCAAGATCCATATTCCTCGTTGAATCCTCGAAAAAAAATAGTAGATATTATTGGGGAAGCTCTAGATATTCATAAACTTGTTAAAACGAATGGAGAGCGTCATCAGCGTGTGGAGGAATTACTTGAACTTGTAGGCTTAAACAAAGAACATGCAATGCGTTATCCGCATGAATTTTCAGGTGGACAACGCCAACGTATTGGCATCGCAAGAGCTTTAGCAGTGGAGCCAAATTTTATGGTTTGTGATGAACCACTTTCAGCCCTTGATGTTTCTATTCAAAAGCAGATTGTAGACTTGTTAAAGGATTTACAGCAGCGCCTAGGATTGACATACTTATTTATTGCTCATGATTTGTCTATGGTTAAACATATTAGCGATCGTGTAGCTGTCATGTATGGTGGGAAGATTGTAGAGCTTGCAGAAAGTGAGGAGCTGTACGCCAATCCACAGCATCCGTATACACAAGCTCTATTACACTCAATACCAATTCCGGATCCTTCGATAGAGAAGAAAAAATATATGGATACCGAACATATAGACAAACAAACACACTATGAGATAGAAAATAGTCAGCTTGTTGAAGTTTCTCCAAACCATTGGGTTGCTGTTGCAACTACATAGCTTGAATGTAATAGCCTGATATTTTACAATAGAAACATCGTGAAACTTTTAGGACTTTTGATGAGTTAAGGATTTCTTTTAGAAGCTTCCTTAAAGTGTAATGAAGATGAATAGTTGTGAGGGACCTACTACATGAAAATGCAAGATATAAAAACGTTAATTACGAGTGGTACAATCATTCTTGCCGTTGCATTGTATATGATTTTTGGCAGATCACCAGCTCAAGACAAGGATACAATATCTACTGACAAGAATGGAGCTATTTCGATTGAACATGTCGAAGAAAAAACAGGAAACAAACGCTTTGATGTAGATTATATTAAAGCATATGATGGTGATACAATTCAGGCGACAATAAATGGCAAGAAACAAAAAATTCGCCTATTGATGGTAGATACACCAGAGATGAACTATAACAAAGGTGAGGCACAGCCTTATGCTAAAGATGCGCGAGATTATACGATTAAGTTGTTAGAACACGCCAAAAAGATTGAAGCGGTTTACGATGTCGGACCAGAAACAGATAACTACGATCGTTTATTAGCTTATGTCTTTATTGATGATGTAATGTTGCAAGAATCATTATTAAAAGAAGGACTTGCAGCAGTGCGCTTTATCCATAAACCAAACAATACGTTTGAGGATGAATTTAGAGACATTCAGCAAGATGCGGAAAAAGAAAAATTAAATATTTGGTCACGTGAAAATTACTTCCAAAAAGATGGCTTCCATCCGGAAGTATTAAAATAAAGGTTAAAAAACAAGGGGAGTCCCAAAAGGCAATAAAAATGCCTTTTGGGACTGTCCTTTCTTTATTCAAAAATATAGTTGTAAACAAAGTGTACTTATTGAGTTCGTCAAAAGGCTTTTATAGCAATGTAATAATGCTTTTCGTATTTTTTACTTTTGAAAAGAAAATACAATGAAAATTCGACTTTTTGAGTTTTGTGAACTGGAGAAACGTGAGATTTGTGATTTAACAATCTCATGTTTTTTCATTTTAATAATAATTTAGCTTGAAAATACATATATTTTTGTATATATTGTGTATAAAGTATATATATAATATTTATAGCTGTGTTTATAGACACACTTTAAGCAATGTAAATAAATCAATTAAAATGCTTTAAGGGGGAAATTCATATATTGAAATGGATACTTTATGTACTCGCCGGCTGGTCAACGTTAGTCACTGGTCTGTTCCTAGCTTCTCTTTCCAGTAATCATTTGATTCAGGGTCTTGTGATGAGTGGATTGGTTATTCCTATTATTCTGTATTTATATCAGCATGTTTATCGACTGACTGGAGTTAAACCAAAGGCGCCGGTATATTCTTGGAAAAGGCTACATCATTTTATTTCTGGGGTTATCTTGGCGATTGCACTGGCTTCATTGGGCTTCTTCATAGGCAATTTTCAAGGGTGGATAGACTTTGAAAAATGGCATCCCTCCGAACAGTGGTTTATTGCTCTAACCTTGAATATTTTATTTGCATTTTTTTATGAAGCTTTACCAGAGGAATTTGGATTGCGAGGTATGTTATATGATGTCTTACGCTATCGATTCACCGCTTGGTTATCCGTATTACTTCAAACCTTACTTTTTGTAGCATTCACTATAGCAGTTGGTCAGATTCAAGTGCTTTTTGGACTTGCTCCAGGCGTATCCATTAACGTCTTTTATATCATTTTAATTTTTAGCTTTGGAATATGTTTGCAGTTGCTCCGTCTATGGACAGGAAGTCTCTGGACATCAATTGGTTTTCACCTCGCCTACTTAGAAATCATGAGATTTGCTGTTTTGCCACATCTAAAAGGCGTACCTCCAATCATTACCTACCACGAATCAGTGCCTGGAATCGGCCTCTTAATCTCTATTTGTATGATGATTATTGGGGGCATCATTGTATCACTCGTTATATTAGGTGTGAAGCGTTTTAGACGGAAAAGTACATGATTTGAACTAAATCGCTTTCATAAAATATGTGCTCCATGCTCAACTTCTCACACAATTGCGATATAAAAAAAGTCGATTCCATATAGTACTGGAAATCGACTTTTTTAGGTAAAATCTGCAAAGGAAATGGGTTTTGACGTTTAACCTAATTGTAAGATAGAATCTTTATGTTCCTGTTATCATCAACTAAAGTGTAGAAGGTATTGTTGTTTTAACTCTATTCTTCATATGTAAAATCGCTAGACGCGTTTATAAAACTTGCCATTTGTACTATTTTACATCTTTTGTCCATTCTGATACTTTATCTTCATTGTCTTTGATCCATTTTTTTGCTGCCTCTTTAGGATCATCGCCTTTCATAATATCAAACATAACACGTTCAATATCTTCTGGAGTCCAGTGGAAGTTTTTTAGAACACTATACGCTTCGGGATCATCTTCTTTCAATCCGTTACGTGCAAATGTACCAATATATTCTTCAGTTCCGTATATACCTTTAGGATCGTCCAAATATTTTAAATCAAATGCGTTAAACTTCCAGTGTGGAGACCAACCTGTCACGATGATTTCTTCATTTTTCGCAATCGCTTGAGTAAGAGCTGCTGTCATTGCGCCTGCAGATGAGGTAACTACATTCCAACCTTCTAGGTTTTTATATTCTTTATAAGCATTTTCTGTAGTTGCTGTCATATTTGCTCCTGGATCAATGCCAGTGATCGTTTTACCAGCTTCATCTGTTAAATCTTCGATAGAATTTACGTCCATATAACTTGGGACAACTAAGCCAATTTTTGCACCTGCTAGGTTTTCACCTAAGTCGTCTATTTTATCCTTATACTTCTTAACTTGTGGGGCATGTGTTTGTGGTAGCCAAGCTGACACCATACCATCGACCTCTCCTTTAGCAAGAGCCTCCCACATAATTCCGTTATCCAGTGGTGTTAGTGTTACATCATATCCTAAATCTTCTAGAACTTGACCTACTACGTTTGTAGAGGCAATTTCAGTATCCCATTCAACATAGGCTAAGTTCACTTCATTTTTGTCTTTATTTTTCGTGCTTTCACCTTCTGAGCTACAAGCAGTTAATACTAACATGACTGCTAAAGCCAATCCTATCTTCAATAATTTACTGAATCGCATAAGATCTCCCTTTCTTTATTATAGGATGATATGTATCTAAAAATTAACAAGTAACAACTTAAAGTTATCAAAAGGTTGTTACTTTTGTCAAATTGACTTCAAAAGGATGATATATCAAATATGCATAGGGATAATCGCGTCAGGAATGGGCTTTGTACTTAGGCAGAAACGATGTCGGTCATTCAGTAATGCTACAGAAGCGGCGTATTTACCGATTCAAAAAGTATTTTATGTAAATTCCTATGTGTGGGATACATTTCAAGATATGGAGGTAAATTAAATACTTTTTGAGTACAAAAAGCATGGTTTTGAATGAATTTAAATTTGCAATAAAAAAGATTATCAAAATATGTTGGAAAACTAACAAAAATTGATTTTGACAATTTTATGGTTAGTGCGATAGTTTCGATGTCGAATTTAAATATAGGTATATATTCAAAAAAATCTTTGTAATAATTAATAACGTAACATGCGCACAATTTACAGCGTTCATATATCGAGCGCTTGCTTTATAAGGCTTACCAAGAAGAGAGATGTATCTTAATTTGATACATCTCTTTTTTTGCTTTAAAACGAGCGGGTGAAAGCCTTTTGCATATTCAGGAACTATTTGTGTAGCTCTCTTCGAAAGTGCTTAGGACGTTCTATTCTACGCTAGCTTTGTAAAAGTCTGAGGGGGGGGCGCTAGTAACATTTCGGGTAAAAGTGTTGGGAAACACCCACTACGATGAAATCCAGTAGATGAGCTTGTATGTAGATGAAAAAATAGATTTTGACCCCCTAGAAAAGATAGGTGTTTTGAATGGATTTTATCATTATCAAAATATGTTCAAAAACGAACAAAAACTGATTTTGCTTGTTATAAAATGCCTGTTATAGTGTAACTATCGTTGAAAACAAGAGGCTTTTTTCGCGATTGTATAAAATGAGTGAATTTGATGAAAATAAGCCGTATTTGTTGTTTAAAAGAGTTTATAAAGGGTTATAAAGGAAGCGGAATATTCAGTAACACCTTTCTGATTGGCAGCTTTTGATCTGGAGTAGTTATAAAGTATTGAAAATAATGCTCTATCGTGTTTAATGTCGTAAAAAACGGGAATAGAATGTATTGATAAGAAATAAATAAGCTTATCAAATTTCAAATAAATGGTTAATTTTTATGATGCAGCTAGGGTTTACTGGTGGAAGACATTGAGGTGTTTTTATGTATAATTTTTTGGATCGATTACCTTTGCAAAAGGTGAATGTTTTACATCATATTTACAATGAACAGAGGCTATTTTCAAGTTTAGAGTTATCCCAAATGATGGAACTGTCTGAAAGGACAATTTTGAAAATAGTAGATGAGATAGCAATTGATTTAGAGTTTATTACTGAATCTGCTGATATCCAAAAAGAAGAGCAAAAGTATTTTCAACTAAATTATAAAGATAATTTTTCAATGAAGACTGTTGAAAGATATTATTTAAAAAACTCGTTAACCTATAAAGCTTTTAACGAGATTTTTTACAATAAATTTTATGATGTCAATACGTTTGTTTTGGAAAATTTCACAAGTGTTGCATCCATGTATCGAAGAATAAAAAAAGTTAAGCCTTTGTTAGATCAGTTTCAATTGAAGTATACATCTTATGAAAAAGTCAGCCTTGAAGGGACAGAAAAGCAATTTCGTTATTTTTACTTCTTGTTCTACTGGAATTCGTATTGGGGAGAAGAGTGGCCATTTACGCTAGTTTCAAGAGAAGAAATACTAGATTTAATGAAGGAAGTAGACATAGCTTATTCCGAACAAGTTTTATATTGGCTGGCCATTTGTTTATCACGCGCAAAATTAGGGTGCCTAATCGAATATCATCCAATGTATGCAAACTTTACGAAACATCATCATAGCTATGAGCGATCATCGAAAAAATTAAAGCATATATTTAGAAAATTTACTGATTTATCAGATGAAGAAATTGAATTAGAAACAATGTTTTTATTTTCTATCATTAGCTGTATGCGTCGTTATCATAAAACGGATAATGCGGTAAGTTTATTGATGAACTTTGCACAGCACCATAATCAAGAATTGTTTGTACAAGCAACGTTATATTGGATGGAAACATTTATCGAGCATTTCACAGTTACTTTAGATGTAGAAGAATATGGGGCACTCTTTATAAATTTATTGCATCTTCATTATTTTACTTTATCCTTTGCTGGTCCAGCTACTTTATTTAAAGAAGATCTTTATCAAAAGAGATTGGAAATGCATGAAACGGCTCAAATAGAAATTATGAATCAGTTTTATGATCGTCTAATGGAAAATCAGGCCTTCGCTATCGTATTTGAACGCAGAGAAATATTAATTGGCAGATATCATAAATTACTAAAACAAACAATTGATATTGCCAATAGGGATACTATTAAAATAAAAATATTCTCAATGATAAATGATGATCCTTATCTATTCAGTCAAATAAAACGTCTTTTTATCCATGTTGAATTATGTTCTAAAGATGAAGAGGCGGAGTTAATTATAACGGATCGCTTATACTTAACTATTAAAAAAGACATCAAAGATATATTTGTATGGAATTCAGTCCCTTCAAAAAGCGATTATGATAGGTTATCAAAAAGACTACAGGAAATCTATTTTACTAAATTAAATAAGTTATTATTGAAAACTTTGCTAAGTGAAGTGTAAAGAAGATGTTGGAGGTTGATTCATGTTTTTGAAAAAAGAAAGAGATTCATATAAAAATGGATAACGTTGTAAATTAATGAGGTAAAGCATTTGAAGAAGTTACATTGTCGGCTAACCGACTTGCTAGTTGCTAAAGAATTAAACAATGGATAAGGGGTCTTCTAAATGTGTAAAAAAATACCGAAGGAATTAACATACTATTTAAAATTAGGTGATGCTGTTGTAATCATTGATGAAAATCAATTAATTATCGATGTGAATCAACAATACGAAACGATCACAGGCTATAAAAGAGAATTTCTTATTGGATTACCAGTAGAAAGTTTAAAATCGAGTGTAACGCCATTTGTTATGTATAAATCGTTAAAAAATACATTAAAAAAAGGACAACCATGGTCTGGGACAATGGTTCATGTCAACAAATCATTAGAGCTAAGATACTCATTTATAACGATTACGCCAATTGTAATAGAAGGAATTACTTATTATGTAGGAGTCATGCGCTTAGCAGAACAACTTTTGATAGATGAAGTAAATCAGAAAAAAGTAGAGCAAAAGGAGCTATTTCAGTTGTTAGCACTATCAAGTGAAATGCGCGATGTAAATATAGCAGAACATCTTTTGAATGTGCAAAATTTGGCTGAGGAATTATTGCTAAGCCTCTTTGAAGATAGAACTCATCATTTATCGTTAGAGTATGTTAGTAAAATTATAGAATACAGTGTTTTACATGACATTGGAAAATCGGGAATTCCCGAGTCAATCCTGTATAAAACTGGGCCACTAACAGTCTATGAGAAAAAAATTGTGAAGATGCATCCTCTTATGGGTATAGATGTATTGAATAAACTATCTAAAGAAATGAACAATAAAGTTTTTGCTGACAAAAAAATAGCTGAAAATATTATTAAATATCATCATGAAAATTGGGATGGAACAGGCTATCCAATGGGGTTAAAAGGAGAGGAAATTCCTTTTGAAGCGAGGGTAATATCTATAGTAGATGTTTACGACGCTTTAGTTAGTGATAGAGCTTATAAAAAAGCTTGGACAAAGGAAGAAGCTCTTTCTTATTTAAAAGAACAGAAGGGTATTAAGTTTGACCCTAATTTAGTAGAAGTGTTTATTGAAAAAGTTATTCAAAAAGATAGTATTTTTCTGTAATCCAACTCCGATATATAGGAGGAATACAACATTTAATTTCCATAATTAATCATTTTTGTTAAAACTAATTAGGGCGACGAAAATTTTAGATGCCATTTATATAAGTTGATTTTCGTTACAACTAGGCGACTCATTGGGAATTAATAGCGGAACGAAGGCTAAAACTATCACCTCCTGTGATAACGTCCTCAGACCAATATCGTGTTGTTGTTGTTGTTGTTGTTGTTGTTGCTGTCGCTTCGCTTTCGCACAGATAAAACCTTGTTGCTGTCGCTTCGCTTTCGCACAGATAAAACCTTGTTGCTGTCGCTTCGCTTTCGCACAGATAAAACCTTGTTGCTGTCGCTTTGCTTTCGCACAGAAAACATGTATTGTACCGATGCCATAGGAAATCGCACAGTCGGAACGAAAATCAACCTTAGGTTATGGCGATAAACCGATTTTATTATCAATTTAAAATGTATTTAAGGTGGAGAGATAAATGAAGTTTTATAAAAACGTATCTTTGGTCGGGAAGTTCGGAATTTTAAATACCATTATGTTGATTGCACTGGTCATTATAGGGTTTACTGGCATAATGGGTGTTGAAAAAATGAATAATAATGCGACATCTTTATATGATGAAAATTTAACTTCTATCTATTTATTAAGTAACATTTCAACGAATCAGCAAAAAATAACGAATCTAAAGTTCAAAATTTTCTTTCATTCGCAAGATATAGATGAAAAAGTTCAATATTATGAAGAAATAGCAACTATTGAAGAAGAAATTGGTCAATCCTTTAAAGATTTAAAAAAAGTAAACATGGGTAGTGAAGAAAAAAAATTACTAAAGTATTTGGAAGAAGTAAATCAAAGTTATGAAGATATATTAGAATCCAGTTTTCAACAAGTTACCTCTGATGAGACAGAAGTGGATGCCAATGTTTTATTAGAACCGCTATTTGAAAAAGAAAAGCAAAGAGATGATTTGATGGAGCAATTAGAAACAACAACTATCAAAAGTGCCGAATTGAGCAATGAAAAAAATAATGGTACATATAAGAGAACATTGTATCAAAACGGTATTATTATGGTTATTGCTCTACTGTTTAGTATAAGTATTCTAATCTACTTAAGTAGGTATGTTAAAAAAGCAATCTCCAATATTCAGGATGTTGTATCTGGTGTTGAAGATGGTGATTTAACGCGACATGCCGAGGTATTATATCCGGATGATCTTGGGAGAATTACGCAAGGTTTGAACAATTCTGTTACACATATTCAGGAACTTGTTTCTAATGTAAATAGTACCTCAACACAAATGGGAAGTTTAAGTGAAAATTTAAGTGCAACTATTGAGGAAATTACTGCTTCAATGAATGAAATTGATACTACCTCAAAGGAAGTTGCTATGGGAAGTACTACACTAAGTGCAACAACTGAGCAATTAAACGCGACTGCAATCGAAGTGCTTGATAGTACAGAAAAATTAAATGAGAAAACCAAATATAGTCTTAATTTCTCAGAAAAAGTAAAAGAGAGAGCTATTGATATTAAAGAAACAGCTATTCAAGCATTTAGTACAGCTCGTAATCTATATGATGACAAACAAAAGCTAGTTTTAGAAGCGATTCAAGCCGGACAAATCGTTTCTGAAGTAAAAGTAATGTCTGACACAATAGCAGATATTGCAGATCAAACGAATTTGTTAGCATTAAATGCAGCGATCGAGGCTGCCAGAGCAGGAGAGCAAGGTAAAGGTTTTGCTGTTGTTGCTGACGAAGTACGAAAATTAGCAGAACAATCATCTGAAACCGTTCAAAGAATACAGATTGTTACAAGTGACGTAGAAAAAGCATTTAAGAATGTGTCTACTAATGCTCAAGAGCTATTACACTTTATAGACGATAAAGTTACACCTGATTATGAGCTTTTCCAAAACAGTGGAATTCAATATGAAGAAGATGCTATGTACTTTAATACATTAATAACTGAAGTGACAACATTTGTTGGAAATATGAAGTATTCTATGCTAGAAATACAAAAAGCGATTGAAAATGTATCTACTGTCGCGATAGAGTCATCAGATCATTCAAATGAGATAGCAAATAGTATTTCAGAAACATTACAAGCTATACAGCATGTAGCAGAATCATCTGTTCAAACTGCCAGTATCGCTGAAAAAATTTCTCAACAATTAAATAATTTTAAACTATAGAATAGTAAATAGTATCCGCGTGGCAAGAAGTTGAATAAGTTAATTTAAGTCTTCCACGTGTAATCTCGTTCCTCCGTAAGCAATTCCATTCAACGTATGAATGAACAAAAATTTTTTCCTTTCATATCATATGTGAGAATGGAATTTACGTTATTGAGGAGGAAAGGAATGCATTGGATAGCCATCATTCTTATTGGGATAGCTGCCAACTTAGATAATTTAGGAATTGGTCTCGCTTATGGTATTAAGCGAGTTAAAATACCCGTATTATCCAATGCGGTTATTGCCCTTATTTCAATGATCGTCACATACGTTGCAGTTACAGCTGGGAGCGTAGTTATTGATTATGTCTCTCCAGATTTCGCAAATTTAATAGGAAGTCTTTTGCTTTGTGTTATTGGGATATGGACTTTAATATCTAGTCGCTTGTCTAAACAAGGGATATTAGAAAACCCTGAAGTATTTGATGAGGATAAAAATTATATCATTTCATTTCGAGAAGCAATGACGCTCGGCTTTGTCTTATCAGCCAACTGTTTAGCCGGCGGAATAGCACTTGGAGCCAATGGTATTTCTGCAATATGGACAGTAATTTCTATCGGTTTCTTTTCGTTCATAACAGTAGGTGCGGGTGTTCACTTTGGAGGTTTACTGACAAAGACATTCATAGGAAAACACTCAACCGCTATTTCGGGGTGGTTACTAATTCTTATAGGGATCATTGAAATAATTTCTTGAATATACTAGATTTCTAGTTGAGATTAATGAATAGAAAGAGTGCTTTTCTATTAAAAATAGGAAATATCACATGTTTTTCATGTGGTATTTTCTTTTTTTAAGGTAATTTTGACATATTGAGGACAAGTTTGGATTTGTGGTTGACATTCACTGGCATTAACACGTATTCTTGGTAATAGAGATTCAATTGAGAATGATTTTCATTTCAAAGGGTGCATTCAATCATGTTTTTATGGAATTGAATTTTTCTATTATTTTAGAGGAGGCGTACAACACATGAAGAAATTAATGATGTTCGTTATGCTTGTAACTTTGTTTGTATGTAACTTTGCATTACCGCAAGCGTCTGCCCAACTAGCTGACGGCACACATTCGATACAATATCAGGTCAATAAACCTGAAAGTAACTCTGTATCCATTGCGAATGATTATTTTCTAAAACCAGCAAAGGTCACATTGAAAAATGGGACAGCTACTGTACAAATTACATTGAAAAATAGTGCATGGATTACAAAGTTCCAACCACCAGGTGGAGCAACTGTAGTTAGTGAAAATAAAGCAGCTGATACTCGTACCGTACAATTTACAGTGAAAGATTTAACGAAACCAGTTGTAACTGCTATGAAAATTGATATTGACGATATTAATTATCATCACGAATACAGCGTTTCACTAGTATTTGATGCGGCATCTGCAGGAAGCGCAACAGTAGCAAAAGCATCTGAAATGAAAACGACTGATGCTTCAACGAAAGCATCTGATTCGAAAACGACTAATGCTCCATCAAATTCTTCTGAAAGTCATGTGCCGAATCCACAAACAAGCGATGCAACACCATATGTATTGATTGTTGCATTAGTTGGATCAGCATTTTTACTTTATAGAAAAAAACTACAAACAAAAACGGAGGGTCAATAATGGCTAAAAAACGTCAATCACGCGCAACAAAAATAGTACTAGCTTCATTGTTAGCAGCTTCACTTTCAGTACCATCATTTGCATCTGCAAAGGTTGCTGAAGTAACGACTACAAATACTGAAGTAAAAGCAGAAGCTACTAAATCTGAGAATACTGGTACTATTGTAGATTTCCAAACTTTTAAGCCTGGAACAACAGAACCACAACCTGCAATTAGTTCTCATCTTGTAACACAAGGTACAATCGTTGAAAAGGATGGGAAATTTGAGGCGAAATTAACGGTAGCAGCAAAATCTGCCCCAATGATCGCAGGTTTACAAACGAAGCAAGGTGATAAGTTTGTAGATGCTACTGAAGTGAAAAATGCAGATGGAACAATTACATATAGTTTTCCAGTTGTAGCTAGAGAAGTATTATCAGCGAAAATTCACGTTGTCGTAGCTTCAGCTAATATGGACAAGTGGTATGATTTTGATTTAAAAGCAGTAGAAAGTGGTAAATCTGAAGAGGTTAAAGAAGAAGTTAAAGTAAATGAAGTGGCTGTCACTGTTTACAAAAACGGTACTTCTGAAGAGTCGATTATGAAGCAATATATTAAATCAAAAGTAGACGTATCAGTAGTAAATGGTAAAAACATAGTTACTATGACGTTCCCTCAAGGTCAATATGTTAAAGGATTTAAAGTAGAGGGAAAAGAAGCGACTTTAGTAAGTAAAGACGATGCAACAAATACAAGTAAGTACTCATTTGAAGTGGCAGACTTAAAGAAACTTGTGAATGCACAGCTGCATATTGTTGTAAATGAGCCAGACAAAGGCGTGAACTATGATTCGAATCACCAAGTTCAATTTAGTTTTGCTGTGGAAGGCGCAGTGAAACCAGTGGTGAATCCATTTAAGGATATTAGTAATGATGCTAACAAAGATGCAATTCTAGCATTATATAGCAAGGGAATTGTTAAGGGTCAAGATTACTTTAAACCAAATGACAATATTACACGCTCTCAATTTGCATTAATGATTGCTCGTTCATTAAATGTATCTTCAACAAAAGATGCTGGATTTAAAGATACAGCGAAACTTGATGCAGAACGTGTACAAGCAATTAATGCTTTAACTGAAGCTGGAATTGTTATGAAAGCTGAGAACTTTAAACCAAATGATACACTTACTCGTCAACAAGCTGCAGTGATGATTTACCGAACAGTAACGCATGTTGCAGGAAAAGAAATGAACTATGGTGATCCAAGTTTGTCTTATTATGCTGATGGTGCAACTGTTAAAAGTGAAGAAGCGAGAAAAGCATTTGCGTTTTTATATGCAGGTAAAATCATGACTGGATCTGTCGATGCTAAAGGTAAAACTGTTATTAATGCAAGCAGTCCATTAAAACGCGCACATATGGCAAAAATTTTAAATGGCTCATTACAATACATGAATAAATAATACGGTTACAGCAACTTCCTTTCTCACTTAATCGAGGAAGGAAGTTACTGTGTTCTTAAAGAATTTGGAGGAATTTACACAGTGATTAACAATAGAAAAATATTTCGAGTATTCGTGTTGAGTACTATTTTACTGATGTTTCTCCCTCCATTTGTATGGCTTCAGGCAAAAGCTGAAGAATCTGTATTAGAAAATGGGAGCTATCAAGTTGAACTAAGTTTTTCATCTCTAGATGGAGTGAAAGACAATATTTTTAGTGAATTGGCGACAATTGATGTGAAGAACGGTCAATATAGCTTGAATTTAACTATTAATCAGCCATTGAGTATAAGAGATATACATATCGAACAGTTGGAAAATGAGCTTTCGTCAAACGTTCAGACTGAAAATTTAGTTCAATTTGATGTCAAGGATTTACATCAGCCTATTATCATTAAAGGCAAGATGGCACTTTCATCTTCTGAAGAATATCTCCCTTTTTCCCAGGAGCTTCAATTACAATTAACAACCCTTTCAATAATTGGACCTAAGGATGAGGAAGTTATTCCGGAAAACGAAAGTAAAGAATCTCCTTCAGAAGAAATCTATGATAAGGAATGGTCAATGAATTACGTATTATTAGTAGATGGAAAAAACGAACAATCCATTATGAATACGTATGTAAATCCTGTTGCGAAAATAAAAGAAAAAAACGGTAAATATTATGCCCACATGACAATTTTAAAATCTAATTGGATAACAGGATTAACTGTAGATCAACAAGGAAACCAAGTGGAACCAAAGCTTATTTCACTTGTAGACAATACTAGAATTGTTGAATTTGAAATTAGTAATTTTGAAAAGCCAATACGTATGTGGGTTAAAGTTGATATACCTGATATTTCTTATCACCATCAATATTTCGTAAATCTAAAGTTCGATCAACAACAAGTAGCAAAGTTGTTAAATAAGCCTTCTACAAAAGACCCCTCTAAGAAAGTAGCGAGTGAAAAGCCACTTGTTATTGTTAAAGAGGAAGTAAAAAAGGTACCTGTTATTGTTAAAGAGGGAATGAAAAAGGTACCAGTGGTAACACAATATGAGACTGCGGTCAAACAGCCTCAGACGTCACGGCCACTGCCATCATTTCAGCCTGCATTAACTGTGCCTAAGGAGGAGCGGTTAGCATTTGATCGTACGCTTGATGCGCCTATTGAGGATGAGGAAGACGACAAGAAAGCTGATGTTAAAGAAGAAACTTCAAAAAAAATAACGAAGGATTCTAAAGTCGATCAGCAGCTTGCTCGGCTGAACATTGTAAAGATAGTATTGCTAGTAGTAACTTGTCTTTTATCGGGCTTATTGCTCGTTCGCCGTTTTAAAAATTCAAGAAAAGATGTGACGGAACAGAAATAAGTAGGAGATGACTTTATGCGAAAGAATTGGAAATGTAGGTTGCTCATGATGGCGCTTTTGACATTACTTTTGGCAGTCGCTGGCTGTAGTGATGGAAATAAGCAACAAAAGTCAGTGACACCTACGGAAAAAGCACAACCATCAGCTGAAACAACTGATGAGAATGAACATCGTATTATTGCAGGAACCGTCGTTATTGCAGATATTTTAGATAAGCTTGAATTGGACGCTATAGCAGTGCCTGAAACAGAAAAAACATTAGCAAAACGCTTCAATGAACTGCCTACTATCGGTAATGCAATGGAGCCAGATATGGAGATTGTTAAATCATTAAATCCAACAGATGTGTTATCAGTTTCAACGTTGGAGTATGATTTACAAGATAAATTCGAGCAGTTAAAAATACCGGTACATTTTTTAAACTTTCAAAGTGTTGATGCTATGCTATCCGAGATTAAAACCCTTGGCGAACGCTATAATCGTATAGAACAAGCCGAGACGTTAGTGAATGGATTACAAAAAAATATTGATGCTGTCCAAACAGTTGCTGAGAACAAAGAGGGACCTCGTGTATTAATTTTACTTGGCATTCCGGGTAGTTATTTAGTTGCAACTGAAAACTCCTATGCAGGAGACCTTGTGAAACGTGCAGGTGGTATTAATGTGATGGAGGGGCAGGACGCTGAATACTTGTCTTCGAATACTGAGTACTTGCATAGCAGTAACCCTGATATTATTTTACGACTATCACACGGTATGCCAGATGAAGTAGTAAAAATGTTTGATGAGGAATTTAAAACGAATGATATATGGAAGCATTTTGACGCAGTAAAAAACGGCAAAGTCTATGATTTAGAGGAAGAATTGTTCGGTACTACAGCTTCATTACAAGTGCCACAGGCTTTAGGACAGCTAATGGAAATCTTCTATCGTAAATAGAAATTAGAAATGTCGCTCGTATCGCAAGCATAGCCTTGTTATAGAGCGCTTTTCTTATATATGTTTTAAGCAAAGTTGTAGATGTACATATAACATGATGGAATTTGAAAAGAAAAGGGAAGTCCGGTATGACAAAAAAAATTGTAAGCTTTTCAATTGTAATTGTATTATTACTTGTCTCAGCAGTTTATGCAGCAACAACAGGTAGCATTAAAATGGGCTTTTTTGAATTTATAGGTGCATTATTTGATGAAGGAAATAGTCAAATGGAGGCTATCCGGGATTTGCGATTTCCACGAATCATTGTTGCGTTATTTGCTGGTGCAGCACTTTCGGTTTCAGGGGTACTATTACAATCAGTGATGCGTAACCCGTTAGCGGATGCTGGGGTTATTGGTATATCTTCTGGAGCGGCATTTGTCCAGCTCTTTATTATTTCCTTCTTTCCAGCACTATTTTTTATGACACCTGTATTAGCATTTATGGGTGGGGCATTTGCCTGCACACTCGTCTTTGCGTTGTCATGGAAGTCAGGCTTAAGTCCGTTGAAGCTTATTTTAGTCGGGATTGCTATTAATGCAATGTTCACGGGGTTAACAGAAACTTTCATTAGTTTAGGTGGCTCATTGAATACTTCAGCTTCCAGCGTTATAGGTTCAAACTTAACGATGCGTACGTGGAAAGACGTATCAACAATTGTTACTTATGGTACTGTCGGATTACTAGCTGCCTTTGCGTTATATAGTTGGTGTAATCTCCTAGTATTACAAGACAAAACAGCAAAAAGTCTAGGCTTTCATGTAGCTCGTGCTCGTCTATTAATAGCTGCTGTCGCGGTACTATTATCAGCTGTTTCCGTTGTCGTTGCAGGAGTTATCTCGTTCGTCGGTCTGTTAGTGCCACATATTTCTCGTCGATTAGTTGGACATGATCATAAGGTGCTTATACCTTTTACAGCATTAGCTGGAGCTTTATTAATATTAGTGGCGGATACGATTGGTCGCACAATGGCTGCACCACTTGAAATACCAGCTTCAACCATTATGGCGATTATCGGTGGACCATTCTTAATATTCCTATTACGAAAAGAGTGAGGAAACATGGAAATACAAGATATTATCGTATCGCATGATAATACTCGAAATCATTTAGATGGTGTATCGACGACAATTCAAAAGGGCAAAATCACAACGATTATCGGTCCAAACGGCTGTGGAAAATCAACATTATTAAGTGTTATGTCTCGCAACAATATACCGATATCAGGGAATGCATCTTTAGAAAACAAGGATTTGGTACTGTACAAGCAAAAAGAGTTTGCAAAAAAACTCGCGATTGTCTATCAGCAAAATGATGTGCCAAAAGATTTAACAATAGAAAAATTAGTGAGTTTTGGACGTTTACCATATCGTACAATGTTAAAAAGAAATGAAGAGGAAGATGCCAAAGCTATTGAATGGGCACTTACTTGCACAAACTTACTAGAAAAAAGAGATACCGATTTAGAGGCTTTATCAGGTGGAGAACGTCAGCGAGTGTGGATTGCTATGGCTTTAGCGCAACAATCTGAAATTTTATGTTTGGATGAGCCGACAACATATTTGGATATTTATTATCAAATTGAGTTACTGGAGCTTGTAAAGGCGTTAAATGAGGAACATGGCTTAACAATCGTTATGGTACTTCACGATATAAATCAGGCGATTCGCTATAGCGATCAAATCATTCTGATGAAAGCTGGAAAAATAATAGCTGAGGGAGCACCACGTAACGTTATTACAAGGGAAGTTATTAAAGAAGTCTATGGTGTTGAAGCTATTTTCAATGAGGATGAGCAGCATGGATTTTACATGGTCCCTCTTGGAATATAACTGGTGATACGATGAAAAAATGGAAATCTAAGTTTTTAACATTTATATATTTAGCAATATTCTTATACTCAGGCTTTGCATTAACCAAGTACTTATACACGTACTATGAGACTTCAAAATCACTGGAAGAAGCACAAACGATTTATCAATCAACATTGGCTTCTTTAGAAGATGAAGTGGAGGAAAGCTCATCAACGCCATTTACAATCCGTCCACAATTCAATGATTTACTATCGGTAAATAAAAATATTGTTGGTTGGATTTCTGCAGACGGGACAAAGCTCAATAATCCTATCCTACAAGCTGGAAATAATGATTTTTATTTAGATCGTAATTTTAAAGATCAAGAAAGTCGTGCGGGCAGTGTATTTATGGACTATCGTAATAATGTGCAGGATATAAACAAAAATACTATTTTGTATGGCCATGCCATGAAGAATAGTACGATGTTTGGGAGTCTTAAGAATTACTTAAATCAGCAATATGCAAACGAACATCCTGTCATTTATTTAGACACTCTGTATGAAGGCTATGATATCGAAGTGTTTGCTGCTTATGAAACGACAATTGATTTTTATTACATTGAAACAGAATTTACGAGCGATGATACATTCCTAAAATTTATAGATGAAATTCAAACACGCTCTGCAATCGAAATGAATGTAGAGATTGGACCAGAAGATAAAATTCTTACGCTATCCACTTGTAAAGATTCTGTCATGAGTGACGACCATCGTTTTGTCGTCCAAGGTAAATTAGTGAAACGCTGAGATAAGGAGCTTCCCATTCATGGGGAGGCTTCTTTTTTATTTATCTATTTCCGGGCTGGAGAAATCGCTCATGTAATACGAAGAACCGCTAAGGAAGAATAATCTCGAAAAATAAATTACTTAACTCAAAAAAAGTGATACCTCGAATTTTAAAAAAAATTTCAAATAATAACTTGACGTAATTAAATTATTAATGTACAGTAAGTTACATAAAGTAATTGATTACTTTTCGTAACTAATATGTACGGAAGAAGTAACTACAAATGTTTATCCGTTAAATTTTGGGGAACATAATTAATGTAGTTGCTTCATATTTTAACATATATCTCGAAATCGAGATAAAAATTATTTTATTGGAGGAATTTAAAATGGCAAAATGGAATATTGATTTAGGACACTCAGCAATTAACTTTCAAGTAAAGCACATGATGGTATCAAAAGTAAAAGGTGTATTCGATACTTATTCAGCAAATATTGAAGCGGCAGATCTTGCTGATTTAACAACAGCAAACATTAGTTTTACAATTGATGCAGCTAGCATTAACACACGTAGTGAAGATCGTGATAATCACTTAAAAGCAGCGGATTTCTTCGATGCTGAAAAATATCCAACAATCACATTCAAATCAACAAACATTACAAAAAAATCGGATGATGAATATGCGATTACAGGTGATTTAACAATTAAAGACGTAACGAAATCAGTAACATTTAATACTGAATTTAATGGTAAAGGTACAAATCCATGGGGCCAAGAAGTTTATGGCTTCGAATCTGCAACAACAATCAACCGTGAAGAATTTGGCCTAACTTGGAATGCTGCTTTAGAAACTGGCGGAGTTCTAGTTGGTAAAGACATCAAAATTACAGTTGAACTGGAAGTAAACCCAGCTTAACTTCTTTCAGCTTAAATAGAGGAACTCAGTCTAAGAACGCCAAGTCCTGTAGCAATTTATCTGTGCGAAAGCGAAGCGACAGCAACAAGGTTTTATCTGTGCGAAAGCGACAGCAACAACAACAACAACACAAGACTGAGTGATCAACATCACGTTGGCCCAAAGCCGTTTCCGGATGCAATTATGCCGAGGTATAATTGAGTTTTGTAAAAAATGCTCGATACGTATCGGAGCACTGAAAAACTTACATTTTCATAAAAGCGAACCTTTTTCAGATTAAAATAAGGCACTTCTTGTTCAATTTTGAACAGGAAGTGCCTTATTTCTGTCTCTATTCCTTATTCATTTTCGTTTAGTAGCTTTAATATCCGTTTCAAATTAACAGCGAATATCGTTGTAGCACCTAGAATTTCCACGCTAAATAGACCCGCAGCCGATGCCGTACCGTACCCGTGTCCGTTTTTTAATTCACTATTCTTCGCTTCTACTTTGTAGCGATTTGCGGTTAATTGCTTAAATGCTTCCGTATTTTGAAATGCCTCTTGTTCGGCATGTGTATCCGACTTAATTGTGACAGAATATGTTTTACTTTTTGCGCCTTCTTTATAACAGCCCTCTCTCATTGGACATACTTTGCATTTTTTAATGTCAAAATAATATGTCTGACTTTGACTTTGACTTTGACTTTTACTTTTACTCGTTCCTTCTTTACCCGTAAATGCTTTTTTTGTCGCGAGATGACCGGCATTACAAACAAACATTCCAGCGTCTTTATTAAACTCAAACTTGTCTTCTTCTTTTCGTGGTCCTTGTGTAAGAATAGGATTCAACTTTGCCACGAGCGCGATTTTCTCTTCTTTTGTATATTCGATATTTGCCTTTTCAGAGTAAGCTGTGTCTCCAATAACTGTATTAATTTTCATACCTGCTTGTGTGCTTTTTTCAATTAACTCCTGAAGATATTTTCCATCGCTTTTTCACCTGTTGTAATGATAGCCGCTGTAATAATACGGTCATCACTCAACGCGATATGTTTCTTATACCAGAAGAAAGAAGATTCCGATGTCTTATACCCTTTTCGCGCATCCGCATCAGAAGACTAAAATGAATGGAAAATCAACAAGTTCATTGATTTGGCGAAGTATATTATCTTTTGGCACAGGGTTTCTTGATTTGAAATCATCAGGGGCACCACCTGCACATTAATTCTTTTATTATAAAGGAAAGCGTGACTAAAATAATAGTGTGATACATTGCGTTGTTTGGAGAAGCATCGCTCGACTCCTGCGGAAAAGCGAGACAGACGAGACCCCGCACGAAGCGAAGCGTAGGAGGAGCTCGGCGCTCGCCCGCGGAAAGCGAGGGGAATGCTTCGGAAAACAACAGTAGAGTCACAATGCCAAATGAAAAAAGCGAGGTATTCAACGACTTAATCGTTGAATACCTCGCAATGTGAGAAGATATAGACTTTTTCAGTGCCCTCATACGTATTGGGCACTTTTTTACATCTACATGAAAACCCCTTCCAAAAAATAACACGACAAATAAGTTACTTGCATAATTTTAGTAATTACTGCATATAAAACATCATATAGTTTTTGGGGGCGATGGGATGAATGTATTAGTGACAGGTGGATATGGTTTTATTGGTAGTGCAGTCGCAAGACGTTTTTCTAAAGAAGGTGCAAATGTTTATATTATTGATAATTTAAGTACAGGCCATTTACGTAATGTCGACTTTGAACATAAATCTTATCTTTTGAATGTAGAAGATGAAGTTTGTGAGCATCTTTTTAGAGAAACATCATTTGATGTGGTCATCCATTGTGCAGCGCAAACGAGTGTCCAAAAATCGATACAAGAGCCAGTAAAGGATGTTTTATCGAATATCGTAGGGCTTAGTCAGATGCTCTTCTTATCGTCAAAATATAAGGTAAAGCATTTCGTTTTCGCCTCGTCAGCAGCTGTTTATGGAGATAGTCACTATCCTCCAATAGAAGAAACAGATGTTAGTGAACCGATATCGATGTATGGATTAAACAAAAGTATTGGTGAGTCATACTGCGAAAAATGGCAAAAAGATTACCGTTTACCAACATTAATTTATAGATTTGCTAATGTTTTCGGTCCAGGACAACGTATGCAGGGCGAAGCAGCGGTTATTCCTTGTATGCTAAAAAGCAGTATAGAAGGAAAGCCCTTTACAATTTATGGAGATGGAGAGCAAACAAGAGATTTCATATATGTAGAGGACATTGCGGATGCTATTTATGCCGGTGTACAGGCTAGATTACAAGGCATTTATAATGTATCAACGAATGAGGCATGGTCGATTCATCAAGTCATTTTATTATTGCAGCATTTAAATCATCCTTTAGAAATTCAATATGCTCCTGCAAGAGAGGGAGATATTGAGCATTCGTTTTTAAATAATGAAAAGTTAGCAAAAGCAATAGGGTGGAGGCCAAAAATTTCATTTGCAGAAGGTATAGAGCGTACATTGCAAGCGTTACAAGATGAAAAGATAGTGGAAATATAAAAAGTAAAGGCGATTTACTCTTTCATAAAGGGAAAATCGTCTTTTTATATTTTTAATTACTGATGAAAACTTATCCTTCATCCTAAAGTGTGCATTTTATTATTGGAATTACGCAGGGGCATTACCGAAATGTGTGGCTGATTTCCGTTCCGGCTGAGCGCTTTGTTGTTGCTGTCGCTACGCTTTCGCACAGTTAAAATAATTGCTGACGCTACGCTTTCGCACAGTTAAAACATTTGTTGTTGCTGTCGCTTCGCTTTCGCACAGTTAAAATAATTGCTTTCGCTACGCTTTCGCACAGAGCAGAGCTTCCTGGGGGGCGTCGGAGCAACAGGATGTTGGTCACGAAGGCGTTATCACAGGACGTGATGCCTTTAGCCTCAGTTCCTCTATTGCTAATTCCCGAGGAGTCGCCCAGCCCACTCTAATCAACTATTTCCGTATCAGTCGTTTTAACAAAAGTCATCCACAACTTTTGGTGATGAACCACTACACGGAGTCATAGGTGTTTTTTTACGGCTATAGTATAATTAATTTTTAAAAGGAATGTTGTGGAATTGAACGGAGGCTCGCAAATATGCTAGTAGATTTTAGAGTGAAAAATTGCCTGAGTTATAAAGATGAAACACTATTTTCAATGGTGGCGGGAAGCCGTATTCGTAAATTAAAGGACACGCATACGATGAAATTTGACTCGTTACGCCTTGTAAAAAGTGCCTTTATTTTCGGACCAAATGGAAGTGGAAAATCGAACTTATTCACGGCCATAAAAATTTTACGTTCTTTATTGTTTAACTTTGAAAATCTGAATAATGTTAAACAACTACGTTTGCCCTATCAGCCGTTTAAGTTAGGAGGTCAGCAAGGGAAACCGACAGAATTTATGATTTCATTATTCCTAGATGGGGTACTGTACGATTATGAGGTTCAATATAATGCTTCACAAGTACTTTATGAAGGGCTAACTAAAACGACAAAATCTTTGAAAGAGCAGCTCTTTACTAGACAATGGGATGGGACAGAATATTTGTATGAAACTGCCGAAAGCACAGCGCAAGAGCTGACAAAATATACGCGTAATAATACAGCGTTCTTATCAGTATTAAATGTCTTTAATGACCCAGATGCTACGAAAATATTTGATTGGTTTTTACATAAAATATTGTTTTTAGATGAAGCGAATCGGTTATCAAGTCATCCACTTATTCGTAAACTTGAAGAAGAGCCCTTTAAAAAAGAAGTGATGAAGTTGCTAAAGGTTGCAGACTTTTCTATTCAAGATGTGACGGCAAGACGCGTTGAGCGTAGAGAGAAAAATACGATTGGCTATGATTTTGACACGCCAGAGGTTATTCAAGAAGTGGACATCGATTTGCACTATTTATCGTTCGATGAAGCAGGTGCGCCAATCGGGACAGAGACGATCAATTGGACGATGGATTCGAAGGGGACAGTCCGTATGCTGCATTTGGCATGTGTCATGGTAGATGCATACAATAAGGGGAAGACTATTTTTATAGATGAATTTGATACAGCATTTCATGTGTCCATCTGCGAATTTTTAATGGCCATTATGAACAGCAAGCGTAATATTACGAATCAATTTGTTGTCACAAGTCATGAAATTGATTTATTAGACCAGCCACTTCGTTCCGATCAAATATGGTTTGTGAATAAAAGCTTTAAAAATGAATCCGAGTTATACTCCTTATTCGATTTTGCAGATTTGCAGAAGAAACGTGGAGATATTTCCTATGCCAAGCGTTACTTAAAAGGAGAATTTGGGGCTACACCGGTTATTAATGAATATTTATCAGATCAATATTTAACTTCTTTCAACGGGTATCCAAACACCCCGCTAAAATAGAGGAATTCAGCCGAAGAACGCCAAGTCCGGTGGCAATTTATCTGTGCGACAGCCGAGGCATAATTGATAGGAAGTGGGAGGTGTCTGAGCAGTGAGAGTACGTCAGCAAGGGAATCGAACACTGCGTAAAACCATTTTAATTTATTGTGAAGGTGAAACCGAACGCATTTATTTTGAGCAACTGCGTATTTTAAAGCGCTCCAAACTGGTAAGCGTCAAAATAAAAAACGTTAAACGTTCGGCTATTAAGCTTGCTCAGCATGCCTATCGAGATTCAAGCTATCAATATTTTGATGAGGTTTGGATTGTTTTTGATAAGGATGATTTAACGGAAAAACAATTAGAGGAAGTGAATGACTTTTGTGAGGAGAATAATATTCATATTGCCTATTCAAATGAAGCGTTCGAATTATGGCTACTATTGCATTTTGAAGAGGTCGATATGTCTGAAAAGTATCCTCGTGCAGTATTAAATGACAAGATGGAGCAGCATCTTGGTATAACACGTTATATTCGCCATAAAGCGGATGAATCTGTCATTGCACCTATCGCACTTCGACATGAGGTTGCTATTAAAAATTGCACAGATATGATGGCACTTCGCAAGACGGAAAGCCGTGATAATCCTTATTGCAACATACATGAAATGATACAATACATATTTTAACTTCTCCAGCGGGTGTCCATAAACCTGCTGTTTTTATTTTTCAACACAAGAGGTGGGAATAACAATTATTAAAAGTATGACATATATTAAGTTGATCTTCGTTACGACTGGGCGACTTCTTCAATGCGACAACGTCAATTAAGATTTATTTATCCATGATTCAAAATGTAGATAAATAAATTTGTTGTATTGGGGAATAAATAACACCAGAAGCCATGACAATTGAACAGTACATATGAACGTTCTAAACCTATAAATGATTGAAAAGGGTATTTTGTATTTGTATGATTTAGTCTATCGAACTTGCCTTTTCTTTCTAAACACATTACAATGAAGTTAAGTTAATATAAGGTTTGAGCGATTGAGAGACCATTAAAAACATATGTACATTGCGTACATGTGCTTTTAATGGTCTCTTTTTTTCGTTCTTAAAATTAAGGAGGAATTTTATTATGAGTACGGCTTCAGCAATACAACGTCAACAAACGATTGAAGAATTACAAAGTAAAGAATACGATTTATTGGTGATTGGTGGAGGTATTACAGGTTGTGGTATCGCACTTGATGCAATTGCTCGTGGACTATCTGTAGCGTTAGTTGAGATGCAAGACTACGCTGCTGGGACTTCTAGTCGTTCGACAAAATTAGTGCACGGTGGACTTCGTTATTTAAAACAATTTGAAATAAAAGAGGTTGCAGAATTAGGGAAAGAGCGTGCAATCGTTTATGAAAATGGACCACATGTAACAACGCCAGTTTGGATGCTACTTCCATTCCATACAGGTGGCACATTTGGTAAATTCTCAACGAATGTTGGTTTACGTGTTTATGATTTTTTAGCAGGGGTTAAACGTTCTGAGCGTCGATATATGTTAAACGCTGCGAAAACAATGGAAAAAGAACCTTTAGTCAAAGCTGAGGAATTACGTGGCGGTGGTGTTTATGTAGAATATCGTACTGATGATGCACGTCTGACAGTTGAAGTTGCCAAAGCTGCCATCGAAAAAGGCGCTACACTCATTAACTATACAAAAGCAGAAAACTTTTTATACAATGACGAAAAGAAAATTAATGGTATCGTAGCACAAGATTTGATTGCCCAAAACGCATTTAATATTCGTGCAAAAAAAGTTGTAAATGCTGCTGGTCCGTGGGTAGATGACGTTCGTACTATTGAAGGGAAACAAAATGGTAAGCATTTAATTTTATCCAAAGGTGTGCATATCGTTTTTGATGAATCTAAATTCCCACTACGTCAAGCTGTCTATTTTGATACACCTGATGGTCGTATGGTATTTGCAATTCCTCGAAATGGGAAGACATATGTTGGAACGACAGATACATTTTACGAAGGCGATGCGCGCGAAATGAATATTCATCAAGAAGATCGTGATTATATTATGAAGGCTATTCATTACATGTTCCCGAAAGTAAAAGTCACAGATGAAGATATCGAATCAAGCTGGGCAGGTGTTCGCCCATTAATTCATGAAGAAGGTAAAAATCCATCTGAAATTTCTCGTAAGGACGAAGTATGGGAATCTCCTTCAGGTCTTGTGACAATCGCAGGCGGTAAATTAACTGGTTATCGTAAAATGGCTGAAACAGTTTTAAATAAGATTGCACAAGATCTAGAGCAACGCTTTAGTATTTCATCAAAACCATGTCATACAAAGAATATTCGTATATCTGGTGGAGATGTTGGCGGCTCTGAAAACTTAGATGCCTTCGTATCAAAACGCACAAAAATGGGTGTCGATATCGGATTATCGGAAGAGGAAGCAAAACATTTAGCGCATCATTACGGTTCTAATGTGGACACTGTTTTTGAATATGCTAAAGAACAGCATCCTGTTTTACCTCAAGGGTTATACGCTCAACTACTGTATGGTATCCATCATGAAATGGTTGTTCATCCAAACGACTTTATGATTCGTCGTACAGCCTATATGTTCTTTAATATCGCCCTTGTTATACAATATAAAGGTGCAGTATTAGATGAAATGGCAAAACAATTAAATTGGTCTCCTGAACAACGTACTCAATTTGAAAAAGATTTAAATTTAGAAATAACAAGAGCTACAACTGCATTATAATAAAAAGGAAGGTCGTCTTAATGGCGACCTGACTTTTTAACTTCTTTAAGCCTCTGGCGGATGTCTTAGAATCGAAAAGGAATTGTTAGCCTAAGATTATCGCATCCTTGCGATATCGGCTAACTGACCTGCATCGGTAAAAACACCACGTCCTGTGGCATTACCGAAATGACCGACATCGTGTCGGCCCTCGTACAGGCCTAAGTAAAAAGCCGATTCCGAAGCGATTATGCCGAGGCATTATTGATTTATATAAAGGGGAAATCAAATGAATTTCAATAATCAACAAATTATTCCCGCTGCACGAACAGTAAAGCAATTTGATGAAATATTAAATAGTCGATTCGAATACATTGTTCTATTAGAAGTGCATATTAGTTTGCTCATGTCAATAAAACGAGAGGCGGATCGGAACGGTAAAAAATTAATTATTCATGCAGATTTAATTCATGGCTTAAAAACGGACAACTTTGCAGCAGATTTTTTATGCAATGATATCCGTCCGGCAGGAATAATTTCCACGCGTTCTAATATGTTAATAAAGGCAAAAGCTCGTGGGATTATTGCTATTCAGCGTGTCTTTTTAATTGATACGATCGCGCTTGAAAAAAGCTTTTCAATGATTGAATCAGCAAAGCCAGATTATATTGAATTATTACCAGGTATTATTCCGTCTATGATTTCAGAAGTGCACCAGCGTACAAAAATCCCTGTTATTACAGGTGGGCTAGTTCGCACGGCTGAAAGTATAGAGGAAGCGTTATCAGCTGGAGCAGTAGCGATTACGACATCAAATAAGAAGTTGTGGGAAAATTTCCAAAAATATTGTTGACTATGTATATTATTTTCTCTACAATGTACATAAGTTAAAAAGCGCGTGGTTAGGAAAAGGAACCCACATTTATTCATCTGCATTGAAACGTGCAGCTTGTTTAAGTGTGGGTTTATTTTTTTGCTAGGTGTACTATTTACAAAGGGGGCTTTTTGTATGTCAACATTTACAGCTGAACTTGTCGGCACGATGATTCTTATTTTGTTCGGTGGTGGCGTTGTTGCAGGTGTATCACTGCACAAATCGAAAGGTTTTGGCGGTGGATGGGTAGTGATTACATTCGCTTGGGGTCTAGGTGTAGCTATGGCTGCATATGCTGTTGGTGGTATTAGTGGGGCTCATTTAAATCCTGCTTTAACAATCGCGCTTGCTACAATCGGTAATTTCCCATGGGAAGACGTGCCTATGTACATTGCCGCACAATTGATTGGTGCATTTTTAGGTGGGGTACTCGTTTATTTTATGTATTTACCACATTGGAAGGGTACGAAAGATCCGGAAGCGAAACTAGCTGTATTTTCTACAATGCCAGCTATTAAACATCCGTTATCAAACTTAATTTCAGAAATGATTGGTACATTTATACTTGTTTTAGGTATTCTAGCATTAGGAACAAATACAATTACGGATGGCTTAAATCCATTTCTAGTTGGTATGTTAATTGTAGTCATCGGTATGGCATTAGGAGGTCCTACTGGTTATGCAATAAACCCTGCGCGTGACTTAGGTCCACGTATTGCGCACTTTTTCTTACCAATCCCAGGTAAACGTGACTCAGGGTGGTCATACGCATGGATTCCAGTTGTAGGTCCAATTATCGGTGGTACATTCGGTGCCCTATTTTTCCAGCAAATTTTTGAGGGAGAAAATAATATCGCATTTTGGGTATTAGCTATTATCGTAGGTATTATTTTTATCAGTGCTCAAATGACAGTGAATAATATTAAAAGTGAAGAGTAGTAAGAAATTAAAAAAATTGGAGGTATGACCGATGTCAGAAAAAAAATATATTTTAGCTTTGGACCAAGGTACAACAAGCTCACGCGCTATTTTGTTTGATGAAAAAGGGAGCATTCTCCACGTTGCACAACAAGAATTCCCGCAATATTTCCCACAATCCGGATGGGTTGAACATCATGCAGAAGAAATTTGGTCATCTATTCTTTCTTGTATCGCTACAGTGCTTTCTGCAAAAAATATTGAATCAAACCAAATTGCTGGGATCGGTATTACGAACCAACGTGAAACAACTGTTGTTTGGGATAAACATTCTGGGGAACCAATTTATAATGCGATAGTCTGGCAATCACGCCAAACAAACGCTATTTGTGAGGAACTGAAAGAAAACGGTTACAATGACTTATTCCGTGATAAAACAGGTTTATTAATCGATGCCTACTTCTCAGGTACTAAAGTAAAATGGATTTTAGACAATGTTGAAGGTGCCCGTGAAAAAGCTGAAGCAGGCGATTTATTATTCGGTACAATTGATACTTGGTTAATATGGAAATTAACAGGTGGTAAAGTCCATGTTACAGATTATTCAAATGCTTCTCGTACACTAATGTACAACATTTATGATTTAAAGTGGGATGAAGAACTTTTAGACATTCTAGGCGTTCCTGCTTCTATGCTTCCTGATGTTCGTCCTTCTTCAGAAGTGTATGGCTATACGGAGGAAGCTCTGTTCTTCGGCTCTGCTGTTCCAATTGCAGGGGCTGCAGGTGATCAACAAGCTGCACTATTCGGTCAGGCTTGTTTCGAAGAAGGTATGGTGAAAAACACTTACGGTACGGGCTGCTTTATGTTGATGAATACTGGTGAAAAAGCAGTGAAATCAGAAAATGGCTTATTAACTACGCTGGCATGGGGCTTAAATGGCAAAGTAACGTACGCCTTAGAAGGAAGCATTTTCGTAGCTGGTTCCGCGATTCAATGGCTACGTGATGGCTTACGAATGTTCCGTTCTGCTTCAGAATCTGAGCAATATGCTGCGCGTGTAGAGTCAACTGAAGGTGTTTATGTAGTTCCTGCATTCGTTGGCCTAGGAACACCTTATTGGGATTCAGATGTACGAGGTGCTGTCTTCGGTTTAACTCGTGGTACTTCTAAAGAACATTTTGTACGTGCAACATTAGAAGCGTTGGCGTATCAAACAAAAGACGTACTTGGTGCGATGGAAGCTGATGCCAATATACCGTTGTCGAAATTACGTGTAGATGGTGGGGCTGTTGCAAATAATTTCTTAATGCAATTCCAATCAGATTTATTAAATGTACCTGTTGATCGTCCAGTCGTTAATGAAACAACAGCTTTAGGTGCTGCGTACTTAGCAGGTTTAGCAGTTGGCTTCTGGAACTCGACAGATGAAATTAGTGAGTATTGGAATTTAGATCGTCAGTTCACACCTGATATGGATGACTCACATCGTGAAGAAATCTATGCAGGGTGGAAAAAAGCTGTGGCTGCTGCTCAAGCGTTTAAATAAAGATAACTGAGTAGAGACGAAAAAACCTTGATAGGCTGATTTGAAGAGGATCCTGGTTGTTAGATAAAAATCTAACTGGGGCCACTTCACTAGCCGATCAAAGTTTTGTTATAGAGAAATGTTTAAAATATGTATAATAAATTCTTGATATGCACGATGATTATACAAGAAAAAAATAATAAGCATGAATTATGATTTTTCACTAACATTTGCGTTATGTGTAATAACACGCCATTCAAATGTGTTGTCCAAACTAAACAAAAAAAGCCTCGATGTATGTATCATCGAGGCTTTTTTCTCTTTCAAGGATGTTTTAAATTACGATTCCTTCATGTTTTCAAATAAACGATATAAAAACAGAGAAAAATGTTCACGGCTTACTGGTTCGTTTGGCATGAAATTACCGTAACTACCCTTCGTAATGCCATTTGATGCTAAAATTTGAATATAATTATAAGCATAATGCTTTGACGATACATCGTTAAATTCTGTTGAAGTCTCCTTCATTTTTAAATCAAACGTATTCACTAAAATTTTCGCAAGCTGAGCACGTGTTAAGTTACTGCTTAAATCCATTTTTCCATTTGAGCCATCAACGATCCCTGCGCTATAAAACGGTAGAATAAGCGTATAATCCGCACTAAAACGTATTATATCTTTGAACTGAATCATTTCACGTATTGGTGTTAAATGTAAATCATTATAACGAGATAGCATTGTAAACACTTGTCGACGAGTAATCGAATTTGTTGGTTTAAACTGTCCATCAGTATACCCTTGAATAATCCCCATAGTTGATAGACTCATAATTTCGCTATAATAACGATAAGTTGTAGGCACATCGCTATACGTTACTTCATCAAATTGAATGGTATAATTCACTTCATTTTGTTGTTGCCAACGCGTAGACGGCTCAATTTTATAATTCCCTGCCTGTAACAGTGCCGTAATAGTATATAGCCCTTGCTGTTGCACATACTGATAATCTATAATTTGTCGATATTCCCCGCTTTCATTAGCTTTTTCAAGGATTGCGCTCATTATTTCCTTTGAATCGGTCGTAATTGTAAACTTCACCTTTTGATCATGATCTAAAGTAAAATAGTAATCATCGTTACGCCCTAAAAAGCCACGAATCTTTTTGCCAGCTTTAAGTGTCGTACCAAAAATACTATTTTTATAGGTCTCAGGGTGATCAATAGCTTCAGTCTTTACTATAAATTGATAAGTCGGATTATACCCAGAAGTGCTCGCACTCACTTTTAACGTATACGTTCCTGGTGGTAAAACTTCCGTATCCGATTTGGAGAAATCAGGAGTTGTCGTCGTTGCTAAATAACGATGACCTTTATTGTCATCAATATCTACATACAATAATTTAACTGACTGATCGAATGATTGCAGATTAAATTTTTCTGTTCGTAACGTTACTTTACTTGTTTTATCCAATGTAAACCTATAATAATCATCGAAAGCATCGATAGTCCCTACACTTTTAATTGGTGTATTAAGTGCAATTGGGTTTGCTTCCTGTACCTTATTGTTCGGTTCTACATCAATAGGCGACTTTAGTGGTGCAACCGTGTATGTCGCATTGTACGGTTTTTCCTCAGGTCCATCAATTCGTACATAATACAAACCGGCACGTAATTGCAGCTGTTGAACTGTTTTATTTTTGTCCCCGTCATCTTCCGTAGTACGGATAAAGGCAAAGCTTCGTCCGTTTTCAGAGCCATCATCTTGCAATAACGCTACTAAAATGGAACCTTTACTTGGATCATCAAATGTAAAGGTCACAAGTGAATCCTCATCTAGCTGCATGCGGTAATAATCATAAGAATAGTCTGGTACTTTTTCAATTCGTGCATTTAAGGGCCAAAACGGCGCATCTTTCATAAACTTATCAAAATAAGATATCCTGGACGCCTCCGCTTTAAAATCGACCGATAACACCATTCCTAAAAATACGCTTAATAATAACCATTTTTTCAATAGCGGTTCCTCCATATTGAATATTCATTAATTATTGTACAGTAATATTATTTATTGGCTAGATTAATTGGAGAACAATTACTAAATACCTATATTTGATTGTGAGTAGATAGAGCAAATTGTATATGAAAGATACTCTGTTAATGAAGTTTATAGTAGCTATTGTGAAGAGTGAAAATTTATCTAGTACTTTTCATTGAGCGATGATTGCGATTGGCGTACATGGCAATAGTCGGAGTAAGAGTGTTAAAGGGTATTGCGATAAATCCCAGTCAAATCAGGGGCTGAAAATTTCAAATTTTATCGTAAAATAAGAAAAAATTGATATTATTCTTTCATAGAAATACCTTAAAGCATGTTTATTCTATAAAAACATATAGTATATATTGAGAATTATGAGTATTGGAATGAAAGGGGATTGCGTGGATAAATCTAAGTCGAATCAGGGCAAAAATTTAGATGAGAATTCGAAAGATCAGCAGCTAGAGCAGTTTCGTGTCGATAATGAAGGAAAAAAGATGACGACGAATCAGGGGCTAAAAGTTTCGAATGATGAGGATTCGTTGAAGGCTGGCGTTCGTGGGCCAACCATTATGGAGGATTTTCACTTTCGAGAAAAAATGACGCATTTTGATCATGAGCGTATTCCAGAGCGTGTAGTGCATGCGAGAGGTTTTGCGGCACATGGAGAATTTGAGCTGTACGAATCGATGAAAGAATATACTAAAGCAGGCTTTCTACAGGACCCTAATAAGAAAACACCTGTATTTGTCAGATTTTCAACTGTAGTTGGAAGCTTAGGATCGATGGATACTGCACGTGATGTACGTGGTTTTGCGACGAAGTTTTACACCGATGAAGGCAATTATGATTTAGTTGGAAATAATATACCTGTCTTTTTTATTCAGGATGCAATTAAGTTTCCTGACTTAATTCACGCGGTAAAGCCTGAGCCACACAATGAAATGCCACAAGCTGCCTCAGCTCACGATACATTTTGGGATTTTGTGGCGAACAATCAGGAAATTGCGCATATGATTATGTGGCATATGTCTGATCGTGCAATACCTAGAAGTTTTCGAATGATGGAAGGGTTCGGTGTTCATGCTTTCCGTTTCGTCAATGACAAAGGAAAGTCGAGATTTGTGAAATTTCATTGGAAGCCTGTGTTAGGTGTACATTCCCTCGTTTGGGATGAAGCGCAAATTATTGCTGGAAAAGATCCGGATTTCCAACGACGTGATTTATGGGAATCAATTGAGATCGGTGATTATCCAGAATATGAGCTTGGTGTACAAATGCTTGAGCCGGAGGACGAGTTTAAATTTGATTTTGATATTTTGGACGCAACTAAGCTTTGGCCCGAGGAGATAGTGCCAGTTAAAAAGATTGGAAAAATGACCTTGAATCGTAATGTAGATAATGTTTTCGCGGAAACAGAGCAAGTCGCCTTCCATCCAGGAAATGTTGTGCCGGGCATAGACTTTACAAACGATCCACTTTTACAGGGCCGGCTATTTTCTTATTTAGATACACAGCTAATTCGTCTGGGAGGACCAAACTTTGCAGAAATACCGATTAACCGACCTGTTTGCCCAATTCATAACAATCAGCGCAATGGCTTTAGTCGACAAACGATTAATGTAGGAAAAGTGAGCTATCATAAAAATTCTTTGGCCAACAATTCACCTTCAACATCAACGGCAAGGGAAGGCGGCTTTGTTCATTATGAAGAAAAGGTTGAAGGACGTATTACACGAGCACGTAGTAAATCGTTTGATGATCATTTCTCCCAGGCAAGACTATTTTGGAATAGTATGTCGCCCCCTGAAAGACAACATATCATTGACGCCTTTAGTTTTGAGGTAGGGAAGGTGAAAAGTAAATCAGTTCGACAGCAGGTTGTCGATATGTTTGTTCGTGTTGATAAAGCAATGGCGACGACTGTGGCCGATAATATTGGTGTTAATCGTCCAAAAGGAGAGCAAGTAAATGTCACGCTATCATCACCTGCACTTAGCCAGGCGAATACAATAAAAATGCCACAAACACTTAAAGTAGGCGTGCTTATAGGTGATGGATTTGATGCAAATGAAGTTGGAGAAATGCTGAAATCTTTAACAAGACAGGGTGTTCGATACAGTATTATTTCCGATAAATTAGGGGTTGTCACTAGTAGTGATGGCGTACAATTAACAGCAACTGACACATTTATAACTACTGATGCGGTACTATTTGACTCGTTATATGTTGTTGGCGTAAAAGCAAAAAATCAGGCAAAGTTCAATTCTTATATTGTTAATTATATCAATGAAGCGTATAGACATTACAAACCAATTGGTATTGCTACAACCGGAACGACATTTTTTAATATGTCCAATGCCAATGTCGGGCCAGGCATTGTGTTGGCTACTGGTGACAAAGACTTCGCTAAAAAATTTGTCAACGCCATAGCTCAACAACGCTTTTGGGAACGCAATATTTATTAACTAATATTATTTTGATCGTGTGTCTAGGGGATATCCGCGGGAGTGGAGTGAATACCCGCGGAAGGATGGCGAATACCCGCGGAAGCAAGGTGAATACCCGCGAGCGGAGTGAATACCCGCGGAAGGATGGCGAATACCCGCGGAAGGCGAGCGAATACCCGCGGAAGCAAGGTGAATACCCGTGGGCGGAGTGAATACCCGCGGAAGGAGAATGAATACCCGCGGAAGGAGGGTGAATACCCGCGGAAGGCGAGTGAATACCCGCGGAAGGAGGGTGAATACCCGCGAGCGGAGTGAATACCCGCGGAAGGAGGACGAATACCCGCGGAAGCAAGGTGAATACCCGCGAGCGGAGTGAATACCCGCGGAAGGATGGCGAATACCCGCGAGCGGAGTGAATACCCGCGGAAGGAGGGTGAATACCCGCGGAAGGAGGGTGAATACCCGCGGAAGGATGGTGATTACCCGCGGAAGGAGAATGAATACCCGCGGAAGGAGGACGAATACCCGCGGAAGGATGGCGAATACCCGCGGAAGCAAGGTGAATACCCGCGAGCGGAGTGAATACCCGCGGAAGGCGAGCAAATACCCGCGGAAGCAAGGTGAATACCCGCGGAAGCAAGGTGAATACCCGCGGAAGCAAAGCGAATACCATGCACACAACGTATAATGAAAAACTCTCCTTTTTCTATTAAGAATAAGGAGAGTTTTTTTTGCTTACTGCACGTAAAATTCAATTGTAGCGGATGGTTTGTACTCCGTTTTTTGTTCATTAGGGTTTTCTGTGTAAAAGTCAGTACTTCCTTTTACGATATAATGTCCTTTTGGAAAATGACCTTTCATTGTTTGTTTCTTAAATTCAACGAGTTTAGGTTCTGAAAATTCGTTGTAACTTCCACCGTTCGTGTAGAACTCTTCGTAGGGCACATTTCGTTCAAGAATGCGTGTAATTAGTGGAGTATCCATTGCACTAGGTATTTCAAAATTTCGTGTCGTTTCCTGTAAATTAAATCGAAATGGGGAGCCTCCATGGTAAATAGTTACGTTTTGTGCCTGCCCTACATATGTGAGTTTAGCCGTTATCTTTATAGGTTCTCCCTCTGTGAAGGTAGGTTTTGCAATAGAAAGTTCATAAAGAAAGTCTACCTGTTGTGAAGTAGCCGTTTGTGAATAGTTCTTACTTGGTGGGGGTTTTAATGCTTCTTTGTCCTGACAGGCGGCAATTAGTATTAGCATAGAAAACAGCAGTAATAATGTTTTAGGCATACAATCCTCCTTTTACAGTAGCTGACGCTGGGGCAGACGAAATGTTACTAAAATTCTTGTAACATTTATGGCATTGCATTCAAATTTTGTAAATGCTATGGTGGTAAATGAGGTGATTTTTCGTGGAAAAATTTGATATTGCAATTATTGGTGCGGGGCCTGGGGGCTATGTAGCAGCTATACATGCAGCAAAAAGTGGCAAGAGGGTCGCTTTAGTAGAGCGCGATAAAGTTGGAGGGGCTTGCTATAATGTCGGCTGTATTCCTTCGAAAATTATGTTAGAGCACAGTAAGCTTATTCAAGAAATAAACCGTGGTAATGACTGGGGCATTGAAACTCCTACAGTAAACGTGAATTTTCCACGATTGATGCAACGTAAGGACGCTATTATAGACGAGCTCTTAACAAATATTGAAGGCTTTATTTTGAGCAATCAAATTACTTTTTATCGAGGAGAAGCGGCAGTATCTAGTGACTTGACTGTAACCGTTGATAATGATGTATTTACAGCTACGGATGTTATTTTAGCAACTGGAAGTAAACCATTTGTACCACCATTTGAAGGATTAGAAACGTCTTCTTACTATACAACGGATACATTTTTTAGTCTTGAAGAACTGCCGAAGCAATTAACAATTATCGGTGGTGGTGTTATTGCAGTCGAGATGGCATTTAGTTTAGCGCCACTTGGAACAAAGGTGACGATGCTAAATCATAGTGAAGATATTTTACAGACGGAAGAGCCAGATGCGCGACCACTTATTCGTGAACAGATGAAAAAGCTTGGTATTGAGCTTGTAACGGATTTCCACTTTAAACATTTTAATGGCAATGAGATTCATACTTCTAAAGGAATTTATACATATGAAAATCTTTTGTTTGCAACAGGTCGACGTCCAAATAGCGAGATAGCTCAGCAGCTTGGTCTAGCATTTGATGGTCGATTGATTGCTGTCGATGAGCATCTTGAAACGAGTCAGCCACATATTTATGCGATAGGTGACTTAGTGGGTGGTTACCAGCTAGCTCATTCAGCGAGTGCGGAGGGAATGCATGTTGTGGATCATATTTTAGGGAATAAGCCAGCACTGATTGATCAAACTTCGATTCCTCGCTGTGTTTATACACATCCTGAGATTGCGACATTTGGTTTGCTGGAAGAGCAGGTGAAAGAACCTTATACGGTTACTCAAATGCCTTTACATACAAACCCTAAGGCATTAATGGAAGGTAATACAGCGGGTTTTATAAAGCTTATTGCGACGAAAGAGGAAGGACGTATTTTAGGGGCTTGTGTTGTTGCTGATGGGGCAACAGAAATGTTAAATGCTATTTTAGCTACTAAAAATGCTGGTGGCACTGCCCAAACTCTCGCAAATATGATTTTCCCACATCCTACAGTATCAGAGCATATAGGGGATGCTGCTAAAGCTATTTTTGGTAAAGCCATTCATCAATAAAGATTTCGGAAACTACATTCATCAGCGGAAGGCTATCCTTTTCGTTGAGGGAATGTAGTTTTTTCTTTTCATTAAAGTATCCATAACAATACTGTAAAGCCTAATATCATTAGTCCAAAAAAAACGGAGAGCGTTTTAAAAATAATAATATGATACTTTTTAGGCGCGAATTTTTCGGAAATTAATAATACAACAGCTAATACCAAATCAATTAAAAAAATGTTTCCGCCCCCGAAAAATCATCATCTTCTTCGTACTTTTTAAAAGCAATATAAAAAGCGTTCCCAGCAAAAAATAATAAAACTAATGAGCATGCAAATAGCATTAATTTACTCATACAATTACATCTCTCCTAATGATTTAGCTGCACAATAAAGGCCTCAACGCCTTCTTTGAAGCGAGTTTTTCTCATGTCATTGCTCCAAAAAAAGGTCGCCTGCCCAAATGTTTGTTCCTATGCAGATTATAATAAGCATTCGTACAGGCTTCAAGTAGCAAAATCTACCCTTAACAGAACAATCTAAAAATTCTGTTGACTTTATATTTTGTTATGTTATGTTAATTCTATAAGAATACTTGGTTTTAAATTCGAGTTGACTAGAAGGCTTCTTTTTACGTAACGGATATTCTAAGAACTAAACATAGGAGTTTTTTTATCTTTATGCTGTGAAGATTCATAAGGACTTAAGGAGGATGGAAAATGAGATTAGGATTTTGGTTACCGATTTTCGGAGGATGGTTACGTAATGTAGAAAATGAGAATATGCCTGCGACATTTGATTATGAAAAACAGGTTATTCAAACAGGAGAAAAACTTGGCTTTGATGCGACGCTTATTGCAGAACTATATTTAAATGATATTAAGGGCGTAAATGCTGACGTACTTGAGGCGTGGTCAACCGCTGCAGCTTTAGCAGCAGTTACTGAAAAAATTGAAATATTAGCTGCAGTTCGGCCTGGCTATCACAATCCTGCGGTAATGGCAAAAGTAGCCGCAAATATTGATCAAATTGCTAATGGTCGTTTTACTTTAAATGTAGTTTCAGCTTGGTGGGAAGAAGAAGCAAAGCAATATGGTGGTTATTTTACAGAGCATGGAGAACGTTATGACCGCACAGAGGAATTTATTGAGGTTTTAAAAGGTTTATGGACAGAAGAAACGTTCAGTTATGACGGTAAATATTACAAAATAGAAAATGCACATTTATCTCCTAAGCCAGTTAGAAAACCATACCCAAGACTTTACGCAGGTGGGGAAAGTGATCGCGGTAAAGAGGCAATTACAAAGTCATGTGACGCCTATGTGATGCATGGCGGAACAGTAGAGGAAGTTGGGGCTAAAATTAAGGAAATGCTTGACCGTCGAAAAGCAATTGGAAAAGGACCCTTCGAAACTTTCGGGATGGCTGCATATGTCATTGTGCGTGATTCAGAAGAAGAAGCACTTGCTGAACTAGCCCGAATTACCAATGTAGAGGATGCGGCAGGGTATGTAGGTTTTAATGACTTCACTAGTAAATCAAAGTTAGAGCAACAAATTACACTACAAGACTATTCAGTTTCAAACCGAGGGCTAAGACCAAATTTAGTAGGCACACCTCAGCAAGTGGCTGAGCGCATTTTAGCTTATGAAGAAGTTGGTGTAAATCTCTTGCTCCTTCAATTCTCTCCACATCTAGAAGAAATGGAACGTTTTGCAAGAGATGTTATGCCTTTAGTGAAAATAAAATCAGCCATCATACAGTAAGGAGCGATACTATGACTGCAAAAATTTATATTATTCATGAAAATGATGAGTGGACAATTCATTTAACAAACCGTTTAGATGAACTAAACCTACCCTATGAGGTTTGGCATTTGGCGAAAGGATTGATTGACCTATCAAAAGAGCCACCACAAGGAATTTTTTATAGTCGTATGAGTGCTTCATCACATACGAGGGGGCATGAATTTGCACCTGAACTAACGGAGGCAGTGCTTGCCTGGCTAGAGTATCATGGCCGTCCAGTTATTAATGGAAGTCGTGCCTTAAGATTAGAAGTAAGTAAGGTCAATCAATATTGTGCACTTGAAGCTGTTGGCATTCAAACACCTAAAACGATAGCGACAGTTGGTAAATCGCAGCTAATAGAAGCGGCAAAAACAATTGGTACAACACCATTTATTACGAAGCATAATCGAGCAGGAAAAGGACTTGGGGTACAACTATTTCATGCAGTTGAAGCGCTAGAAGCATATGTAAATAGTGATACTTTTGAGTCACCTATAGATGGTATTACGCTTATTCAACAATATATAAAATCTCCAGATTCTTATATTACGCGATGTGAATTTGTTGGTGGTAAATTTTTATATGCAGTTCGTGTAGATACATCAGAAGGATTTGAACTTTGTCCTGCTGATAACTGTCAAATAGTGGACCAGTTTTGCCCAGTAGGTGAAACAGCAACTAAGAAATCAAAATTTCAAATTATAGACAGTTTTTCAGATGAGCTTATAGGGCGATATGAAGAATTTTTAGGGGAAAATAAAGTAAGTGTCGCAGGGATTGAGTCGATTATCGATGAAGAAGGTAATATTTTTACATATGACGTAAATACCAATACAAACTATAATGCAGAAGCCGAAAAAGCTGTGGGGAAATATGGCATGTTAGCTGTGGCCAAATACTTAGGGGATACATTACGTCAATATGAAAAAACATTGCAATTTTCGTAAGGACTATGTAAAGGGGAGTGGTTAATTTGATAAAAGCAGTTATTATTAATGGCAGTAATTCGAGAAATTCACGCGTGACAGCTATTCATGATAAGGTGGAAAACTCTTTAAAGGTACAAGGAATAGCAGTACACACAAATTACGTACATGAACTGCCAGCTGAGGACTTAATTACGGCTAATTTTGCAAGTGAGGCCATCATTTCTGAAAATAAACAAGTTGAAGAAGCAGATATTATCGTGCTTTTGACGCCTATTTATAAAGCCTCATATTCAGGAATACTTAAAACTTATTTGGACTTACTGCCGCAAAAAGCATTGCAAGGAAAAATTATCTTACCAATTGCTGTAGGTGGCTCTATTGGACATTTACTCGCATTAGAATATGCATTAAAGCCAATATTAGCTGTATTAGGGGCTACAAATATTGCACATTCTGTCTATATTGTTGATAAACAAATTATTCGGCTTGAAGATGGAAGCTTTGCCATCGAGGAAGAAGCAATTAACCGACTTGATGTAGAATTAAAACAATTACAGCAAATGGTATTGGTAAACTGAGGCGTCGCCCTTTTATTCCGATAAAATGAGATTTTGTTGCGATAAATCTTCATTGAATTCATAATGACATCTACAACTTTTGGTGATGAGACATGAAGTACAAAATAGCGCATTATAGGAAATAACCACCTCCTATAACGCGCTATTTTTAATTAGCTTCAGGTTCTTCTTTTTTCTCAATCGGTGCTGTAGAGAGATATAAGAAAGCCTCATCTTGCAATAGCAATATTTTTTCTTCACTAATACCGTGCGCCAATGGTCCAGAAAAAATGGACTCCCACCAAGTTCCTGTTGTTATTGTCATTCATCTACGCCCCCGTTTCAAATTTTCAATATGTAGTTGTAAGTTTCTCGAAGTCACAAAATCGTCTACAGTTCTAACATATTCTTTACACATCCCCCGTTTAGAAAGAGGAATTTTGGTTGTCAATGTTGTATCGTATAGACAAAGATAGTTTGTTTCGAAATGAAAAAACTATGTATGCCATTTTAAAAAAAGGGGTGCTTTTATTATGAATTTTACGACACAAGATGTAGAAAATATGATTACAGAGCAACGTCAATTTTATTTTTCTCGAACGACGAAGAGTACAAAATTTCGAAAAGAGCAATTACTAAAACTGAAGAAAACGATTTTAAAATATGAAAAAGAAATTTTGAATGCTCTATATTTAGATTTACGTAAGAGTGAGTTTGAGGCATATGCAACAGAAATTGGCATTGTTTTAGATAGTATTTCTTATATGGTAAAGCATGTTGAAGAGTGGATGAAACCTGAAGCTGTAAAGACACCGATTCAATATCAGGTGGGAAAAAGCTTTATTGTAAGAGAACCATTTGGCGTAACATTAATCATTGGTCCTTTCAATTATCCATTTCAACTTGTTATGGAGCCATTAATCGGTGCAATTGTTGGTGGTAATACGGCTATTGTAAAACCATCAGAAACATCTGTGCATACAGCAGCAATCGTTAAAAAAATAATAGAAGAAACGTTTAATCCTTCATACGTGCGTGTTGTAGAAGGAGAGAAAGATGAAGTGACGGCGCTTATTCATGCATCCTTTGACTATATATTTTTTACAGGGAGTGTGGCAGTCGGCAAAGTTGTTGCAAAGGCAGCGGCAGAACGATTAACACCAATTGCCCTCGAACTTGGCGGGAAAAGTCCTGCAATTGTCGATCAAACAGCCAATTTAGAAGTAGCCGCGAAAAGAATTGCATGGGGAAAATTCACAAATACCGGACAAACTTGTGTAGCACCAGATTATATCCTTGTCCATAAAGAAGTCTATGACCGATTTATGAAAATATTGAAAGCAACTATTCGATCTTTCTATGGTAAAAATGCAATAAAAAGCCCTGACTACGGCCGTATTGTCAATCTAAGACAATTTGATCGGCTACAGCAAATTATTGTAGAAGAACGTGATGCCATAACATTTGGTGGTAGAACAGATCGTGATGATTTGTATATGGAGCCTACTATTATTGAATATGTGAAATGGTCAAGTCCTTCGATGCAGGATGAACTATTTGGTCCAATTTTACCTGTGATGATGTATGATGATTTACCGCTAGCCATTCACCAAATTCGTCAGTTACCAAAGCCTTTAGCGGCGTATTTTTTCTCCGAGCATGAGAAAGCTATTCAGTACTTTTTAGAGGAACTACCATTTGGTGGCGGGTGTATAAATGATACGATTACACATGTTGGAAATTTACATTTACCATTTGGCGGTGTCGGGTCATCGGGGGTAAAAGCATACCATGGGAAAGCAAGTTTTGAAAACTTTACTCATCCCAAATCAATATTAAAAAAATCTTCTAAGTTAGAGACTAATGTTCTCTTTCCCCCTTATAAACAAAAGGTTAAGCTTGTGAGAACTATAATGAAATAGTAAAAGGAGGTGTCGAATCATTAAAGATTCTTGACACCTCACTTTTTTTAGGGGAAATGTAGTTGTCGATAAATGTCGTTTTTTTTAAAGTAAGTACATTTCGAGCATTTAAACCATATATAAGCTGTTTGGAGGGAAAGCACGGGTTGAAAATTTTTAGAGAGCGCAGAAATGGAACGAAGGCTAAGAGCAACTGATAATGCTCTTTTGACTAGCTCGATGGTACAACTGCGCTTTGCTTCAAAGAGTTCATCGATGTTCCGAGTAGACACTCAGCCGGATGGAAATCAACACACGCGATGGTGATGAGCGAAATTTTATTGAAATATTAAAGATATATTAAAATGATAGCGTTTTCATCAGAAAAACGTCCTAACAAGCATTTTCTTTATGGGCGAATAAGTAGTAAAATAAATTCAATAGATTGTGGGGGACTCATCTTGTCATTTATTGTCGAATAAACAACAAATGATGAAATGAATGTAGAGATTGAATGGAGGACTATGAAATGTATGCAGAGGAATTGTTGAATGCATTACCTTTGAAAAAAATAATTGGAGTGCTACCTGATCAAGTAACTGATATTGTAATTGATTCACGTAGTGTGCAACCAAATAGTATGTTTGTTTGTATTAAAGGTTATACGGTAGATGGTCATAACTATGCACAGAAAGCTGTTGAAGGTGGCGCAACAATTGTTGTGACAGAACGACAGTTACCATTAGAAGAAACGATTGCGCAAGTCATTGTGAAAGATACGGATCGAGCAGTTGGCTTGTTAGCTGCAAAGTTTTTTGACTATCCATCAAAAGATATGGCGATGATTGGTGTAACCGGAACAAATGGAAAAACATCAGTAACAGGAATTATTCAAAACATCATGCATGGTATGGGAGAAAAATCCGCGTTATCAGGGACAATCGGCTTTAATTTAAATGGTATTTTATATGAATCAGCCAATACTACAAGCGATGCATTATCGACACAACAAATGATATTCCGTGCAAAAATGGAAGGCTGCCGATTAATGACTATGGAGGTATCTTCACACGGTTTAGCACTTGGACGTCTAGCTGGCGTAGAATATGATGTAGCTATTTTTACAAATCTTACACATGATCATCTTGATTTCCATGGAACGATGGAGGAATATGGGCATGCGAAAGGCTTATTATTCTCCCAACTCGGACAAGACTTAGAAAAGAATAAATTTGTCGTATTAAATGCCGATGATGCTTGGTCAGAACGCTATGCAGCTATGACACCATTTCCAGTATGGACATATGGTTTGAAAAATGAAACAGCAGATTTCCGAGCTATTAACTGTGAGTATCATGATTTCATGACTTCTTTTGACGTTGAAACGCCAGAAGGAATATACCGTGTGAAAATGCATTTACTTGGGGAATTTAATATATACAATGTACTTGCTGCTATGGTTGCTTTTTATGGACGTGGTTATTCAATTGAAACAATTATTGAGCAAGTTGAGCAAATACCACCAGTAAAGGGACGTATGGAGAAAGTTTGCTCAGATTTACCGGTGCAGATGTTTATTGATTATGCACATACGCCTGATGCAATTGAAAAGGCGATTTCTTCAGCTCAACCATATAAAAAAGGTAAGCTTATTTTCTTAGTTGGCACAGGTGGCAATCGTGATAAATCGAAACGTCCAACAATGGCAGAAAAGGCATCAGCTGCTGATTACGTTATATTAACGACAGATGACCCGCGCTATGAAGAATACGATAGTATTACAGGTGATCTTGCCAAAGGGATGTTACATGAAAATTATGCATGTATAGGCGACCGTGCTGAAGCCGTGCGCCATGCGATTGAGGTTGCTGAACCAGGAGATATCATTATTTTTGCTGGTAAAGGACATGAAGATTATCAAATTATTGAGAATACTAAATATCCACATAGTGATGCGGATATTGCAATAGAAGCTGGCCAACTAAAATTTGTATAATATATGATCTCCAATTAGGATGTTAGAGTGTACGATAGTGTGAATAAAAGCATGTAGTCATGCGATAAGTTCACCATACTTTGAAACCCCTTTTAGTCTAAGGGGTTTTCTTTTTGGGTTAACATGAAGGTGAATGTATGGAAAGAAAATGATCTTCATCGGAGTGTTTGATGAACTATCTACATTGGACCTAGCTAAGTATTCTTTGGGGAATTCATGTAAAAAGGTTGTAAGAAAGGCAAGTCTTCTTTTATTATTAGTAAGTATGAAAAAAGGAGAATGACGAGATGAATTCAAATTTAGAAAAAGATATATTATCACGTCGAACTTTTGCCATTATCAGTCACCCTGATGCTGGGAAAACGACGATTACAGAAAAGCTTTTACTATTTGGTGGTGCGATTCGTGATGCCGGTACGGTAAAAGGGAAGAAAACAGGTAAGTTTGCAACATCTGACTGGATGGAGATTGAAAAACAACGTGGGATTTCTGTAACTTCTTCAGTTATGCAATTCGATTATAATGGATCACGTGTCAATATTTTGGATACTCCAGGTCACCAAGATTTCTCGGAGGATACGTATCGTACATTAATGGCGGTGGATAGTGCTGTCATGGTTGTAGATGCTGCCAAAGGTATTGAAGCACAAACTTTAAAGCTGTTCAAAGTTTGTAAAATGCGTGGTATTCCAATTTTTACGTTTATTAATAAACTTGACCGTCAAGGGAAGGAGCCACTTGAGCTGATAGAAGAGCTTGAGGAGGTATTGGGCATTAACGCTTACCCAATGAACTGGCCGATCGGTATGGGTAAAGAATTTTTAGGTATTTATGATCGTTATAATAAACGTATCGAGCAATTCCGTTCTGATGAAGAAGAACGTTTCTTGCCAATTGATGAAAATGGGGAACTTGCAGTTGAGCATCCGATGAAGGTGACTTCTTATTATTCACAAGCAATGGACGACATTATGTTGCTGGACGAAGCGGGTAATGAGTACTCAGAAGAAAAAATTCGTCGTGGTGAATTAACACCTGTTTTCTTTGGTTCTGCTTTAACAAATTTTGGTGTACAAACATTCCTTGAAACATATTTACAATTTGCACCGACACCACAGCCTCGCATTACTGAGAATGAATTATTTATCGATCCAGTTGAGCATGAGGAGTTTTCAGGCTTCATTTTCAAAATTCAAGCGAATATGAACCCTGCACACCGTGACCGTATTGCCTTTGTGCGTATCGTATCGGGTAAATTTGAGCGTGGCATGAACATGACTTTATCTCGTACAGGTAAATCATTCAAAGTGACACAATCTACACAATTCCTAGCGGATGACCGTGAAACAGTAGATGAAGCAGTAGCTGGTGATATTATCGGTTTATATGACACAGGTACTTATCAAATTGGCGACACAGTCGTAGGTGGTAAAAAGACATTCCAATTTGAAAAACTACCACAGTTCACTCCGGAGCTATTTGTGCGTGTAACTGCGAAAAATGTTATGAAATCTAAGCAATTCCATAAAGGGATTTTACAATTAGTGCAAGAAGGCGCTATTCAATATTATAAAACATTGCATACAGAAGAAGTTATTCTTGGAGCAGTTGGTCAATTACAATTTGAAGTTTTTGAGCATCGTATGAAAAATGAATATAATGTTGAAGTGAAGATGGAGCCAATTGGTTCGAAAATTGCAAGATGGATTGAAAACGAAGAGGATGTTAAAGAATCAATGTCTTCAGGTCGTTCAATGCTTGTAAAAGACCGTTTTGATAATCTTGTTTTCTTATTTGAAAATGAATTTGCTATGCGTTGGTTTGCAGATAAAAACGAAAACATTAAACTGTACAGCCTTTTATAATAAAAAGCAAAATTGTCAGGGTGATTTCCGTTCCAGTCTACCCGCTTTCCCACGGGAGGCGAGTAGCCTTCCACTCCAATCAACAATAGCGTAGAGCTTTTATCATTTTTAGGCATTTCAAAAGTGAACAAAAAAACACGAATCGACATGTTGCGATTCGTGTTTTTTTACAAGGAAAATTAGAGCTATATGTAGAATATATACAATATTAGGAAATGCAAGGTTAGGCATCATAACGTGTGGTTGATTTCCGTTCCAACTGGGCGCTTTGTTGTTGCTGCGGCTACGCTTTCGCGCAGATAAAACATTTGCCGTTGCCGCTACGCTTTCGCGCAGAAAACATCCGCTGCGCTCCAGGGTCTCGGGCCAACAGATGTCTTTTGCGCGAAAGCGTGAGTGCAACGTAGCGGCAGCAGCGGGTTTTGTTTTTGTTTGTGCGAAAGCGCAGCGACAGCAACAGCAACAGCAACAGCAACAGCAACAGCACGATGTTGGTCACGAAGGCGTTATCACAGGACGTGATGCTCTTAGCCTTCGTTCCTATATATTGCCAATCCCCAAGGAGTCGCCCAGTCGGAACGGAAATCAGCTTAAATAGGGTATTCGTTATAACCTCTTTCAGCTGGTATCCAAACACCGCTGAAAGAAGTTAAAGCCTCCGGGCGCAATTATGCCGAGGCATAATTGATCAAATTGCATTTCCTAATTTTGACGTTGTGCTATATATTAAACCTATAATACATGGAGGAGTTTTCAAATTTATAAAATATTCGCCTTTTCGGGTATTATAGAAGGGAAGAGATGGAAAAGGAGCTTGTAAAGTGAATATTAGTAATTTTTCTATTAAAAGACCTGTTTTTACAATAGTTACAATGATATTAGTCATTATTTTAGGTGGCGTTTCATTATTAAAAATACCAATTACGCTTATTCCTGAGTTACGTCCACCAATTGGCATCGTTGTTACCTCTTATCCTGGTGCAAGTCCGACCGAGGTTAATGAGAAAATAACGAAGCCCTTAGAGACAACGCTTGCCACCTTACCAGGGATTAAAAAACTACAGTCTACCTCTCAAGAAGGATCCAATTTAATTGTTCTCGAATTTGATTGGTCAACCAATATTGAAGATGCTCAGCTCGATATTTTACAACGCATCGACATGACCCCTTTACCGAATGATGCTGAGAAACCTAGCTTTTTAAAATTTGATCCATCTCAGTTTCCTATCATACAACTTTCACTACGGGCGGAAAATGACCATGTAGATGTGCGTTTACTAGCAGAAGCTTTGGAAAAGGAACTTCGTCGAACTGCTGGGGTCGCGAGTGTAAATATTTCCGGTAAGCTAGTCGAAGAAGTTCAAATAACTTTAGATGAATCGAAGTTAGTTGAAAAAGGATTAACTCAAGCAGATGTTATTCAAATTATTCAATCGAACAATGTTTCTCTTCCTGGAGAACCCGTATTAACAGCAGATGGAAAGATGTTAACAACTCGTATTTTAAGCACATTAAATTCACCTGAAAGCATTGCAGATTTAATCATTTCGGTAAATCCACTAGATGGTAAAGCATTAACCGTTGGAGAAGTAGCAACTGTTGAACGCGCGGAGCAAAAATCTATAACTACGACACGTGCAAATGAGCATCCTGCAGTATTAATGTCTGTATTACAGGAATCGGGCGCTAATACGGCAGAAGTATCTAAAGCTTTCAAAAAGGCTTTAGATGAATTATTGACGAAGAAGCAATATGAAGGAATCGTTGCAGACGTGCTAGTGGACCAAGGTAATTACGTAGATTTAGCGATTAGCAATATCGGAACTTCTTTACTTTTAGGTGGATTATTCGCAATGTTCGTGTTATTTGTCTTTCTGCGAAGTGTGAAAAGCCCTATTATTATTGGAATTGCGATTCCATACTCGGTTATTGTTACATTTGTTTTAATGTTTTTCGCCAATTTCTCACTCAATATTATGACATTAGGTGCGTTAGCACTTGGCATCGGTATGCTTGTTGATAATGCTATCGTTGTTATTGAAAACATTGAACGACATTTAGGACTTGGCAAGGACCCTATCGAAGCAGCTAAGGAAGGGACAAAGGAAGTGGCACTTGCAATTACGGCGTCCACGCTCACAACAATTGCTGTATTCATTCCTGTAATGTTTATTAAAGGATTAATAGGGCAAATTTTCACAGAATTTGCTTTAACTATTTCCTTTAGCTTAATCGCTTCTTTAGTCGTTGCGTTAACGGTTGTCCCAATGCTTGCAAGTCGTCTTTTAAAAATGAAATCAATCAATGTTTATGAAAAACGAAATGAATCATCCTTTTACAAGAGCTACAAAACATCAATTATTTGGGTATTGCGTCACCGTATGCTTGTACTAATCTCAACAGTTGTCTGTTTTGCACTTGCCTTATTTGGACTTATGAAAATTGGCACAGAGTTTTTACCGCCAACCGATGAAGGATTTGCATCCATAAGTGTAAATCTTGAAAAAGGGGTAGCCGTATCAGAAACAGAAAAAGTGGTTGCGAAAATTGAGGAACGTTTGAAACAGGAGAAAGATGTTGACGTATATGTTAGTTTAATCGGTGGTACCCAACAAGCACAAGCTCGCGGACAAACAAGTGCCAACCAAGCTGAGCTATATGTAAAGCTTGCCCCTTTAGCAGATAGGGATCGTTCGATTTTTGAATTTGTAGAAGAGGTTGAAAGAGATTTGCATGCAAAGCTAGGGGAGCAAGTTGAAATCAACTTCAATGTCTCAACGACAACAGGTTCGTCACCAAATACATTAACGTTTAGGTTAACAGATTCAGATGAGAGAAGACTTCATAGCTCTGTTGATAAAGTGCAGCAGGAGCTATCAAAGGTGAATGCTATCACAAAGGTATCTACGGATTTAGATATCACTGTAAAAGAACTTCAAGTCGAAGTAGACCGTGAAAAGGCGAAGGACTACGGATTTGTGCCTGCACAAATTGCTCAGACGGTCAATCAAATGACAAAGGGTCAGCTAACTACGCAATTAATGGCAGAGGATGGTGCTGTATTGCCTGTTTATACAGGCTTTGGACAAGTGTTTAATGATAGTATCGAGTCATTAAAATCGATGCAGCTACGTTCACCTGCAGGTTTATTTGTAAAACTAGAGGACATTGCAACTGTTTCTGTACAAGAAGGGCCAGTATCGATAAGACGTTCTGATCAGGCTGCTGCTGTTGCATTTTTTGTAGAATATAAAACGAAAGAATCGCTAGGAGGCATCTCAGCTAAAGTGGACAAAGCATTGGAAAAAGCGGATTTGCCGACTGAAACTCAAGTTGTCTTTAGTGGAGATCGTGAGCTATATGATAGTGCAATTAATGATATGCTTTTAGCAGTTGCGTTAGCGGTCGTACTTGTATATATCGTGATGGCCGCACAGTTTGAATCTTTTAAATATCCATTTGTTATCATGTTCACAGTACCTTTAATGATTATTGGTGTTGCTATTGCTATGTTTGCTACGAACACGCTAATTGGTGTGACATCAGTTATAGGCATCTTAATATTAGTTGGAATTGTCGTGAATAACGGAATTGTCCTTGTAGATTACATTAATCAACAAAAAGCTAGAGGACTGGCGACGTATGATGCGATCATACTTGCTACACAAGATCGACTTCGACCAATTTTAATGACTGCACTAACAACGATTTTAGGATTGCTACCACTTGCTCTTGGCATCGGTGAAGGAACAGAGATGAATAAACCGATGGGAATTGTCGTAATCGGAGGGCTTGTGACATCAACTTTATTGACACTATATATTGTACCGATCGTGTACAGCTTAACTTCTTCTAAAAGAAGTTAAAGCCTCCGGCGGATGTCACGGAATCGGAAAGGAGTCCTTTATGCTACAAAGGCGATTCTGGACGCAATTATGCCAATAATTGATTGGATAAAAAAACTAGGAAGATGCGGTAAGTTCAGGGGGGATGAGAGATGGGGGTTCATTTTTTTACAGGCTTTCCGGGTTTTATTTCAAGTCAATTAATACGAGAGTTATTTCGAAAAAATCAATCACAGGAAGTCATCACTATTGTTTTAGCTGGTGAGTTAATAAAAGCAAATTTAGAAAGAGAACATATTTTAGCGGAGTTTCCTAACTGTTCTATTCGTATTGTAGAGGGAGATATTACATTACCGAATCTCGGTCTAGAAGACCAAGCTGTACAGAAAATTGTACCTCAAATAGAGGTGCTCTGGCATCTGGCTGCCATTTATGATTTAGCCGTACCACGCGATATCGCATGGAAGGTAAATGTGCATGGTACGACTATGGTCAATGATTTTGTTCGTACACTTCCAAACGTAAGACGCTATATGTATTTCAGTACAGCGTATGTCGCAGGAATACGCGAAGGTATTTTGAGAGAAAATGAATTAATTCGCCCGCCTGCATTTAAAAACTATTATGAGGAAACAAAATATGAAGCGGAGCATCTGGTAGAGGATTTGAAATTAGAAATACCACTGACAATTATTCGGCCTGGTATCGTACGTGGACATTCCGAAACAGGAGAAACGATTAAATTCGATGGACCGTATTTCTTTTTAAATATGGTAGATAAATTAAAATGCCTACCTTTTATTCCGTACATTGGTCAATCGAAATCAACAATAAATGTAGTGCCAGTGGATTACATTATAAAGGCTTCGACTTATTTAGTTGATGAAAAATGTGCTGAAGGGAAAACATTACATCTAACGGACCCAAATCCGCATCCGGTGCAGGAAGTGTATCGGACGATGGTTAAATTATTAACGAACCATTACCCTAAGGGGCGATTACCGCTAACACTAGCAAGACTATCTTTACAAGTCCCACTTCTTCGGAAAAATCTAGGTGTTGAGCAAGAAACTTTAGATTATTTAACTTGGGATGCTAATTTCGATACGTTGGAAGCAGAGACTATTTTGAAAAAAGGTAATATTACATGCCCCGACTTTATACAAACTATGCCAAGAATGATTGAATTTTATTTAGCGCATAAAGAGGATAAAAGCTATCAAATTCAAATAAAGTGACTTCAAGTAGTAGTACACTAATTGAGGTTGATGCAATCGGCTACAGATGTGTTTATTGGGAAATATAGGTTTGTTGTTAATTGATTAAAGCATTTTTGGTTTATATTTTGCTAATGTATGCCCATTTTAACTAATAGTAGCCCGTAGCGGAAATCAGAGCCTTCTATTAGATAGTAGGGTAGAATAATTTTGCCACTCCTATATGATAGTGCTATAATGAGTTTACAGAAGAAGAACCTTCGACGTTTTGTCAAAGGGGAGTAGCTAACAGATACGAGCGATGTATCTGGATTACATCCGTCAGGACATGGTTTTTACCATCGGGTGTGATAAGCGATTAACTCTATACTTGCGGAATTCATTTCACTAGTAATAGAGAGGTACTGATGAATTGTCAGATATTATTTGCTTAGCGAGACCTTTGCCTTTTAATAGGGGCAGAGGTCTTTTCTTTTGTACTCGTATAGTGAAAACTAATTTGGTTATACAGAGCTTTAGAGGAGGCACATGAATGGAATCAATTGTATTACAATACGGTTGGGTACTTATTGTACTTGTAGTATTAGAAGGGTTATTAGCAGCAGATAATGCAGTAGTAATGGCTGTGATGGTGAAGCATTTACCACATGAGCAACAAAAAAAGGCACTATTTTATGGATTATTCGGTGCATTAATTTTCCGATTCGCAGCACTATTTGTCATTACAGTATTAGTGAATTATTGGCAAATTCAAGCATTGGGAGCAGCTTACTTATTATTCATGTCCGCCAAAAATATATATGATTTGCGCCATAAAAAGGATTCAGAAGATGAATCTAGTGAAGAAACGAGGAAAAAGGGCTCTGGTTTTTGGATGACAGTGCTTAAGGTAGAGGCAGCAGATATTGCATTTGCTATTGATTCTATGCTTGCTGCAGTTGCCATCGCGGTCACTTTACCGAAGGTAGGAAGCTTTGATATTGGTGGCATCAATGGTGGACAATTTATTGTCATGTTACTTGGTGGGTTTATCGGAGTGATCATGATGCGATTTGCGGCACAATGGTTTGTGAAAATATTAAATGACTACCCTTCACTTGAAACAGCTGCGTTTTTAATTGTAGGTTGGGTAGGCGTGAAGCTTGTTGTGTTGACTTTGTCACATGAGAAGGTGGGTATTTTACCTGCAGAATTTCCACATTCAACTGTGTGGGAGTTAACTTTCTGGATCGTACTAGTGGGCATCGCATTAGTAGGTTATTTAGTAGGAGTTCGTTTTAAAAATAAAGCTTAATATCATTTAGAGGGATAGTCGTAGCTATTCCTCTTTCTTTTTTTAAGTATTTTTCCTATACTAATATCTATCGAGTTTGGCATCATATTAGGAAGGGGTTGTCAACGTGCCCTGGAAAAGATCAAAAAATAGACTTGTTACACCTTTTCAGGTGCTTGTCTCTTATTATTTTATTGCTATAGCGATTTCCTTCCTGTTACTACGGCTACCAGGCGTTCATCAAGAAGGTGTACACGTTTCATTATTAGATAGCTTGTTTACGGCTGTAAGTGCAGTTAGTGTAACGGGTTTAACAACATTCGATATATCTGAAAGCTACACAACATTTGGCCTCGTGATGGTACTTGTCATTTTACAACTTGGCGCAATTGGCATTATGTCACTTGGTACCTTTGTGTGGTTACTAGTTGGGAAAAAAATAGGAATGCGTGAGCGTCAGTTAATTATGATTGACCATAATCAATACAATTTGTCAGGGGTTGTCCAATTAATTCGCGAAATATTGAAAATCTTAATCGGTATTGAAGTGATGGGTGCGTTTATTTTAACGTTGCACTTTACAAACTATTTCGATACTTTCGAAGAAGCGCTGATTCATGGTGTTTTTGCCTCCGTTTCTGCTACTACAAATGGTGGTTTTGATATTACGGGCATGAGTTTATTACCGTTTCATAACGATTACTTTGTACAAATAATAACGATGTTATTAATCGTGCTAGGCGCGATAGGCTTCCCAGTATTAATTGAAGTGAAATCGTTTTTACTTCATCGCCATGCAAATTTCCGCTTTAGTCTATTTACAAAAATAACGACTTCTACATATGCAATTTTATTTGTGGTAGGGGCTCTCGTTATTTTATTGCTTGAATCATTCCATTCCTTTAAGGGAATGTCTTGGCATGAAGCGCTATTTTCTGCAATGTTCCATTCTGTTTCAACACGATCAGCTGGATTGACGACGTACGATGTCACAACCTTTAGTGAAGCGACAGATATTTTTATGAGCTTTTTAATGTTTATTGGTTCTTCACCAAGTTCAGTTGGTGGAGGGATACGTACAACAACGTTTGCCATGGCTATTCTATTCCTAATTACCTTTTCACGAGGAAGAGAGGATATTCAAGTATTCGGACGTGAAATACATTTAATCGATGTATTCCGCTCGTTTGTTGTTATTTTATTGGCATTCTTTATGGTATTAGTCGCGACAATTATGTTACTCATTACTGAGCCACACGCATCACTGATTCAAATAATTTTTGAAATTACATCAGCGTTCGGAACGTGTGGGATGTCTTTAGGGATTACCTCGGATTTATCTGCATTTGGTAAAATTATTATTATGATTTTAATGTTCGTTGGTCGTGTTGGTTTAATCTCCTTCCTTTACACTCTTGGTGGTGGTGGTAGAGGCAAAAAATCAAGTTATCACTATCCTAAGGAACGAGTAATTATCGGGTAAGTACTAGACCATTCAATACTTGAATAGCCCCATATCTAAGATTGAAATAAAAAAAGAGCTAATGTAGCTCTTTTTTTTATTTCCGTACTATTTTCCGGTTGCCAATAAGTTTATTGAACGAGAATTTTAAAGGTTAACTTAGTAGAAAATCTATTCATAAAGAGGTATTTAGATTGCGTAATTGACAAGGAATTGTCTTTGACACACAATTGTCGAAAAATTTTAAATTGTTTTTTCCTGGTTATTATGACTATTTAATAGGTAATATTTCCAATGAATAGCTATCAATGCATTAATATTTTCGAACTAAACTTTTTTAGGATAATAGTAATACTTGAAAGAACATCTGTTAAGTGTAATAAAGCAATTATTTTCAATTTCCGAATATTTAATAAAAATGTAATTATATGGGTTGTTTTTAAAGGTTGCTGAAAAATTTAAGAGTTTTTAATGTATGAAAAAAACGCTAGTCCTAAATTTTCTTCATGAACTAGCGTTTCTTATTATAAAGAGTCGATTGTTGCAAAATATGGAGCTTGACCGTGACGGAAATAAGTTAAAAGATAGCCACTTTTTTGTACAATTTTGCCTTTTGAAAAATTTTGGTAATCAATGTAATGTGGAATAATGAGCGTATGTTTAAACAACTCTTTTTCAGATAGATTGAAGTTGGCAAATGTCTCACCTGCGATGGCAGGGTTTTCACGTAATGCCGAATAAAGTGCTTTTTGTTGCTCCTCTGTAGGACGCTCCTTCCACCATAATTTACGCGGCTGGAACTGTTGAGCCATTAAATAATCTAGTTGCATTAGGCTTTGAATGGTAGTTAAATCAGCACCTTCAACAGTTTCTAAAAACATTAATAAGCGAAGGAATAAATCCTCAAGCTGATGTCCGATACGCGACCAACCTTTAGTTTCCCAATAAGTACCGAAGTTTTGGAAGAAATCAAATGGTGTTTCAAACACTTCAGTTACTAAATATTCAATCGTATGATCCATACGGTGAGCGTTCCAGTATTTCTCAAGCACGTCCTCTGCATGTTTAATGCGCACAATATCATCAAATGTTAAGACATTATTAGAGAAAATCTCGTAAGGTGATTGGTCCACATACGTATAGCCAAATTTTTCAGCCTCTAGACGAAGGCCTGTACCACGCAGAAGCTTAAGGAATCCAAGCTGTAATTCTTCTGGGCGCATTGCGAAAACGTCATTAAAGGTTTGACGGAAGCTTGCATAATCCTCCTCTGGTAAACCAGCGATTAAGTCTAAATGCTGATCGATCTTTCCACCTTCTTTGACCATTGTCACTGTACGTGTTAGTTTTTCAAAGTTTTGACGGCGTTTCACGAGAGTGTTTGTTAAATCGTTCGTTGATTGAACACCGATTTCAAAACGGAAAAGACCTTTTGGTGCGTTATCATTTAAAAACTGGATAACCTCAGGACGCATAATATCAGCGGTAATTTCAAATTGGAATACAACCCCTGGCTTATGTTCATCGATTAAAAGCTGGAACATTTCCATCGCATAGCTGCGGCTTATATTGAATGTACGGTCAACAAATTTAATAGTACGTGCACCGTTGTTCATCAAGAATCGAATATCTTCTTTTATTTTTTCTCGGTTAAAATAACGAACCCCTACTTCAATAGAAGATAAACAAAATTGACAGCTAAATGGACAGCCGCGACTTGTTTCAATATATTGGATTCGTTTGCTTAGATGAGGGAGGTCCTCCTCGAAACGAAATGGACTTGGCAATTCACGTAAATCAATTTTTGGTGCTTGTGCGTGAATGCGTACTTTACCATCCTCTAAGTAGCAAATCCCTGGAACATCCTCCAATGCAATTTCTCCATGCAAATGGCGTAGTAATTGTTTAAAGGAAGTTTCTCCTTCACCCATAACAATGAAATCAACCTCTTCAATTCTACGTAACCAATGGTGCGAATCGTAAGAAACTTCAGGTCCGCCGAGCAAAATTTTAACATTTGGACAGACAGTTTTTAACATTTTGATAACGTGAATAGTTTCTTCAATATTCCAAATATAGCAACTAAATCCTACAATATCAGGTTTTTTTTGGAATAAATCTGATACAATATTAAAAGCAGGATCTTTAATTGTATATTCTGCAATGATCGGATTAAATTCTGGTAAAGCAGCACCTTTTAAATAACGCAGTGCTAAATTTGTGTGAATATACTTTGCATTTAAAGTAGTTAAAATAGTATTCATGAAATAATCTTCCTTTCAATTTCTAATTGTAACAGTCAAGTAGCTGTCAAACAATATAATCCTTTTTGCCTATTTATTTTGTGAACAGTTCGTGAAATAATTTTAAATACTTAAATTTACTAAATTTTGTAATAATAGAATCGTGCAGTCATAAAGTATAGTAAAGGCTCAAAATTCGATTAAGGGGTTTTTTACTCTATTGAAAGGTTCGGTGAGAAAGTTGAAGCAAAATGATATTAATCAATGTTTTGGAAATCTTATGACAAGTACTTCGTCACCAACACTTATTCTTAATAAAGTAGGTAAAATTTTAAACATGAATGAGGCTGCTATTAAACTGTTTAACCTCAATTCATCGTATATAGGTTATTTAACAATGGACGAGTCCTCTAATTTAAATTGGGCAAAATTCGTTAAACAATTACAAAGTGATTTGAGATCAGAAGAAATCTTCAATATTCAAACAGCTAGTAATGAGTTTGAAATGATGTCTTTCAAATGTTTTTTTGATCCGAACACAGAAGAAATCGTTGCGCAAATTTCAACATTAAATAATGACATAGCTCATGAATTATATGTTAGCCAAGAGCAAGAGAGATCACAATCTTTCCATGCTTATGATCACTTACCGTACGCTGTTATTATAAGTGACGCTAGCGGGATTATTCTTGGGCTAAATAAGTATGCTGAGATGTATTTAAAAATAGAAAAATCGCAGCTTCTTCATAAGGCACACCAGCACATCTTTGATACTTTTACACTTAAGAAAGGCCAAATTACTTCATACCTTTCTAAACTGATGGGTGAAAAGCATGCAAATATTCATGTAGTCGATGAAACGCAAGTTATTACCCCTTGCTATTATGAAATTTCAAGTATCTATGATGAATACAACAATATTATTGTCACAGTCATTAATGATGAAACAGAAAAGAAACAACTTCAACATAAAGTTGAACATCAGCAAGCTTTAAATGTTGTCGGTCAAATGGCCGCAAGTATCGCCCATGAAATCCGTAATCCATTAACTTCTTTAAAGGGCTTTACCGAATTATTAAAGTTAAATGCTGATGAAGAGTCCAGTATGTATTTATCTGTCATCGATAGTGAACTCCAACGGATGGAACAAATTTTATCCGAGCTTTTAGTATTGTCCAAGCCAACAAGTATGAAAGTAGAATTATTAGAGCTAAATAACATTGTGAAGCAAGTGATTGAGTTTATGCTTCCAGATGCGCTTATGAAAAATATTATGATTCAATACATTTCTCCTTCTACACAAGTATACATTGGTGGCAATGAGAATCGCTTAAAGCAAGTATTCATGAATCTTATTAAAAATGCGATGGAATCCATGAATAATGGTGGAACGATCACAGTAGAAATGACTGCTGACTGTGCAATTGCTGAATTACAGATTAAAGACGAAGGTGTCGGTATGGACAGTGCTACCCTTCAAAACTTATTCCAGCCTTTTTACACGACGAAATCAGCAGGGACAGGACTAGGCCTTGCTTTTGTGAAAAAGGTGATTGAAGAGCATGAAGGTGTAATAGGTGTGAGTAGTGAATTACAAAAGGGGACATGCTTCCACTTACAATTCCCCATTTACTCATTTAATCAGGTGGATACAATGGATGTGTCCACGAAAGATTCTGCTTATTTAGTAACATAAAAAGAGTCAATTTGTAGCGTAAACGACATATGAGGCTTAAAATCAAATAATGCTTTTGACAATGCTTTTCTAATATCGCTATAATGGCATGTATAAAAGCGAATTGAAAGGAAAAGGATATGACGTCAGAAGATATAAAGCAATCATTAAAATTATATATCGTATTATCACGTGCACATAAAGCAATTAATGAGACAACCCAACAATTTTTTCAAGAGAATGGACTAAATCCTACTGAATTTGCTGTCTTAGAGCTTCTTTATCATAAAGGAAGACAGCCATTACAGCAAATTGGCAATAAAATTTTGCTTGCTAGTGGGTCTATTACGTATGTCATTGACAAACTTGAAAAAAGAGGATATTTATTACGTGTTTCATGTCCGTCAGATCGCCGTGTTACGTATGCAGAAATTACGGACAAAGGTGAAGCATTTATGGCGGAACTATTTCCAAAGCATGAACAGCATTTACATGAATTGATGAGCGTGCTATCTATTGAGGAAAAAGATCAAGCTATCACTTTATTAAAAAAATTAGGACTGTCTATTAAGGATTTGTCTTATTAAGAAGGGTTGTCTCAATGAATTTGAGGCAACTTTTTGTGTTGAACAAAAGGCTTAAAACTATTAGGGAGAGAACTTGGTGATTAACGTCATGGAAAAGGGGAAAGCGAGCGACAAAAAAGTATCCTGTCCTTGCGTAACCGCCCTTGTAACGGCTCCTAGCTACCCATGGTACCAATCCGACCAATCGGAAGGGAAATAAGCCTCACGCTACGGTGTAAACCGTATTAAAAACAATAAAAAGACTGTAGAGCAAACAAGTTTGTCTACAGTCTTTTTTGAATCATTATTTTTTAGAAATAGTTGCTGCCATTTTAAACATAGCATCAGTTAAATCAAGTTCTTCGTTATCGTGAATAGTTAATTTAATAATTAAACCATCTTTTTCAAAAACAACGCCGATTACTTTTTCTTTGTCATCAACAAAATTTACAACATAACCTTCAATGTTTTTAATACCCTTAAATGCAGCTAGATCCTCAGAAGATAAAGTTGATGGTTCACCAACAGCATTCATATAATCTTGCATAGATGTTTTTACTTCATCATAGCTTGATTGTGAAACATCTTCGATACGCATGAATACTTCAGCATTTTCGTTAGAAATTAACATGTCTTTACCAGGTTCTTCTTGAGAAAGTTTAAATCCAGGTAGTTGTTGCATTTTATAGCCTTGATCAGCACTTTTCGATTCGCTTGCTGTTTCAGTTTTTTCTTTGCCTTTTTGTACATAGTTAACTTCTTGTTTCGGAGTATTTGCACTATCTGTAGTGTCTGGTTTGTCTGTAGTATCTTTATCTGTTTCATTTGTAGGCGTTTCTTCTGAGTCATTTACAGTTTTATCCTCAGCTGATGGTTTTTGCTGTTGTTCAGTATTTGATGGCTCATTTTTTTGAACATCAGAATCCTCTGTTTTATCAGAAGTGTTACATCCTACGACTAAAATGGCTGTTAGTAATAATGCAGGTAGAGAAATTAATTTTTTTTGCATGAAAAGCCCTCCTTTTATTATTAAACGTTGGTAAAGAGAAAATGTTTCCAAATTTTAATGCTATTATGTTAAAGGTAACACTAAAAATAAGAGTAGTACAAAGACTACATGGGATACAATAACAAGTGGCATACTCTTACGCCATTCATATAACAAGCCCCAAATAATGCCGGTTACAAGTGCAGCAATCATACCTAGCATAAAGCCGCTTATTGCAATAGAGATAGCACTTAAAATCGCTGTTACAATGACTGCTAAAGTAGGTCTCATAAAGCGTTTCAGCTGTTGTTGAACATAGCCACGCCAAAAGAGCTCTTCACCAATAGCAACAATGAATACAAGTAATATATAGTGCCAAATAGTCTGTGGTCCATAATTTGCTAAAAACTTTTGTACTGATTGTACCAATGAACCATTAATATATGGTGCAAGCCAATAGCCAAAGCGTATAATACCGTATGTTATTGTACCGTATCCAATACCGAAAAGTAAAAATTTCCATGTCGGTAACTGATCTTCAATTTTACCAGCTAAAATCGCAATGGCAATACATACAAGTAAAGTAAATGCATATAGGTACCAAAATACAGCTTGGTTTGCAAAGGTAAAAGCAAGCATGCCATAAACGAATAATAAAGAAAGGAGCCATATTATTGTTTGTTTCGAATTTGTAAGCATTATTCGACCTCCATGCTTTTAATTTTATCAAAAAAAAAGTCCCTTATCATCTATAAAGACAAATAGGGACTATTCAGACTATTAAGCTTCATTTGTATATAAAATTTTGTAACGTTTATGGTTGACGACCGTCTTTTCTTCAATTTCAAGGGAATCGAAATTCTCCATGTATGTTAAATCAACGATCACCGAATTTTCATTTACTTTTTCGACTATACCTTGTAAGCCGTCTTTAAACTCGATAATATTTCCAACTTCAGCTATTTTCACAGACAGTCAGCTCCTTCATCGACTAATAATATACAGTTTGCATGAAAAAATGGAAAACGTAAAGCCTTTTTTGAATAATTCATAATTAATTACACAGAATGCTAAAAAAGAGAGGAATCAAAAAAATGGAAAAATACGAAAATATGCTTAAACAATTACAAAACGGGGAATTAAAAAGTATAGAGATAGAAAAGGAACAATTTTATGAGTTCCGAGAAGTACTAGTAAAACATCCTTTATTTAAACATTATAGAGGTGAGGCCAAACAAAATGGACGCGTAATTTATACTTATCAAGAAATTCCAAGAAGCTGATTTGTCGAACATTGTCGTAAGTTAATGCTGTAAGAAATGAAATATAAATGTATAATAATGGTATGATTATTTGTGTGTGGAGGGTTATATGAATGGTCAATCTACTCTTGAAACAAATGGAACAAACTCGTGAGATGATGATTCGCTCAGGTGTAGAGAACGGGTTACAAAATGCGAAAACCATTCAACTGAGTCGCAGATTAGATCAGTTAATGAATACTTATTATAGACAGACAACATTTGAAGAAGAAGAGCGTCAAGAAGATTGAAAGAATGTTCCAGTATTCAGAGTATAAACTTTTTAAATAATATGTTTAAAAAGCATTTGGTGGGGAATACTTATTTTGAACACAGCAACATTCTCATTTCCCCTTTAGAGCAGTGATACCCCATCTACTGCTCTCTTTTTTTTGTCTTCATTAAGCCAAGATGAAATTGATTTACTCGTATATATGCAGCGCATAAAGTTTTTAGTACAAGTTAATAAGAGAAGTTTGAATTATCGCACTTATTCAACTACACTTATAGATAAGAATAAGTGCTAACGGTTGATCAATTAAAAAGATCAATCATTGCCTTGATCACAAAGGAGTATGTACATATGGGAAAAGAAGGTATTGCATTTGTCGGCACAGGCGTAATGGGCGCAAGTATTATAAAACATTTATTAAAAAATGGTCATGAGGTAACAGTTTTTACACGCACAAAGGAGAAAGCGGAGCCACTCTTGGCGTTAGGTGCAACTTGGGCAAGTACACCAGCAGAAGCATTTAAACATAAGGATATTGCCTTTACGATGGTTGGATACCCTGCGGACGTAGAGGAAGTTTATTTTGGAGATAACGGTTTATTTCAAACAGCGGAATCCGGCAATATCGTTATTGATATGACCACTTCAGAGCCAACATTGGCAAAGAAAATTTTCGAACATGCTCAAAAACAAGGAGTAGAAGCGCTGGATGCACCTGTTTCAGGAGGAGATATTGGCGCTCAAAATGGGACATTATCAATTATGGTTGGAGGTTGCCAAGCTACATTCAATAAAGTATTACCAATTATGAATCATTTCGGTGAAAATATTGTTTATCAAGGAGAAGCTGGTGCAGGGCAGCATGCTAAAATGTGTAATCAGGTCGTTATTGCATCTGGAATGATTGGTGTGTGTGAGTCACTGGCTTACGGTTTAAAGGCTGGACTTGATTTATCGACAGTATTGCAATCCATTTCGTCTGGTGCAGCAGGCTCTTGGTCGTTAAGTAATTTAGCTCCTCGTATGATCAAAGGAGATTACGCACCAGGCTTTTATATCAAGCATTTTGTAAAGGATATGAAAATAGCATTAGATGAATCTAAAAAAATGGGAATTACATTACCAGGTCTAACACTTGCTTATGATATGTATGAAAGGCTAATAGAAGAGGGTTATGGTGAAAACGGTACTCAGGCACTTTTAAAGGCCTATCAATAGAGGTTAACCGACCACTAGAAAACTGAAGAATATAAAATTTTATGAAACCCGAAGTATCGATCTTAGATACTTCGGGTTTAGTAGCTCACTCAGAAAATAGTTAACTACGGCAGCATTACTCTTTATCAAAAAGTTTTGCGTCTAAAGAAAAACTAGATGCTCCTGCAAGTGCAAAGTATAAAGCCATCGCAGCTAAAGCTAAATCCAATTCGTACCCGGCTAAGCCGTTTTCCCCGATAAAGCCAACGCTAAGCTTCGCTGTAAAAATGGCAACGATCATTGTTACTGTCAATAAAGCGCCGATAAGTCTTGTACCTAAGCCTAAAATAATGGCTACACCACCGACTAATTCTATAATGGCAACAATATAAGCCATGAAGCCTGGAATACCAATGGCATCAAAATAATCAGCTGTGAAGCCGATACCTCCCTGAAACTTTTGGAAACCGTGAGTTGCAAAAATAATGCCAAGCACCACACGTAAAATAGTTGAACCGATATTTTGCATAGTTAAATAAACTCCTTTTGTTTTTTAGCTTACATTTCGTAACTTAGTTTATTTTTAAAAATAACTTTTGTCAAGTAACTAAATTTTATTTTTGGAAATGATTTTCGAAAAAATGATATACTGTTATATAAGAACAAAATACATTGGAGGCAGGAAAATTTGGATCAAAAAAAAATTTGTCCCCGATTTGAAAAAGCACTGAAAACATTAAATCATAGCTGGAACACCCTGCTTATATATCAGTTATTGGAAGGTCCTCAACGATACTCAACGATAAAAAATAAAGTGGGTATTAGCAGTCGTGTGTTAACGGAAAGATTAAAAGAGTTAGAGATTGAGAACATTGTGGAGCGCACGGTTATTCCATCAACACCAGTAGTGATTGAATACAAGCTAACAGAAAAAGGACATGCACTTGCACCGGTCCTTAAAGCAATTGAACAATGGTCTTCTATGTGGGTGAATATAGAAGAATAGTAAAAAGGATATCCAAGCGAGGGGGCTTGGATATCCTTTTAGAGTTGTTGGGAAATGGTAAGGAAATTGAAGGGGATTTCCGTCAAAAAAGTATGGCTCTCTTTTTCAGAGCGAGGGGTTGATTTCCGTTCCGGCTGGGTGCTTTCCTGGGTGCATCCGATGAGCCGCTTCACTCGCGTTGCTCGCTCCAGGGTCTCGGGCGAACAGGATGTTGGTCACGAAGGCGTTATCACAGGATGTGATGCTTATAGTCTTCGTTCCTCTATATCGCTGATCCCCAAGGAGTCACCCAGCCTCCACTCCAATCAACGACTTTCACATAGCATGTGTGAAAATACAGTGCTATCTTAGCGACATAAGCTACAAAGCGAAGTATGTGGCTCGATTCTTCCCAGAATAAAGCGAGTAGATGGATAGACATCTTATTTTTTGACAATAGTTTTGCAAAAACAGTAATATCCAAGCGAGGTGGGCTTGGATATTTTTTATTATGAAGGTATAGAAGTTACTGTTTAACTTATAAAAGTACTAAAGTCATTGTTTAATAAGTAAATCTTAAGTTTCTCGCAGCTAAGGAGAATTTTAGAGTGTTAGTTAAATAAAAATGCATGTATATTGTAAATAGTGTTAATTTTCATTAAATAAAAGGTATTTTTTATTACATGAGGGAATTTATTTAATAATATAGAGAAGGGAAGGAGGGTTTTATGAAGCGGAATTCAACAGTAGACGTCCAGCATCGGAGTCAGTTAGCACTTTATTTATCATTGCCAATTTTGTCATGGGCATTTTATGATTTTGCGAATACAATATTTTCTTCAAATATTAATACGATATTTTTCCCGTTTTATATGGATGAGGTTTTAGGGACGAATGAGGTAATGCAGCAGGTGGCAAGTACATTTATTTCTTATGCGAATGCGATCGCTAGCTTGTTTCTCGTTCTTTTTTCGCCACTTTTTGGAGTATGGATCGATCAAACAGGCTATAAAAAGAGATTCATAGTATGGTTTGCATCTATATCCATCTTCTTTACTTTTATGATGGGGATTTTTGCGAATTTACAGTTGCCAACAAATTTTTCGGGTGTGCCACTTAGTTTGTTTTTAGTTGTAGCTAGTTTTATCATCGCAAAATTTTTCTTTAATTCCAGTCTAGTATTTTATGATTCCATGATGGGTGATTTAGGGACAAAAGAGGAAATGCCCCTTATTTCGGGCTATGGGGTAGCGATTGGGTATCTTGGTACAATATTGGGACTACTTGTTTATTTATACGTAGGAAACAGTGATTTCCATCGAGCATTTATTCCGACTGCCATTTTATATTTATTATTTTCTTTGCCATTATTTTTTATTAATAAAGATACACCGATACCAACATCTCAACGAAAGCCTATTAAATTTTTAGATGGGTATAAGGAAATTGTTCAAACCTTTAAGGACATGAAGCAATATAAAGCTATTTTCACCTTTATGATTGCTTACTTCTTTTTAAATGATGCAATTGCAACAACTATTGCAATGATGGCTGTATATGCAACAACAATCGTAGGCTTTACTTCAGGTCAATTTATCGTGCTTTATTTAGTGTCTACGGTGTCAACTATTATTGGCTCTTTTGCATTTGGTTATATTACAAAAGCAATCGGTGCCAAACGTGCGATAACTATGGTGGCAATATTAATGATAGTTGCTTTAGCATTTGCTGTTTTCGCGACTGAGCAATGGATGTTCTGGCTTGCAGGTAGTATGTTTGGCGTGTCGCTAGGATCCATGTGGGTAACATCTAGAACATATATTATTGAATTGTCTCCTGAAGAAAAACGGGGTCAGTTCTTTGGCTTATTTGCATTTTCGGGTAAAGTATCCTCCATTATCGGGCCAGCAGTCTACGGAACCGTTACGTTATGGATGAAAGATTATGGAACGCTAGCGAGTCGTGTTGCGTTATCGACATTAATTGTGATGACGATAATTGGCCTATTGATACATTTAAAAGTCAATGGCTCAAAAGTTGGAGATGATATTAGATAAGACATATACGCATTCCATGTATATCCGGCTGAACACTTTCCTGAGGGCGCTTGGAGAGCCAATTGGCTTTTTGTTTACTGTATGGTAGTTCACCCGTGTTATGGATGGCGAGCCATGTTAATAATAAAATTGGAAAAAGCAAGTAGGAGAAATGTATCGCCTATGATACAATTGAATTATAAATAGAAGTTGGATAGAAAGGAGCGGGGTTGCTTTGGAACATAAAGGTATATTATTAGAAAGTGGCACAAATGAGCTAGAAATTGTTGAATTTGAAGTAGCTAATAATAAATTTGGTATTAACGTTATTAAAGTAAAAGAAATTATTCAACCGATTCCAGTAACATTTATTCCACACGCGCACCCGCATGTAGAAGGGATCATTCAATTACGAGGTGAGGTATTACCAGTAGTTGATATGCTCCGAGTATTAGGTATTCAAAGTCAAGAGCGTAGTTCTCAGCAAAAATATATTGTAGCTGAGTTTAATAAACAGCGTGTAGTATTTCATGTAGATAATGTAACACAGATTCACCGTATCTCATGGAATCAAATCGAGAAGCCTTCTGATATGTATCAGGGAGGAACATCACAAGTTATTGGTGTTATTAAGCAAAACGAGCAAATGATTTTATTGCTTGATTTCGAGAGAATTATGGTAGACATAAATCCCGATTCTGGTATTAGTGTAGAAGCCGTTAAAAAGCTTGGTAAACGTGAGCGTTCTGAAAAACGAATTTTAATTGCAGAAGATTCACCATTATTACGTAAGCTCTTATTCGATACTATGAATGAAGCAGGTTATGAGAATGTTGAATTCTTTGAAAACGGCCATGATGCTTATGAATACCTCCAAGCTATCGTTAAAAGTGGTAGCGATGTAGCCGAGCATATTCAATTAGTTGTGACGGACATTGAAATGCCACAAATGGATGGGCATCATTTAACGCGTAAAATAAAGGAGCATCCAGATCTCCAAAAGCTTCCTGTCATTATTTTCTCAAGCTTAATTACAGATGATCTTCGTCATAAAGGTGACCAAGTAGGTGCAGAGGATCAAATTAGTAAGCCAGAAATTACGGAGCTTATTTTACGAATCGACCAACTTATCATATAAAATAAAATTAAAGTTGGAAAAGGTACTTCACAATATTAATAATGGGTATCCTGAAAGTATATTAATAATGTAAGAAAGTCGGATGCCTCTTTTAGGCTCCGGCTTTTTTGTATAGATACATGAGGCTAGGGAAAAATAATATACAACGAGGAAGGCAAACCATTAGTCGACGAAAAAGAGGAGAGCACCCCAATGTTCGAGTACTTATACATTGTGGTTCACCTCCATATTTGATGTAGATCCATTAATACTATGCATGCGCTAAGGAAGTGATTATTTGAATGATTTAAAAACCGCTATTATCGATATTGGCTCAAACACTGTTCGCTTAGTATTGTATCGATATGATAAAGAAGAGGGACTTCGTGAGATAGGAAATATTAAAACGGTTGCACGTTTACGTACATATTTACAGCCCTCTGGTGAAATGTCTGAAGAAGGTATAAAAGTATTAACAGAAACATTATTGACTTATAAAGCAATACTTGATGATTATGAAGTGACTGATGTGAAAGCTGCTGCAACAGCTGCAATCCGTCAGGCAACTAATAGAGAAGAAATACTGACCTTAATGAAAAAACAGACAGGCATTCAAATAGAGCTTTTAACTGAAGAAGAAGAGGCATATTATGGCTTTGTTGCAGTGGCGCATTCTATAAGCACAAAGTCCGCTGTAACAGTCGATATTGGTGGCGGTAGTACAGAAATAACGCTATTTGAAAATAAAGAACTACAGAAATCTCATAGTTTCCCGTTTGGTACAGTTTCTTTAAAGCAACGTTTCGTAAAGGGCGAGATTATGAATGGTAGTGAAAAAAAGGAACTAATTGCATTTGTGAAGGAACAGTTCAAATCACTTTCATGGATTCAAAATATTGGTTTACCGATTATTGCTATTGGCGGTAGTGCTCGAAATATTGCCCAAATTCATCAACAAAAACATGCATATCCAATCGCAAGTGTACATGGCTACGAAATGACGCAGGGCAATTTAGATGAGCTCAGTGTATTTTTAAATAATTTAAGCTTTCATGATTTGAAACAGTTAGATGGGCTTTCGACAGATCGTGCGGATATCATCGTTCCTGCATTAGAGGTTTTTAATGCGTTGATGGAAATTGTTGGAAGTGAATTATTCCAGATAACAAAAAAGGGTTTGCGAGAAGGGCTCGTTATACAGCGTATTTTACAAACAGATAAAAGTGCGTTTGATAAATACAATGTGTTTGAGGGAAACGCTAAAAGATTTGCTCGTCAGTATGGTCGTTCTGAAGAAGAAGCGGACTATTTAATGCAGTTAACGGATCAATTGTACCGTGAATGTTGCCACTTTGGTTATTTACAACATCATCCAAAAGATTTGCACTTATTGTCGAAAGCGGCGAGGGTGTTTAATATTGGGGAGTATATTGAGTTAAGTTCGGCTAGTCAGCATACTTTTTATTTAATTGCGAACCAAACTATCGATGGGTTAAGTCATAAGGAACGTGTAAAATTAGCACTTTTAGCTTCGTATAAAAATAAAGATTATTATCAGCGATTCGCTGCTCCGTTTACAGAATGGATGAGTCGTGAGGAGTATCGCAAAATACGAGACTTTGGTGCTTTTTTGAAATTTGTCTATGCGTTAAATGTGTCTAAACGAACAATTGTTAAGACTATAAAGATGCAAACAAAAGAGGATTATGTACAGCTTAGCATCTATGTGAAAAATAATGCGGACGCTGAAAAATACCAAGCAAACCGACAAAAAAAACATCTAGAGCGCGCACTAAAGATACCGATAAAAATAAACTTTGTGGAAGTAGGGTTGAACAATTATGACAACTGAAATTACGAATAATCAGTTAAATGAAAAGGAATCAACAGAAATACAAGGTCGATTACTAGAGGAAATCGCTAAACCGCAATACTATAACAACCGTGAATTAAGCTGGCTTGCCTTTAATGAACGAGTTTTAGAGGAAGCAGAGGATATCAATAATCCTCTGCTAGAACGATTGAAGTTTTTAGCAATTTTTAGTTCGAATTTAGATGAATTTTTCATGGTGCGTGTTGCAGGACTACAGGATCAAGTGCGTGCAGGTTTCCATAAGCCCGAAAATAAGTCAGGCTTAACACCAAAAGAGCAATTAGCGAAAATTGCAGAACGAACTCAGGCATTAGTGCGCCGACAAACTGAAGTTTACAGACACTTAATATATGATTTATTACCACAGCATAATGTACATATCGCAGACATGAAAGACTTAAATAGTGCACAGAAAGCATTTATCAATGAAATGTTTGCAGAAACAATCTTCCCTGTTTTAACACCCGTAGCTGTAGATGCTTACCGTCCTTTCCCGACTTTGCTTGGTAAAACATTAAATTTACTTGTTTTATTAGAGCAAGATGAAGCGGACATTGAGAATCATGAAAAGGTAGCTATTGTACAAGTTCCATCTGTTTTAGATCGTTATATTAAAGTACCATCAGCAGACGGAGAGACGGTTATTGTCTTATTAGAAGACGTGATTGTAGCGCATATAGAAAAGCTCTTTTATGGTTACAGTGTCAAATCAGCGCAGGCTTTCCGTTTGACACGTAATGCTGATTTAACGATTCATGAAGAAGGCGCAAGAGATTTACTTGTAGAAATCGAAAAAGAGCTGAAAAAACGCAAATGGGGTGTAGGCAGTCGTCTCGAAGTTCGTGAGGGTGAGATGAGTGAGGAAGTGCTTTCATACTTACTCGATGAATTTGAAATTGAAGAAACGGATGTTTTCCATATAGATGGACCATTAGATTTAACATTTATGTTCTCTTTTGTAAAAGGTATATCTGTTGGTCGAGAACATTTAGAATATGAAAGCTTTATCCCACAGCCGCCATTAGATTTGCAATCGGATGAAAATATTTTTGAAAAAGCGCTGCAACAAGACATTTTCTTCCATCATCCGTTTGAATCATTTGCGCCAATTGTAGATTTTATTGCAGAAGCGGCCGTTAATCCGAACGTTTTAGCGATTAAACAAACTTTATATCGTGTAAGTGGTAATTCACCCATTATACAAGCCTTAAAGCTTGCAGCAGAAAATGGTAAACAGGTAACAGTTTTAGTTGAATTAAAAGCACGTTTTGATGAAGAAAATAATGTTCTTTGGGCAAAGCAACTTGAGCAAGCTGGCTGCCTTGTTATTTACGGCATGAATAACTTAAAGACACATTCGAAAATAACGCTTGTTGTAAGTCGTCGTAATGGGAAAATTGAGCGCTTTGTTCATCTGGGTACAGGAAATTATAATGATGCAACTGCAAAAATTTATACAGATATGGGTATCATAACAACAGATAAGGAATTTGGCATTGATGCCACTAACTTCTTTAACTATTTAAGTGGCTATACAGAGAAACCAACTTTTAATCATTTAGTTGTGGCCCCGTTTGATATTCGTGATGAATTTATCCGCTTAATGGATGAGGAAATTGCCTGTCATAAGAAGCATGGTAATGGTTTTATTCGAGCTAAAATGAATTCACTAACGGACAAAGACTTAATGATGAAGCTATATGAGGCATCGATTGCAGGTGTGAAAGTAGAGCTGATCATTCGTGGAATTTGTTGCATTAGACCAGGCATCCCTGGAATTAGTGAAAACATAACAGTAACGAGCATTGTTGGTCGTTTCCTCGAGCATTCGCGTATTTATTGGTTCCATCATAATGGGGAAAATAAAGTATATTTGTCTTCGGCGGATATGATGACTCGTAATATGATTAAACGTGTGGAAATTTTATTCCCAGTATATGCAAGCGAAGCCAAAGCTCGTATTATTAACATTATGAATACACAACTTGAGGATACAGCAAAAGCTCGTATTCAAGATTCCAATGGAAAATATCATTATAAAGAATTTGATCGTGGTGAAGATCCAATTAACAGTCAGGAAATTTTCCTAAAGGATGCACTAAAACCTACGCTAGACGAAGAATAAGCAAACACGCTACTTAGTGAGGGATATAATGAAAAAATATAAAGAGAATGTAGCGCAATTTGCAGACTATCATCAAATCATACAACTTAATCCATTTGATGCGGTCGTATGTTTGAGAAAAGTGGATACAAAAGCGTTTGAAGTCGTTAATTTTAACGATAAACTACCGTCATTTTTGAAGCTACAAGATGTGAAAGCTACTAACGCTGAACAATTTTTTACGGAGCAGTGCTGGCTACAATTATCGAATATAGTACAACAACAAATAAATCTAGAGCAAAGACTAGAAGTATGTACGGAGCACAAAGTAAAAACATTTGCTGTTCGTGTACAGCACTTAGAAAATTCAGTTGTAGCAGTTATTCTACGTGAGAAGAAAATTGAAGTAGAACCTTATTTGCAATTTGTGGAACAGCACGTATGTCCGGTGTTAACAGCTGATTTACAAGGTCGCATTATTCATCAAAATGTTGCTGCCACTTCTCAGTTGTTAAAAGAACAACAAAGCTTGATCGGACAAAATATTTTTACATTATTAGAGAGTAAGTATATCGACGAATTTAAATTATTATTTGCAAAAACTATTGAGGGCTCAGCATTTGGTATGCCAGAATGCTTGTTTAAACAACAACTGTTAAGTAAAGAATCATTTTATTTACGAACGCATCCAACATACTTTAATGGTGAAATTATAGGTGTACATTTATTTGTGAAAGACGCAACCTCATTTATGAATGATCATCAAGCCTTTTATTACCTAGCATTAATGGACGAATTAACGGGTATTTGGAATCGTAAGGCTTTAAAGGAACAGTGGCTTCAGCATTTAAATGATAAAAAGCAAAATAAGCAAGCAGCTATTATTTTGATGGATATTGATCGTTTTAAAAAATTTAATGAATCCCTTGGCGAAAGTAAGGGTGATGAGCTTATACGAATGTTTAGTCAAAGACTTAGGGAGCTCTGTCACGCTAAATGCTCGTTTTATCGTTATAATAGCGATGAATTTATTTTTGTTCTAAAAGATGCAACCGTCGACAAAATTGAACAGACGGCCAATGCTATTTTAGATGCATTAAAACAGCCATTCATGATTGATGGGCAGGAATATTTTATTAGTGTGTCGATTGGTATCTCCCTTAGTCCAGCGGATGGCAAAGATTTAGAAACACTTATACGTAAAGCAGATAAAGCATTATTTTCTGTAAAAGACCATGGTCGTTCACACTACCGTTACTATCGTGAAGATACGACAACTATTTTTCCAAATGAGGCACTAATGGAGGCGCATTTACGTCGTGCTATCGAATTTAACGAGTTAAGTATCCATTTACAGCCACAAATGGATTTAACGAATAACAGTATTAATAGCTTTGAGGCATTATTACGATGGAATAACCGGAAATTTGGCTTTGTGTCACCTGCACAGTTTATACCCATTGCAGAGGCATCAGGCTTAATTATTGAAATCGGTGATTGGATTATTGACGAGGTGTGTCGCTATCAAAAAGAGTGGCAGATGAATGGCTATCGACCAGTACGAATTGCCATCAATATTTCGCCAAAACAATTTAGAAAAGAAAACTTTGCTCGGAAAATTAAAGCGGCTTTGAAAAAATATAATGTGCCACCTGAATTATTAGAGGTGGAAATTACCGAAAGCTCTATGACGAATGTCCATGAAACATTTTCAATTTTAACCGAATTAAAGCAGCTAGGTGTTTATGTTTCCGTGGATGATTTTGGAACGGGCTATTCATCTTTAAGCTATTTAAAACGTTATCCGATAGATATTATAAAAATTGACCAATCGTTTATAGCGGATATTACGAAAGATGATAAAAATGAGGCCATTATTAAAGCCATTATTTCAATGTCCCATAATTTAGGGTTGGAGGTCGTAGCTGAAGGAATCGAGGAACTATCACAGGTCGATTTTCTAAAACGTCACCAATGCCAAAAAGGACAAGGCTATTTATATAACAAGCCATTGCCCGTAGAAACCATTGTTAATAAATATTTTGTTAGCTAAAGCCAACAAACAAAGTAGCACTTCATCAATTCTGATGAAGTGCTACTTTGTTGTAGAGCTTTAGGAAGACCGAGCAAATAGAGATTCAATACAACCTAATCAGAAAATGTCTTCACCCGAGCTCTCTATGCAACCTCTTCTAAAAGTTGGTTATTTATTTTCTGCTTTCAATCCATCTAAAACAATAGCTGTAAATTGCGCCATTTCCACAGATAAATTGAAGTCGTCATTATGAATTAGCCAATCATAGACATTTGCACGCATACAACGCTGAATAATAGCCTGTACTTGAGTAACCTGCAAATCTTGACGAAATTCTCCAAGACGAATGCCATCCTCTAAATAAGTATTAATTATTTGGAATATTTTCCTTTGTGGACTAATTAAATAATGATCTTGTTCCACTTGACTTGTCATCGCCGCAGTATAGACTGTACGCAATAAATCCTTTCCAACAACGTTCGTTAAATACTTCATTTGCTCTTGATAAAGCGTTAAAATTTTTTCGCTTGCTGGTAAAGAAGAGTCGATATTTTTTTCTACAGTGCTATAAAAACTATCGAGTTCCTTAAATTTTTCTAAAATAACATCGTACTTAGTTGGGAAATAAGTGTAAAACGTTCCCTTCGATACATTGCATGCTTTCGTAATTTGTTCAATGGATACATGCTCATATCCATGTTTATTAAATAAATCTAAAGATGTTTTAAGTAATTTTGCCCGTGTTTCTATTGCCTTTTTTTGACGGCTCGTTAGTGGATTCATGTTCTCATATTCCTCCGAAATAAGTATATTAAGATGCCCTTACAAAAAATCTGAAAATATAAAATATTTTGATTGACGTAAGGGATTTAGTTTGATTATCATTTAATTGACTGGGGTCAATGACTGCGGTTAATTAATATTTTGTTATTAATGTTACGACAAAGGAGTAGAGTTGGCTAGTGTTTCTCGAATTTTCAAGGAGCAGGGGAGGTCAATAATGACGGAGAAATTAGGTTTTATCGGCTTAGGCAATATGGGGTTACCGATGTCAGTAAATTTATTAAAGGCTGGCTATAAGGTTTATGGTTTTGATATTAATTCGCAAGCAATTGAGCAATTTAAAAAAGAAGGTGGAGTTGGACTTGCAACAGCAAAGGAAGTTGCTGAGCAAAGTGATATTATCATGACTAGCTTGCCGACACCACAAGTAGTAGAACAAGTATATAGATCTGAACAAGGTATATTGCACCATGCTAAGAAAGGATGTTTATTAATAGACTTTAGTACGGTGAATCCCGAATTAAATGATTCCTTACATAAGGAAGCACAATTATTGGGATTAAGTTATCTTGGGGCACCTGTTAGTGGAGGCGTTATAGGTGCTATTAATGCAACACTTACGATAATGGTTGGTGGTAAAGAGGAGGATTATCGAACTGGGTCTAAAATTTTCCAAATAATAGGGAAAAATATTTATCATCTTGGTACGTCTCCAAGTGTAGGTACACGTATAAAATTACTCAATAATTTAATGATTGGATTCTATACAGAAGCAGTCGCTGAAACAATCGTGCTTGGTGAAAAAATGGGGATCCATGCAGATACGCTGTATGAAGTATTAAGTAATAGTTATGGTCAAAGCCGTATTTATGAACGCAATTATTTGGAATACATGAAAAACGACAACTATCAGCCAGGTTTTTCTACAAATCTATTACTAAAAGATTTGAAGCTTGCAAAAAATATGGCAGATGAAGCAGGGGTACCACTTCGAATCGGGGAAAAATTAGTGGATCTTTATAGCGATATTTCTCAGCAGGGCTATGGAGAAAATGATATGTCTGCCACTTATTTAAGTCTAAAAGAAAACTGTAAAATTGAACAATCTTAAAGGAGGACTAAAAATATGACAACAGCACAAGAGGTTAAAACTTTAACACACTTTATTGGTGGAGAACTAGTGGAAGGGAAAAGTGGACGTTTCGGGTCAGTATATAATCCAACGACGGGTGAGGTAATTGCAAAGGTTCCACTGGCAACTGTAGAAGAAACGCGGGAGGCTATTGATAAAGCACAGGCAGCGTTTCCACAATGGAGAGATACGTCAGTAGCAAAACGTGCTGAGATTGTATTAAAGTTCCGTAATCTTATTACTGAAAATATGGAGGAACTTCTACAAGTTATTTGTACAGAGAGCGGTAAAACAATTGAGGATGCGAAAGGTGAAATTACACGTGGTTTGGAGTCTGTTGACTTAGCTATTAGTGCACCTCATTTAATGAAGGGAGAGTATTCTGTCAACGTCGGTGGTCAGATTAATGCCTACTCTGCAAAGTATCCATTAGGTGTTGTAGCGGCTATCTCGCCATTTAACTTCCCAATCATGGTGCCTTTAGCACAAACAAGTATGGCAATTGCTGTCGGCAATGCAGTTATTTTAAAAGCTTCTGAGCGTGTTCCTATGACTGCCTTATATGTGAGCGAACTTTGGAAAAAAGCTGGTTTACCAGATGGTATTTGGACGGTAGTAAACGGGGATAAAGATGCAGTGAATGAACTATTAGAGAACCCGATTGTACAAGCAATTTCATTTGTAGGATCGACACCAGTTGCCCAATATATTTATGAAACAGGCTCGAAATACGGTAAACGTGTTACAGCTCTTGGTGGAGGGAAAAACAATATGGTTGTGATGCCTGATGCAGATCTTGATCAGGTAGCAAATGCATTTATCGGAGCAGCTTATGGGGCAGCCTCTCAACGTTGTATGGCCATTTCAACGATTATGCCTGTTGGCAAGGATACAGCAGATCGTCTTGTTGAAATCTTAAAGGAGAAAATCTCTAACTTGAAGGTAGGTTCATATACAGATCCAGAGACAGATTTTGGCCCTGTCATTTCACAGCAATCGAAGGAAGCGATTATTGCGGCTATTAAACGAGGCGAGTCTGAAGGTGCGACGGTTATTTGTGATGGTCGTAAGCTCGATATTGTCAAAGAGTCAAAAGGATTCTTTGTAGGGCCAACATTGCTAGATAACGTAAAACCAGGCATGGAAATTTACGAACAAGAAATATTCGGTCCAGCTCGAAATGTTGTACGTGTTGATTCATTAGATGAAGCCATCCAACTTATTAATAAGCATGAGCTTGGAAATGGAGTAACAATCTTTACGAATGACGGTTTAGCAGCTCGTAAATTTACAACAGAAATCGATGTTGGGATGGTTGGCGTGAATGTACCAATTCCTATTCCAGTTGGTTACCATAACTTTGCAGGATTTAAAGGCTCTCGTTTTGGTGAAGGGCATATGTTTGGTCCTGATCAGGCACGCTTCTTTACAAAAACAAAAACAATATCAGAGCGTTGGATGACAGGTCAAGTATCGACAGCATCTACGTTTGCATTCCCAAGTAATAACGACTAATAAAATAGAAGAGCTGTGTTCTTTTACAGCTCTTTTTTCAAAAAGAATATGAGGAGGATGGGATGTTAGAATACGTTGGGCTTTTTGGTAGTTTAGCTTTACTCGTGTATTTAACGATGAGAGGCGTAAATTTACTGATTTCAGCGCCGTTGACAGCATTGATAGCGGCAGTAACGAATGGTCTAGCATTTTTTCCACAAACAGCTGATGAGAATCAGACTAACTTCTTAACAAGTTATATGGACGGGTTTACGGGATTCGTTGGTTCATGGTATTTAATGTTCATGGCAGGTGCTATTTTTGGAAAGGTAATGGAGGATACTGGGGCGGCCGATAGTGTTTCTAAATGGATTGTAGAAAAAATTGGAGTGAAATATGCAGCCTATTCAGTAGTACTTGCTGCAGCTGTACTAACATATGGTGGTGTCTCAGTGTTTATCGTAGCCTTCTCGGTCTATCCAATGGCTATTAGTTTATTCAAGCAAGCGAATTTTCCTCGTCGCTTTATACCTGCTGCACTTGGTTTAGGTTCTGTAACCTTTACGATGACCTCAGCAGGTTCACCGGAAATTCAAAACTGGATTCCTATTCCATACCTTGGTACAACGCCATATGCTGGATGGGAAGTAAGTATAGTTGTTGCAATTTTTATGGCAATTGGTGGGTCACTGTGGCTAAATTGGATGATCAAACGTGCAGTAAAAAGCGGAGAGGTATTTATAGAACGATCTAATGACCCAGTAGTTGATGAATCTCGTAAGCTTCCGAGTCCAATTTTAAGTGTTGTACCACTATTAGTAGTTTTAGGTATTTCCTTTGTGTTCCATAATTCTCTTGGAACTTCAGCTTTAATTGTGGCATTAACGAGTGGATGTATTACTGCTTATTTAGTGAGCTATAAATATTCAAAATCTGTCGGTGCCACACTAGGAGCTGGTGCTATGGGTGCTGTTGTAGCTATTGCTAATACAGCAGCGGTGGTTGGTTTCGGAGGTGTGGTAAAAGCTACACCATCATTCGTGGCAACTGTTGACGTTATGACTAATATTCCTGGAAGCCCGTTAATTGGCGGTGCATTAGCCATTGCTGTAATAGCTGGTTTAACAGGCTCAGCTTCTGGCGGTCAAACAATTGCAATGCCTTTACTTGCGCCTCACTATATTGACATGGGAGTTGATACCGAAGCATTACACCGTACAATTGCTATTGCGTCGGGGTCTCTCGATTCATTGCCGCATGGTGGTTATGTAGTAACAACGATCAATTCTGTATGCAATGAAAAGCATAAAGATGCTTATATGCCATTTGGTGCCTTAACTGTCATTATACCAATCATAGGTACGATAATCGCAATCATATTATTCTCACTAGGAATGTAGGAGGACTTTGAGGTGAAAGGAAAAACAGTTTTTATTACTGGAGCAGCTCGTGGTATCGGGTTATCCATGGCATTAGCGTTTGCTGAGCAGGGAGCGAATGTAGTGATAACAGATATAAATGAACAGCTTTTAGCAGAGGCAGTTAAGCATAATCCGCAATTAACTGCATACACATGCGATGTTACAAATGAACAAGCTATATGTGATGCGATTGACTTTACTGTTAAAAAGTTTCAGACAATAGATGTTTTAATCAACAACGCAGGGTTTCAGCGTGTTTCTCTTATAGAGGATTTCGCGACTGAAATCTTCGAATCTATGCAAAAGGTGATGCTTGTTGGGCCTTTTATAGCAATGAAATATGTTTTACCACATATGAAGAAAAATAAGTTTGGACGCATTATTAACATGGCATCTATTAATGGCGTTATTGGGTTTGCAGGTAAAGCTGGATACAATGCCGCAAAACATGGGCTTGTCGGTTTAACGAAAGTGGCTGCACTAGAGGTTGCAATTGAGGGGATAACCGTGAATGCCATTTGTCCAGGATATGTCGATACAGAATTAGTGCGTAATCAGTTTAGGGATTTGGCAAAGACAAGGGGAATTCAAGTAGAAGAAGTGCTTGAGCAGGTGCTATATCCACTCGTTCCTCAAAAACGTTTACTAGATGTATCGGAAGTTACAGGACTTGCGCTTTATTTAGCTAGTGATATGGCAAAGGGTATAACAGGTCAAACAATACTTTTGGATGGCGGTTATACAGCACAATAGCTTAGGAGGGTGAAATATGATTCAAACAAAAACAATCTATACAGTTCATTCACCAGGAACAATCGTTTATGGACGAGATTCTTTTGAAGAAGTGGGCGTATATGCAAAAAAATTAGGGACTAAAGCACTTATCATTAGTGATCCGATCATGGATCGCTTAGGCTTTGTTAATCAATGTAGCACATTCTTAAGAGACAATGGATTGGAAACGCTTTCATATTTAGGGGTAACAACGGAACCAGTGGATACGTATGTAGCGGAGGGGCTTCATATTTTACAGTCTGAGGGTTGTGATCTTATTATTTCCGTCGGTGGCGGGAGCTGTATCGATACAGGAAAAGCTATCGCAGTAGTCGCAACAAATGGTGGCTACATTGGCGATTATATGAAAATGGAAAAAATTGCAGAGCAAGCACCGATTCCACATATCGCAATACCGACAACAGCGGGAACGGGCTCAGAAGCAACAGATGCAACCGTCATTACTAATACGAAAAATGAAGTGAAAATGATGATTAAGCAGCCCGCATTTATGCCAAATATAGCTATTGTTGACCCGATTTTAACGGTTACATCTCCACCATCCATTACTGCGGCAACTGGTATCGATGCATTAAGTCATGCCATTGAAAGTTATTTATCTCGATTAGCACATCCGTACTCGAATGCTCTTGCATTATCAGCTATGGAGCTAATCGTTAATAATATTTTAAAAGTTTATGAGCAAGGTAACGAAATTGATGCGCGGGAAGCGATGTCACTAGGCTCAATGCAAGCAGGTCTTTCATTCTCAAATGCTTCTGTTGCTTTAGTGCACGGCATGTCTCGTCCAATAGGAGCGCTATTTCATGTACCACATGGTATTTCAAATGCAATGCTTCTGCCAGCAGTATTAGAATTTTCAAAGGATGCTTGTGTCGATCGACTAGCAGATCTAGGTAAGTTTTTCAATAAAGATAATGAACTGTTATCTCAAGAAGAGCTTGCCGATTTAGCTATTGTTTCAATTAAGGAAATGTGCAAGAAGATGGATATAGGGAATTTGAAACAATGGGGAATTGATGAGCAAGCGTTTTACGATGCTATTCCAAAAATGGCAGCTGATGCAATTGCCAGCGGTAGCCCTGGAAATAATCCTAAAGTCCCGACACAGGAAGAGTTAATGGAGCTTTATAAAATTGCTTTCCATTATGAGTTTTAGGAATTCGAAAAGAGACTGTCTAAAATAGAGTTACAAATTCATATGTAATTTGTAACTCTATTTTTTATTAGATCGGAAAAATATCCCAACTTATTGATAAATGTGTTATAATTTCGAAAATTTAGACGGAGGAGTGAGGATTAATGGAGGAATGTTTTATTTGCAATAAACATGCTGGCAACATTCTAGCTTCAGAGTTAAGGATTTATGAAGACAAATACGTTTATGTTGGGCATATAGACAGAACTGGAGCACCAAATTATATAGGTCATATCATGATTGATTTAAAAAGACATGTTCCTACTCTTGGAGATATGACTATAGAAGAGGCAAAAGCATTTGGTGTTATTATGGCTAGAGTTAGTAAGGCAATTATGGAGTGTGAGAATGCAGAGCATATCTATTCATTGGTTTCTGGAAACTCAGTGCCACATTTGCATATGCATTTAGTTCCTCGATATCCGAATACGCCTAAACAGTATTGGGGACCAAATGATGTGTATGATTGGGAAAATGCCCCTATGGGTGACAATATAGAAGTTGTTAAGCTTTGTACTCGAATAAAAACATATCTTGAGAATAATGCATATGAGTGAATCTATAGAAGATTTTAGTTGGATAGGTAGCCAAGACAACTTCATAGATCACCCGAATCTTTATCAAATTAAACATGTTATTGTTGGACGATATGGTGGTAACTCCGACGCAGGACAATATAAAAACGAAGACGGTTGCTTAGTATGGCTAGATGAAAAGCAAGATTGGGAGTTTTCCATTTTACTAGATGCTCATAATACATCTGAGAGTGCTCAAAAAATTATCGAACAATTTCTTGCTCATAAAAATGAATTTACACATTTATTATCTTTACCGACAAATCATCAAACCTTCAAAAGGATCGAAAAGAAAATTTTAACTATATTTCAAGCGGAACAATTCTTATCTATTTGCCGCAATATTACTGGAGAAACTGCGTGTTTAATTGTTGTAAGAAAGGATAAATATGTATGGTGGTTTTCGATTGGAGACTGCGTTCTTTTTTTACTTCACGAAGAATTGGCTGCATTAGGTCAGTTTCAATTAAATCAAAGGCAATTTTACGAATGGATAGGACAAGTCAACACGTTTGAACAGGACGTCCCTTGCTATAGTGTAGGAATTAAAGAATTAAGAAAAGGAGAAAATCGTCTTTTTCTAACTACAGATGGCTTACTTGAATGTCCTCATGAACCATACGCTAACCCAATTAACATTTACAATTCCTTCTGTAACACAAACGATAAGGAAAGCATTTGGTCAATGTTAAAGAATATCCAAAAAAATGGTGTCAAAGATAGCACTACTATAGTTTTCTGGAAAGTGAAAATTTCAAAGGAAGCTACTAGAGCGAGTAATCAAGATTAATGGGTGTAATACTCGTGCGGGTCAGTGAAATACCCGCGGAAGAGAAGCAAAGCCCCGCGCGAGGCGGTGAAATACCCGGAAGAGAAGTGAAGCCCGCGTGCAGAAGTGAAATACCCGCGCGGAGCGGTGAAATACCCGCGGAAGAGAAGCGAATACCCGCGCGAGGCGGTGAAATACCCGCGGAAGAGGAGCGAATACCCGCGCGAGGCGGTGAAATACCCGCGGAAGAGAAGTGAATACCCGCGGAAGAGGAGCAAATACCCGCGCGGAGCGGTGAAATACCCGCGGAAGAGAAGCAAAGCCCCGCGCGGAGCGGTGAAATACCCGCGGAAGAGAAGCGAATACCCGCGCGAGGCGGTGAAATACCCGCGGAAGAGAAGTGAAGCCCGCGTGCAGAAGTGAAATACTCGCGGAAGAGGAGCGAATACCCGCGCGGAGCGGTGAAATACCCGCGGAAGAGAAGCGAATACCCGCGCGAGGCGGTGAAATACCCGCGGAAGAGAAGCGAATACCCGCGCGGAGCGGTGAAATACCCGCGGAAGAGGAGCAAATACCCGCGCGGAGCGGTGAAATACCCGCGGAAGAGAAGCGAATACCCGCGCGAGGCGGTGAAATACCCGCGGAAGAGAAGCAAATACCCGCGCGGAGCGGTGAAATACCCGCGGAAGAGAAGTGAAGCCCACGTGCAGAAGTGAAATACCCGCGGAAGAGAAGTGAATACCCGCGCGAGGCGGTGAAATACCCGCGGAAGAGAAGTGAAGCCCGCGTGCAGAAGTGAAATACCCGCGGAAGAGAAGCGAATACCCGCGCGAGGCGGTGAAATACCCGCGCGGAGAAGTGAAATACCCGCGGAAGAGAAGCGAATACCCGCGCGCAACAATAAAATATCCACGAATACCCCGCAACATAAGAATTCCAGCTAGAAGAACCTTTCAATTTTGCATCCTCTCTATAGATTTGTAGAATTAATATGACATATGTGAGAGAATATAGTAATATTTAAGTGAATCATCATTCATTTTTACGAAGGGGGAAATTGTATGTTGCAGGGGAAAACAATTATTATTACGGGTGGATCAAGTGGAATGGGGCTTTATATGGCGAAGCAATTCGTTGCTGAAGGGGCAAATGTTGTCATTACAGGTCGTAATGAGGAGCGGCTGGCAGAGGCGAAAGCTTTTATTTTAGAGGCGGGAAAAACGATTGAAACATTTCCAATGGATGTTCGCGTGCCTGAGCATACGGAGGCGATGCTAGCATTTGCTGTTGAAAAGTTTGGACAAGTTGATGGGCTTGTGAATAATGCAGCCGGTAATTTTATTGTCCGTGCAGAGGATTTATCTCCTAATGGTTGGAAGGCTGTTGTTGATATCGTTTTAAATGGGACATTCTTTTGTTCTTCTACGGTCGGTAAGTACTGGATCCAAAATAATATTAAAGGATCTATTCTTAATATGGTTGCAACTTACGCATGGAATGCAGGTGCTGGTGTTATTCATTCGGCAGCAGCGAAAGCAGGTGTATTGTCATTGACTCGAACGTTAGCTGTTGAATGGGGAAAACAATATGGCATTCGAGTAAATGCAATTGCTCCAGGTCCTATTGAGCGTACAGGTGGTGCAGATAAGCTTTGGGAGTCAGAGGCTGCAGCAGCTCGTACATTGGACTCTGTTCCGTTAGGTCGTACAGGTACGCCTGAAGAAATTGCTGATTTAGCAACATTTATGATGTCTGATAAAGCAAGATATATGAATGGGGAATGTGTGACGCTTGATGGTGGGCAATGGCTCAATCAGTATCCATTCTAAAATAAATATTTTTGCATAATGGAGAGCTGGGTTGACGCATACTAAGGGCAAAGAAAGGAGTTTTGCCAATGGGTATGTGGTTAATACCGGCTCTTATTGCCATTACGATTATTTCTGCTATTTCGCTTGTGTCAACGCTGAAGATTGCCAAAATGACGTCTCAGCGGAAATCGGAAAATGATACGCCGATTTCAGAAACCGTTGAAGATTATTCGACGATGCTCAACCCGGTTGTCTGGGTATATATCATTTTTTTACTCTTTTTAGGGATAATGATTTTTTATTATTGGAGTAAGTACGGTTATTAAAAAGATTTTTGTCTTCATTCAGTTCATATTTTTAAATATAACTGAATGAAGATATTTCCATTTCTCTCGGGTGAAACCTTCTTTATATATATGCACTTTCGATACTTAGTTTTGTTTCAAATTGCTAAAATAATTCGTTGCTAATAAAAAACTCTTCTCAGCCTTGTCGTGGTCATATAAGGAAAAGTTATGATATGATAAAAGGGAAGCATCCTGTTCTGCAAAGCGGGGACAGAAAAGGAGAAGAAGTTCATGATTTCAACTAACAGCAAAGACTTATTAGCAATGCCAATTAGTGATTTTATTATTTCATCTGAAAAGGTTGCGCATGTACAAAGTGGAAATAGTGCGGAACATGCACTCCTAGTACTGACGCGTACAGGGTATTCTTCGATACCTGTTTTAGATTTGAAATATCGACTTCAAGGTTTACTAAGTATGAAAATGATTACTGAATCTATTCTTGGACTAGAACATATTGAATATGAAAAGCTACCCGATATTAAAGTGGATACGATAATGGATAAAGATATCGCTGTATTGAAATTGACGGATACTTTTCAGCGGGCTCTAGACTTAGTAATTAACCACGCCTTTTTATGTGTTGTGGACGAAGATGGAACATTTGCAGGGATTTTAACGAGACGAGTTATTCTAAAGCAATTGAAAAAATATATTTATCAAAAAGAGTAGTAGTTTAAGAGGGGACTCAGATGAAAATCATGAGGCCCTCTTTGCTTGTAACGGAGGTTTACTGATTGATGGCAACGGAGGATGAAATTTTAAAAGTACTAGCAGAGGAACGTAATATGCGTAAAGCAGCAGAACGATTATTTTTATCGCAACCAGCACTTTCTCAAAGACTTCAAACTATTGAAAAAGACTGGGGCACGCAATTATTTATTCGTTCGCAAAAAGGACTTACGGCGACACCTGCTGGAGAGCTTATTATTGCCTATGCAACAGAAATGCTCAGCAAAAAAGAAGAGATTTATGAAACAATCCAGTCATTAACGACGAAAGTAAACGGGACATTGAAAATTGCCTGTGCCTCGATTGTCGGACAAAACTGGCTTCCGATAATATTAAAGGATTTTGTATCGAAATATCCTGATGCAAAAATTTCTCTTATGACTGGCTGGAGCTCTGAAATTGTAAAAGCACTTTATGAGGGTGAGGCTCATGTAGGGATTGTGCGTGGGCAGGTTGATTGGAAAGGGGAAAAGATTCACCTTTTCCGTGACACCCTTTATTTAGTGGATAAAGAGTTAAAAACGATAGAAGATGTGCTGACGACAGATCGACCTTTTATTCAATTTAAAAGTGATTCCAATTACTATCAGGAAATTCAACAATGGTGGCGTCAGCATTTTGCTTCAAATCCAAGAAAACAAATTTTAGTTGATCAAATTGAAATTTGTAAGCAAATGGCATTGAATGGTATCGGTTACGCTATCTTACCTTCAATAACGTTAAATGACAATGATGGTATTAATAAAATAGCATTAACTAATAATGAAAAAGAATTTGGTATAACGCGTGATACTTGGTTAATTGGCTATGAATCTTCATTTGAGTTACGACAAGTAGAGGCATTTGTAGAGGTAGTGCAAGACCATGCGCGATGTTTGTTTGATTATACGAAATTAAAATAATAGCAAGGCGGTTTCAAGTGATTCACTTGGGGCCGCCTTTTTTATACGATTCTTAATCTCACCATCATGGGGTTGATTTCCGTTCCGACTGGGCGCTTTGTTGCTGCCGCTACGCTTTCGCACAGTTAAAACATTTGTTGCTGCCGCTACGCTTTCGCACAGTTAAAACATTTGTTGCTGCCGCTACGCTTTCGCACAGTTAAAACATTTGTTGCTGCCGTTACGCTTTCGCACAGATAAAACATTTGTTGCTGCCGCTACGCTTTCGCACAGTTAAAACATTTGTTGCTGCCGTTACGCTTTCGCACAGATAAAACATTTGTTGCTGCCGCTACGCTTTCGCACAGATAAAACATTTGTTGCTGCCGCTACGCTTTCGCACAGATAAAACATTTGTTGCTGCCGCTACGCTTTCGCACAGATAAAACATTTGTTGCTGCCGCTACGCTTTCGCACAGTTAAAACATTTGTTGCTGCCGCTACGCTTTCGCACAGTTAAAACATTTGTTGCTGCCGCTACGCTTTCGCACAGTTAAAACATTTGTTGCTGCCGCTACGCTTTCGCACAGTTAAAACATTTGTTGCT
>NZ_JBWHYQ010000070.1:0-357 GCF_056322905.1 Lysinibacillus sp. G1-3
CTTTCATAAGTCTAGTGATGATGGCAAAGAGGTCACACCCGTTCCCATACCGAACACGGAAGTTAAGCTCTTTAGCGCCGATGGTAGTTGGGGGCTTCCCCCTGTGAGAGTAGGACGTCGCTAGGCATTATACCCAGGAGGATTAGCTCAGCTGGGAGAGCACCTGCCTTACAAGCAGGGGGTCGGCGGTTCGAGCCCGTCATCCTCCACCATTTTTTAATCAAGCACTCTATTATCGCGGGGTGGAGCAGTGGTAGCTCGTCGGGCTCATAACCCGAAGGTCGTTGGTTCAAATCCGGCCCCCGCAACCAAAATGGTCCCGTGGTGTAGCGGTTAACATGCCTGCCTGTCACGCAG
>NZ_JBWHYQ010000071.1:0-356 GCF_056322905.1 Lysinibacillus sp. G1-3
CAGACACACCTTCAATATTCAACAGGTTAGACAGTTGGATTAAAAGGCGGTTGCGAATGTGTCTTTGGAAGAATTGGAAGAAACCCCGAACGAGAGTCAGAAATCTCATTCGTTTAAAAGTTCCATATGGAAAAGCAAACGAATGGGGAAATACCCGAAAAGGGTACTGGCGCATTTCAAAAAGCCCCATATTACACAGAACCCTCGGCAATTCCTATTGGGAAAGCCAAGGCCTGAAAAGTCTGCAAGTTCGTTACGAAACTTTGCGTTATTCATCTTAATTGAACCGCCGTATACGGATCCGTACGTACGGTGGTGTGAGAGGTCGGGAGTTAATCACTCCCTCCTACTCGATT
>NZ_JBWHYQ010000072.1:0-343 GCF_056322905.1 Lysinibacillus sp. G1-3
CATTCGTTTCAAAATATGTCCTTAACGCTTCATGCCGCTTTACTAACTTTCTAAAGATTCCTTCTATTTTATCTCTATCCATAGTGCCTTGTATTTCAATAGTCTGAGGCATATTATATGCTACACTTTCTTTATCAAGACTTTGAATTATATACATTCTCTTTTGGGCAGAAGATGCTTCATAGTATTCTCTTTCTTCTATTTGTTCTATATTAGAAAAAATAGTTTCCTTCGCACTTTCAATAAACTTACTTACCTCTTTTATCGTTGGCGACTTAAATAATTCCATTATTGGAAGCTCTTTATTTATTTCTTTATGCATTTTTGAAATAAGTGTCATAGC
>NZ_JBWHYQ010000073.1:0-318 GCF_056322905.1 Lysinibacillus sp. G1-3
CTATTCCTAACACTTCACACCATATTCTTACTAAGGTTTCTTCTAATTCATTTCTTGGTGCTTCATATTCATTTAAAGAATCCTCTGTATTTGGTTTTGGAAGTGCTCTTCTATCCAGTTTCCCATTTGGTGTTAAAGGCATTTCATCTATCTTTATAAAGTAAGTAGGAATCATATATTCTGGTAAACTTTCTGCCAAATAGTTCTTTAAATTTAAATCCTTCAGTTCTTTCTCACTTACTATATAGGCACAAATGTATTTGTCTGTATCGTTTCCTTCCATTACTACAACGGCTGTTTCTTTTACATCGTCATGTT
>NZ_JBWHYQ010000074.1:0-307 GCF_056322905.1 Lysinibacillus sp. G1-3
AAAAAATAGTTTCCTTCGCACTTTCAATAAACTTACTTACCTCTTTTATCGTTGGCGACTTAAATAATTCCATTATTGGAAGCTCTTTATTTATTTCTTTATGCATTTTTGAAATAAGTGTCATAGCCTTCAATGAATGTCCACCAAGGTCAAAGAAGTTATCATTTATCCCAATCTTATCTATTCCTAACACTTCACACCATATTCTTACTAAGGTTTCTTCTAATTCATTTCTTGGTGCTTCATATTCATTTAAAGAATCCTCTGTATTTGGTTTTGGAAGTGCTCTTCTATCCAGTTTCCCATT
>NZ_JBWHYQ010000075.1:0-295 GCF_056322905.1 Lysinibacillus sp. G1-3
TATGCACCATATCATATCTGACGGTGTGTCTATGAGTATTCTCATTAACGAGTTTGCCAGATTATATAGTGGAGAAGAATTAGCATCATTAAAGGTCCAATATAAAGATTTTGCCGCATGGCAAAATAAATTATTGAAATCTGAAGAAATTAAGAAACAAGAAGAATATTGGCTGCAAAGATTTAATGATGAGATACCAGTATTAAACTTACCCTATGATTTTGAAAGACCTGTTATTAAGAGTTATGAGGGAGATAGTGTTAGTTTTGAATTAGATAAAACACTCACGAGTAAG
>NZ_JBWHYQ010000076.1:0-292 GCF_056322905.1 Lysinibacillus sp. G1-3
AAAAATATGGGTCAGTAGCTCAGTTGGTAGAGCATTAGATTGAAGCTCTAAGTGTCGGCGGTTCGATTCCGTCCTGACCCACCATATGCGGGTGTAGTTTAATGGTAAAACCTCAGCCTTCCAAGCTGATGTCGTGAGTTCGATTCTCATCACCCGCTCCAATCTATGGGCCTATAGCTCAGCTGGTTAGAGCGCACGCCTGATAAGCGTGAGGTCGATGGTTCGAGTCCATTTAGGCCCACCATTATTCCGAAGTAGCTCAGTTGGTAGTAGCACCTGACTGTTAATCAGG
>NZ_JBWHYQ010000077.1:0-257 GCF_056322905.1 Lysinibacillus sp. G1-3
TGCCTAGCGACGTCCTACTCTCACAGGGGGAAGCCCCCAACTACCATCGGCGCTAAAGAGCTTAACTTCCGTGTTCGGTATGGGAACGGGTGTGACCTCTTTGCCATCATCACTAGACTTATGAAAGAAATTATTCTTTCAAAACTGGATAAACGGTGCATTGAATGTTTCAAACATTTTGGTTAAGTCCTCGATCGATTAGTATTCGTCAGCTCCATGTGTCACCACACTTCCACCTCGAACCTATCTACCTCATC
>NZ_JBWHYQ010000078.1:0-256 GCF_056322905.1 Lysinibacillus sp. G1-3
AACATGACGATGTAAAAGAAACAGCCGTTGTAGTAATGGAAGGAAACGATACAGACAAATACATTTGTGCCTATATAGTAAGTGAGAAAGAACTGAAGGATTTAAATTTAAAGAACTATTTGGCAGAGTGTTTACCAGAATATATGATTCCTACTTACTTTATAAAGATAGATGAAATGCCTTTAACACCGAATGGGAAACTGGATAGAAGAGCACTTCCAAAACCAAATACAGAGGATTCTTTAAATGAATATGA
>NZ_JBWHYQ010000079.1:0-256 GCF_056322905.1 Lysinibacillus sp. G1-3
ATAACCCGAAGGTCGTTGGTTCAAATCCGGCCCCCGCAACCAAATGGTCCCGTGGTGTAGCGGTTAACATGCCTGCCTGTCACGCAGGAGATCGCCGGTTCGATCCCGGTCGGGACCGCCATTTTTTAAAAAAATATGGGTCAGTAGCTCAGTTGGTAGAGCATTAGATTGAAGCTCTAAGTGTCGGCGGTTCGATTCCGTCCTGACCCACCATATGCGGGTGTAGTTTAATGGTAAAACCTCAGCCTTCCAAGCT
>NZ_JBWHYQ010000008.1:0-236899 GCF_056322905.1 Lysinibacillus sp. G1-3
GTCGACAATAGTCTAGTGATGATGGCAAAGAGGTCACACCCGTTCCCATACCGAACACGGAAGTTAAGCTCTTTAGCGCCGATGGTAGTTGGGGGCTTCCCCCTGTGAGAGTAGGACGTCGCTAGGCGCAAAAAGTCGCTGCTGATAATCTCAGTAGTGGCTTTTTTTTATATCCAGAAGAATATTAAATAAAAGCAATATATAAAGGAGACATTTCACCAATTACTTGGTTAAAATGTCTCCTTTCTTTATTTTATACAGTTGCAGCTCGTAGCTCTATACGACGAATCTTCCCAGAAGTTGTTTTTGGTAGCTCATCGATAAAGACAATGCTTCGAGGATATTTATAAGGTGCTGTTAATGCTTTAACATGCTCCTGTAGTTCTTTTGTTAACTCGGCCTCATCACGATCTTTGAAGCCTTCTCGTAAGATGACAAAGGCTTTAACAATATGTCCTCTAATTTCATCTGGTGCTGCGACTACAGCACATTCTTGTACAGCTTCATGTTTATTTAAAGCATCCTCTACCTCAAATGGTCCAATTGTATAGCCTGATGAAATAATGATGTCATCTCCTCGGCCTTCAAACCAGAAGTAGCCGTCTTCATCGCATTTAGCTTGGTCACCAGTAATATACCAATCTCCACGGAAGGCTGCTTGTGTACGTTCAGGCTCACGATAGTACTCTTTAAATAGAGCAGGAGATGATTTATGTACCGCAATATCTCCAACTTCGCCAATTGGTGCCTCGTTACCCTCATGATCAATGATACGAACAATATTGCCTGGAGTAGGAACACCCATTGAACCAGGACGTAATTCAGAATTTTCGAGCGTGCCGATTAATAAAGTATTTTCCGTTTGGCCATAGCCATCGCGCACTTTAAGACCAAAGTTGTTCATAAATGTTTCGATGACTGGTCGATTTAACGGTTCACCAGCAGAAACAGCGCTACGTAGTGAAGATAAATTATAGTCTATTAAATTATCAAGCTTCGCCAAAATGCGATATTCTGTTGGCGTACAGCATAATACATTGACTTTCTCATCTTGAAGCAGTTGAAGGTATGTTTTTGCATCAAATCCTCCATGGTATACAAATGCAGTAGCGCCCAGCATAATAGTCGATAAAAATGGACTCCAAATCCATTTTTGCCACCCTGGAGCTGCTGTAGCCCAAACTAGATCACCTTCACGTACACCAAGCCATTGAGAAGCAGCTGTTCTAATATGCGCATATCCCCAACCGTGTGAATGAACAGCTCCTTTTGGTTTACCAGTCGTGCCTGATGTATAAGAAAGAAATGCCATATCATCTCTTTTCGTCGCAGCTGCTTTAAATGTATCTGGCTGTGTACTAGCCAATTCATTTAAAGACGTCCAATCACCTGTAGCAGAACCTATAACTAATTTATTATTTAAAGCTTCTACTGAAGAAGTAATACGATCTACTTCACTAGTAAACACTTCATAGGCAATTACTGCCTTTGCAGAAGAGTGCTCCATACGATACTCTAAATCACTTGCACGTAACATTTCTGAGCATGAAATAGGAACAATTCCAGCCTTTAGACATCCAAGAAAGACAAAATAAGCTTCAGGCAGACGTGGAATAATAACTAATACGCGATCGCCTTTTTGAAGCCCCTTCTTCGTTAAGACATTCGCGTATTGATTCATTTTTTGAACAAGTTCAACATAGGAAACCGTTCGTCGCTCCTGTTGAGTATTTAGCCATCTTATTGCTTGACGATCACTATCTTGAGAAAATTTCTCCAATTCCTCTGTAATATTATAGAATTCTGGTGCAATTAAATCGTTTGTTACCATGTGAACATTCCTCCCCCAAATCAATTTAATAGAAAATTCTTAAAACTATCTTTATTTTATCAATTACAATAATATACAGCAAGAATATTCTATACATAAAATAGAAATATTAGATCTAATAGAGAACTATTAGGTTTTTAGTTAATACACAGGAATGCTTCGACAAAAAATATAAAAATTTTTACAATAAGTATTGCATAATTTATAATGCTTGATATAATAATAAATGTACTTGAGAGGTTTTTAAAAACCGAATTGAATAGTATTGTTCCGAAGTAGCTCAGTTGGTAGTAGCACCTGACTGTTAATCAGGTTGTCGCAGGTTCGAGTCCTGCCTTCGGAGCCATTTTTTTGCCCATTTATAATGATGATGTTATACATATAAAAAAGTACAAAAAAAGTTTGAAAAAGTATTGCATCGAACGTAAAAAAATGTTATTATAATTCTTGTCTTGTTCGAGATATCTGAAATGGCCCCTTGGTCAAGTGGTTAAGACACCGCCCTTTCACGGCGGTAACACGGGTTCGAATCCCGTAGGGGTCACCATTTTTAAAGCTTTGTAGTAATGCGAAGGCTTAAAAAGAAAAATAACTGTGAAGAAATAAACACCTGATTCTATGGAGGATTAGCTCAGCTGGGAGAGCATCTGCCTTACAAGCAGAGGGTCGGCGGTTCGAGCCCGTCATCCTCCACCATAATGTGTTATTTCGGAGGGGTAGCGAAGTGGCTAAACGCGGCGGACTGTAAATCCGCTCCTTAGGGTTCGGCGGTTCGAATCCGTCCCCCTCCACCAGTTTTTTATATATATGATTGGGGTATAGCCAAGCGGTAAGGCAACGGATTTTGATTCCGTCATGCCTAGGTTCGAATCCTAGTACCCCAGCCATTTATATTCTTTGAGCCATTAGCTCAGTTGGTAGAGCATCTGACTTTTAATCAGAGGGTCGAAGGTTCGAGTCCTTCATGGCTCACTTTTATAGAATAAAACATATTCAAAAGTGTAACATTAACTACAGATACTAATCTCTTGCTGAAAACAGCAGGAGATTTTTTTATGCTCTTTTTAACTCCTTACCGATCCAGGTGCCGAAGTATAATTAATTGTATAAATATTCATATAATTGTTAGGTTGAGCCATGTAGGATCTAGGCTATACAATAGACTTACAAGTTAAAGGGGGTATGAAAAAATGAATAAACTAAATATTTCTATTATTGGAGTGCCGACAGATTATGGGCAAACTCGTAGAGGGGTAGACATGGGTCCGAGTGCCATCCGTTACGCAGGTGTTGTAGAGCGCTTAGAGGCAGTTGGGCATGAAGTACATGATCAAGGGGATATACGTGTTAGTCAAAAAAAAGAAGGTACAATTGTTGATAAACAGCTATTAAATTTAGAGGAAGTTATCGATGTGAGTACATCTTTGGCTAATAGTGTGAGTAAGGCATTGGAACAAAAGGAGTTTCCACTTGTACTTGGTGGCGATCATAGCATTGCTATAGGTACACTAGCTGGGCTTGGTGAGCATTTTAAAAATTTAGGTGTTATTTGGTTTGATGCGCATGCGGACCTTAACACGCCTGAAACGACACCTTCTGGTAATATACATGGCATGCCGTTAGCTGTTAGCATTGGGCTTGGTCATGAACGCTTAGTGAAAATTCGTAATAATATACCAAAAATTAAACCTGAAAACGTCATTATTATTGGAGCACGTTCCGTAGATCCGGGAGAACGTGAATTAATTAGACAGCAAGGAATCAAGGTGTATACAATGCATGAGGTAGATCGTCTTGGAATGACGCGTGTAATGGAAGATGCACTTGCCTATTTAAGAGCGCGTGATATAGATGGCTTGCATTTATCACTTGATTTAGATGGGTTAGATCCACTTTATACTCCTGGGGTTGGGACGCCTGTACCTGGTGGGATTACGTATCGAGAAAGCCATTTGGCGATGGAAATGCTTCAGGAATCAGGTATGCTAACATCTGCTGAATTTGTTGAAGTTAATCCGATATTAGATGAAAAGAACAGAACAGCTGATGTTGCAGTAGCATTGATGGGTTCCTTATTTGGTGAAACCTTAGTTTAAAGATGTTTGACAAAAAATTGCCTATTGCCACAATGTATAAAAATCTTTTGCTATAATTAATAATAAAATGAAACTTTTCTTATCGATGGGTCGTATAGTATAAGACAGTTGTAAAGGTGGAGAAATCAACACAATGGATGCGTTAGTAAACAAGAGAATAAAACAAGTGCTTAAAGGTGATCAAAACGCATTTGCAGATATTGTGAGTCTCTATCAGCACAAACTGTACCAAGTATGCTATAGGATGTTAGGGAACAAGCAAGAATCTGAAGATATTACACAAGAAGCGTTTGTTCGTGCTTATATGAATTTGCATACTTTTGATCAGAAAAGAAAATTTTCGACGTGGCTTTATCGCATAGCGACAAACCTTTGTATAGACCGAATCCGGAAGAAAAAGCCGGATTATTATTTAGATGCGGAAGTAGCTGGTACAGAAGGGCTTGATATGTATTCGCAGATCGCAGCAGATGACCAGCTACCAGAGGAACAGATCGAGCAAATGGAACTGCAAGACCGCATTCAATATGAGATTGGACGTTTGCCGGATAAATACCGTTCAGTTATAGTATTGAAATATATTGAAGAATTATCATTACAGGAAATTAGCGAGATTTTAGATATGCCTCTTGGAACGGTGAAAACGAGGATTCACCGCGGACGTGAAGCATTACGTAAGCAATTAAACAATCTGTAGGAGGGGGAGCGTCATGAATACTTGTCCAGAGCATATTATAGACTATATCCATGATTATTTAGATGGTGACATTAGTCGTGAGCATGAGCAAGAGTTGAAACGCCATTTGCATACATGCAATGATTGTAAACAATTGATGCAGGAATTAAGTGAAACAATCGCCTTTGTGAAGAGTGCTTCCCACATTACAGCACCTCCGCATTTTGAAGAAGCCGTCATGGCTCGTTTACCGAAACCAAAAAGTCGTGTAGGCATGCAAAAATGGATTCGCCGGCATCCATTCTTTGTGGCAGCAGCAGTTTTTTGTTTATTCATGAGTGCAACTTTACTAGGTAATTTCATGGATGACCAACATTTCTCTGTGACTAAACAACCAAACCTTGTTGTTGAAGGTCAAACGGTTATTGTACCGGAGGGAGAAGTTGTAAAAGGCGACATAGTTGTTAAAAATGGTGATTTAATTGTTGAAGGTGAAGTGGATGGCAATGTTACCGTTATTAATGGACAGTATATGGCATCTTCAGCAGTTGTTTCAGGAAAAATAGAAGAAATTGACGAAGTATTTGAATGGCTTTGGTATACGATTAAAAATTCAGTAAAGTCTGCTGTAACATTCGAGGAGAACCAAGCAACTAAATAACACTCTATACGTCCTAATAAATAGTGCACGTGAGAGGCTGAAAGGTCTACTCTTTTGAGTAGACTTTTTATTTGAAAAAAGTTACATTTGTTAAGAATGTGCTATACTTAAATGTGTATGGATTCGCAATGAAAAGTGGGGGATGCCACGTGCAAATTATCGAACATTTCGCTAATTTAACACCTGTGAATATTGTTATTAACTTATTAGATGTACTGCTCGTATGGTACGTTATTTATAAAATTTTAACCCTCATTAAAGGTACGAAGGCTGTCCAATTATTAAAAGGAATATTCGTAATTATTATTGCGCGCCTTGCTACAGAATTTTTGGGGTTAGAAACGTTAGGGTGGATGTTACAACAAGTTATCGATTTCGGTTTCTTGGCGGTTATTATCATTTTCCAACCTGAAATAAGACGCGGTCTTGAACAAATTGGTAGAGGGAAACTATTCCAACGTTCAATTAATCAAGTTGAGGAAGAACAAACTAGGCTTATTGAGGCGATGAAGAAATCTGTTAGTTATATGGCCAAACGTCGTATAGGGGCGTTAATTTCTATTGAAAAAGAAACTGGTCTTAATGAATATATCGAAACGGGCATAGGACTAAATTCCGAAATTTCATCGGAGTTACTTATTAACATTTTTATACCTAATACACCGCTTCATGATGGAGCAGTGATTATGCAGAAAGATAAAATATCGGCAGCAGCTTGTTATTTACCGCTTTCTGAGAGTCCATTTATCTCTAAAGAGCTTGGGACACGCCACCGAGCTGCACTTGGCTTAAGTGAAGTGACAGATGCCATTACTATTGTCGTATCAGAAGAAACTGGTGCCATTAGTCTTACAATGAATGGTAATCTACATCGAAATCTTTCTTTAGAGGAATTCGAAGGACTGTTACGTAAAATGTGGTTCGGATTAGCTCAGGAGTCAAATGCAGCCTCTAAGTTAACTTGGAGGGGGAAAAAGAATGGATAAAATGATGGATAGCCCTTGGGTGTTACGAATCGTCGCACTATTTCTAGCCTTTTTGTTATTTTTCTCCGTTCGTACCGAATTATCTCCTAAAAGTAAAACAATATCGAGTGAGCAAACAGAGGTAATTCGAGAAGTACCTGTAGATGTTTTTTATGATGATAAGAACCTCATTGTTACAGGTATACCTAAGACGGTGGATGTTACGATAAAAGGTCCAATGCCACTTGTAATGAAAACAAAGGCAACGAAGGATTTTTCTGTATTTGTGGATTTGAGTAAATTACTTATAGGCGAACATAATGTTAACCTACAATACGAAAACATTTCTGATAAGTTGCAAGTTACATTTGACCCTGAGACTGTTAAGGTTAACATTGAGGAAAAAGTAAAACAGGAGTTTCGAGTTGACCCTGAGATGAGTAATCGTTTACTTGAAGAAGGGTATATTTTAAATGGCATGACTGCTAATCCAGCTACAGTGTATGTAACAGGTGCCAAAAGTGCAATTGAAAGAATTAGCTATGTAAAAGCTACTGTAACGGGTGAACAAGGCTTGAAAGAATCGTTCTCACAGGTAGCGGCAGTTCAAGTACTAGATCGTGATTTAAATAAGCTAGACGTTACGATTGAACCAGAAACAGTGAAGGTACAAGTAGATATTGGAGCATACAGTAGGGAGTTACCTGTAGTGCTTAAGGAAATAGGGGAAGTGGCAAATGGTATTTCCGTTAACCAATTAACATTTAGCCCTACAATGGTGAGGGTATACGGTAGAAAATCTATCCTAGATAGTTTAACTGTCATACCCATAGAGGTTGACTTATCGAAAATTACAGAATCAAAAACTTATGAATTTGATGTGAAATTACCAGAAGGTGTGACAAAAATATCTGAATCAAGGATTAAAGTGAAAGCGGACGTTACGAAGGTAGAGCAGGAGAAAACAACAACTACGACAACAACAACTACTAACCCTCCTACGCCTACACCTAATCCACCGCCTACACCTACACCTACTCCTACTCCTCCACCTAATAAGGAGGAACCGGACACTCCTTCTGAGGACAACACGCCACCAACAGAAAAATCAGAAGATGTTGATTCTTAAACAATAACTGACTATAATTTTATTTTGATTCAGTAGAGATTTCGTTCTCTATCGGTAGGGTGTCATTTTCGGTTTTGAAACATTAACGAAAAAGGTTGCTCGGGCTAAAATCAAAATACCTTATGCTCAATTTATCTTCGCTGATTTACAAGTCCGAATAAATGGGCGTAGGGGTAAAATGAATAGTTACCAGAAAATGAACGAAAATAGACTTTTCCAAAAGTAAGCAGACGAGTGATCTAGTTGTCAGTGTAGACAAGCGTAACCACCGTCTTGCATTGAAGGAGAGAATAATCAAAATGGGTAAATATTTTGGAACAGATGGCGTCCGTGGCGTCGCGAATAGTGAATTAACACCGGAGTTTGCATTTAAGCTTGGCCGCGTAGGTGGCTACGTTTTAACGAAGGATGCAACGGACCGTCCAAAGGTTTTAATCGGTCGTGACACACGTATTTCAGGTGAAATGCTTGAAGGTGCACTTGTAGCTGGTCTTTTATCAATCGGCGTGGAGGTAATGCGTCTTGGTGTTATTTCAACACCAGGTGTGGCTTACCTTACTCGAATTATGAGCGCAAATGCAGGCGTTATGATTTCAGCTTCACATAACCCAGTTGCTGATAATGGTATTAAATTTTTCGGTCCTGATGGCTTTAAACTAACAGATGCGCAAGAGGCTGAAATCGAAGCAATATTAGATGCACAAGAAGATACATTACCACGTCCAATCGGGGCAGATTTAGGTTCAGTAAGTGACTACTTCGAGGGTGGACAAAAATATATTCAATATTTAAAGCAAACAGTGACTGAAGAATTTGAGGGCATCCATGTAGCATTAGATTGTGCACATGGTGCTACGTCTTCACTAGCTACACACCTATTCGCAGATTTAGAAGCGGATATCTCAACAATGGGTGCCTCACCAACAGGCTTAAATATTAATGAAGGTGTCGGTTCAACACATCCAGAAGTATTAGCTAAATTTGTCACAGAAAAAAGTGCTGACGTTGGTTTAGCATTCGATGGCGATGGTGACCGTTTAATCGCAGTAGATGAAAACGGTAAAATTGTTGATGGTGATCAAATTATGTTCATCATTGGTAAGCATTTAAATACAGTTGGTCGCTTGAAAAAACAAACAATCGTGTCAACGGTTATGAGTAATATGGGCTTCTACAAAGCTGTTGAAGATAACGATATGCACAGTGTACAAACAGCTGTAGGTGATCGTTATGTCGTAGAAGAAATGCGCGCTAATGATTATAATTTAGGTGGCGAGCAATCGGGTCATATTGTTTTCCTAGACTATAATACAACTGGTGATGGCTTATTAACGGGTATTCAGCTTGTTAACATTATGAAATCTACAGGTAAAAAACTGTCAGAGCTTGCTTCTGAAATGAAAATTTTTCCACAGCGTTTAGTCAACGTACGTGTAACAGACAAGCATGCTGTGACGGAAAATACAAAAGTTGCTGCAGTAATCGCTGAGGTAGAAGCAGATATGGCTGGTAACGGTCGCGTGCTAGTGCGTCCTTCTGGTACTGAGCCACTTGTAAGAGTAATGGTAGAAGCTGCGACAGAAGAAGACTGCGAGCGTTACGTAGAGCGTATAGCAGATGTTGTACGTACTGAAATGGGCTTAACGGAATAAATAGTTTAGCTTCATTCAGTAGGTGATAAACACCAACTGAATGAAGCTAAAGCCTCCGGCGGATGTCACGGATTTTTAATTGTGCAGGCACAATTAAAATCCAGACGGAATTACGCCAAGGCGAAATTTATCAACAACTCGATTTCCTTTCAAAGGAGGTCGGGTTTTTTTATTAGGCTCAGAAATGTGACGGATAGAACGATTTTGTGTTTCAAGTATTGAAAGCCTTCCGACGAAATGAATGTTTTCAAAGAGAATGGGAACAGTAGTACAGAGTCACAATGACAAGGAGTGTTGTATTGCAATGGCTAAAATTGCTACGGTAATTACTAATATGTTCGAGGACGCCGAATTTACGAGTCCTAAAGGAGCATTAGAAGCGGCAGGTCATGAACTAATAACGATTGATACGACAGCGGGCATTGAGGTAGAAGGTAAGCACGGAGAGAAAGTAAAAATTGATAGAGACATCGATGAGGTAACGGCTTCTGAATTTGATGCATTGTTCATCCCAGGTGGGTTTTCTCCTGATATATTACGTGTAGATGATCGTGTTGTGGCATTTGTAAAGGAGTTCATGGACGATATGAAGCCAACCTTTGCTATTTGTCATGGACCACAATTACTCATTACAGCAAAAACATTAAATGGTCGTGACGCAACTGGTTACAAATCCATTCGAGTAGACTTAGAAAATGCAGGTGCAATATTTCATGATGAGGAAGTGTTTGTTTGCCAAAAACAATTAGTCACAAGTCGCACGCCGGAGGATTTACCAGCGTTTAATCGAGAAATTGTGAAATTATTAGAGAGTGAAGAAGGCTAAGCATGCAAGGCACAAGTGAATGCTTGTGCCTTGTATGTTAAATTTAATTAGGACAGTCCTACTTCTTTTTTAACGCGATAATAGCATTGGTAATTTGTCCAAGTCCGATACCAATGATAATGCCAACGCCAGCGCCGATTGCAGTATTAATCCAGCCTCGGTCCAAGAAAGCTTCATAGCCACCGCCAGTTAGAAAGCCGATTAAACCGCCGATACCCAATCCTAAAAATAGAAAACCACCATAAAACAACCCGATCGCCTCATAATCTGCTGGGTCACGATCTTCGTAATACTGTTGGAAACGTTCATTTAAATCCTCAGATTGCTCAGAGTTACTGGCGAATTTCAATTCCTCGCTTGCCTTATGGAAGGCTTCTTGCTCCGTTAAACCTTGTGACATTAAATCATTCATATAATCGCTCATATATAGCATCATGTCGTCTTGTGCTTCTCGACCTTGATCGGAACGCCCTTTAAACTTGGATAGTTGCTTGTCGATTTTACGTTTAGTTTGCCCACTTTTTTTGCGTAGCTTTTCCATATAGGTCATTTCAGCGTCTTGCAAATAGTTCTGAGATTGTTCTTTCGCAAAACGATTAATTCTCTCTTGAATTTCACGACTAAAGCTCATGATTGTTTCCTCCATTATTTCTTAAAATTTCAATACGACTACTTAAAAAATCCCATTTAGCCCAGAAGGACATTAATTTTTCTTGCCCTTGCTCATTAAGCGTATAAAATTTCCTTGGTGGACCCATTTCAGATGGCTTTTTGACAATATTGACAAGACGGTTTCTTTCCAAACGCATTAGTAACGAATAAACAGTTCCTTCGGCTATGCCCTCAAACCCCATTTGCGTGAGATGTTTGACAATCTCATAACCATAGATTTCACCACGGCTGATGATTTCTAATACAATACCTTCCAAAACTCCTTTGAGCATTTCACTCAGATTATCCATGATCTCACCCCCAGGCTAAGCTTCACCTGTACTAAGTGTTGCTAAGTACTGTATATAGTATTGCTAAGTAGTGGTTTTGTCAAACGAAATTAATTATGCCTCGGCATAATTATGTCCAGAATCGGCTTTGTGTTTAGGCCAGCAAGAGGGCATGGAAAAAACATCATATATTTAATAGGAATTTCAAATTAATGCTTTATAGCAGATTGTTTGTCTACACTTTGTCACTAAAAAGTAGGATAAATAGGTGTTTTTTATAACGAAAATTTGACGTATAGCATATGATTGAGTATGATGGAGAAGTTGAATATGAGGTCCGACCTTATCATTTAACGAGAGCGCATAGGAGGGAAGAACGCGCAAAATCGGAAAAACAATTATAGCGCCTGAGCTGAAGAAATTGGACGAAGCTAACTTCAGCAGACGAGGTGGAGGTTTATCGAAAATTCGGCGGATGCCTCCCGATCGACATACCCGATTGTCACTTTTCATTTTGAAAGCATTTGAGTGATTGAATGTACAGAAAATGGAGAAGGTATAGTTAAAGCAATAGATAAATAGAAAATCTCACGTATCGAATGGTTACTATTCAGATGGCTGAATGAGTGTTAAGTTTGTGTTTGTATGAGTATGCTTATTTTACGTAAAATCGGCATAGCTTTTACATTCATAAAAAATTCGATAGGTTGAGGTCTAATTTGTCATTGCGTCAAATTGACGATATCGGAGGACAAGAAATTTATGTGTGGAATTGTAGGATATATTGGTGAAACAGATGCAAAGGAAATCTTATTAAAAGGTTTAGAGAAACTAGAGTACCGTGGTTATGACTCAGCAGGTATTGCAGTACGTAATGAAGATGGAGTAACAGTCTTCAAAGAAAAAGGACGTATTGCTGATTTACGTGATGCAGTAGACGAGGACGTTGCTGCAAAAGTTGGTATTGGTCATACACGTTGGGCAACTCACGGTGTGCCAAATCGTCTAAATGCACATCCTCATCAAAGTGCATCAGGACGTTTTACTTTAGTACACAACGGAGTTATTGAAAACTATCATTTATTACAAAAAACATATTTAAAAGGTATCCCGATGAAATCTGATACAGATACAGAAGTCATCGTGCAATTAGTAGAGCTATTTGTAAAAGAAGGTTTAAGCACGACTGAGGCGTTCCGTAAAACTTTATCTTTATTACACGGCTCATACGCATTAGCTCTTTTAGACGCAGAAGCGGCTGATACAATTTTCGTTGCGAAAAATAAATCACCACTTTTAGTAGGTGTTGGTGAAGGCTTCAATGTAGTAGCTTCAGATGCAATGGCGATGCTACAGGTAACAGACCAATATGTGGAGCTACATGATAAAGAGGTCGTAATCGTACACAAAGCTAGCGTTGAAATTACAAAATTAGACGGTACATTAGTAGAGCGTGCACCATACACAGCAGAGCTTGATATGAGCGATATTGAAAAAGGTACGTACCCTCACTATATGTTAAAAGAAATGGATGAGCAGCCAACAGTTATTCGTAAAATCATTCAAGCATACGAAGGCGAGAATGGCGATTTAACAATTGACGCAAATATTTTAGAAGCATTACGAGCAGCAGACCGTCTATATATTATTGCAGCCGGCACAAGCTATCATGCAGGTCTAATTGGTAAGCAATATTTCGAAAAAATGGCTGGTATTCCAGTGGAAGTTCATATTTCAAGTGAATTTGGCTACAATATGCCATTACTTTCAGAAAAACCATTGTTTATTTTTATTACACAATCAGGTGAAACAGCAGATAGCCGCCAAGTACTTGTGAAAATTAAAGAGCTTGGTTATCCAACATTAACAATTACAAATGTACCTGGCTCTACACTATCACGTGAGGCGGATCATACGCTTTTATTACATGCAGGCCCAGAAATTGCAGTAGCTTCTACAAAAGCATATGTAGCACAAGTGGCTGTACTTGCTGTAACAGCATATGTAACGGCGAAAGCTAATGGCAAAGGCTTAGAATTCGATTTAAAACAAGAACTTGCGATTGCAGCAAATGGTATCCAAACAATTATCGATTCAAAAGATGTATTAGAGGATATCGCAGAGGACTACTTAAAAATCGCACGCAACGCATTCTTCATCGGTCGTAACATCGACTTCTATGTAAGCCTTGAGGGTGCCTTGAAGCTAAAAGAAATCTCTTACATTCAAGCAGAAGGCTTCGCAGGTGGTGAGCTAAAACACGGAACAATTGCCTTAATCGAAGAAGGTACACCAGTGTTTGCCCTTGTCACACAAGAAGCAGTATCATTAAATATCCGTGGTAATGTTAAAGAGGTAGCTGCACGTGGTGCATATCCATGCATTATTGCCATGGCTGGAGTAGACGAAGACGGGGACCGTTTAGTAATCCCTCAAGTTCATGAATACCTAACACCACTTGTATCTGTAGTGCCATTACAGTTAATTAGCTATTACGCAGCACTACACCGCCGCTGTGATGTAGATAAACCACGTAACTTGGCTAAATCAGTGACAGTTGAGTAATTTTATGCAGATACAGGCTTCTTCTGTAGCTTTGAAATAAAGTCGTACCGTTTATAAAAAAGATGTACCGTTTAAAATAAAGTTATACCGTTTGTAAAAAAGTTGCACCGTTTTTCCCCTTTGGATAATATTATCTAAAGGGGTGTTTTTATGTCAAAACGAACTAGAACATCTAAAGCCGAAAAGTGGATTAAAGAAGGTCGTGGCTCTGGAGTTGGAGCCGATTATAAACCATGGTTAAACATTCAAGATGTGTCTTCGAAAGGTCGGTCTACACGTTTAAAAGGTATTAAAACAAATAGGCAGCATGAATTTCTATCAGATTTGGAAAGAAATTACTTTTATTTAACTGAATATTCGGATTCTGTTGTTGATATTCGAGAACAATTTCCTTTATTGCCGTTAGAAGAAACAATTGTCATTGCAGATGAATTAGGTCTTAAACATCCTACAAACCCAAAAACAAATGAGCCAGTTGTGATGACAACAGATTTTTTATTAACAGTAGATAAAGGTGAAGGATTAGCAGAAATCGCAAGAACAATCAAGATGAAGGACGAGCTTTTAAAGGAGCGAGTTATTGAGAAATTTGAAATAGAACGGATTTACTGGGAACGCCGACAAATTGATTGGGGCATTGTAACCGAGTTAGAGATTTCTAAAGAAATGGCTCGGAATATTAGTTATATTCATGACTATTATGATATTCAACAATATGATGCTTTTCAAAATATAAGTTCTCAACATATTGAAGATTTAGCAATGGCATTGTTACAAAGAATATTAAACGAAAGCCAAAGTATTAGAGAAATTACAAATGTATTTGATAAAGAGACACATATGCCTTTGGGAAGTGGTATGACGCTATTTTATCATTTACTTTCGCAGAAAATTATTCGGGTAGATATGCTAGAGCTGTTAAACGTAGAACAACCTATTGCTATCCAGTCAATTGATGAAAGTAAGTTGAAGAAGGTGAAATACGGATGATTTATATTAACCAAGTGCTTCAATCTGTAAAAGATTCAACACGTATTCGTATTATAGAAATCGAAGAATCTTATGTATATATCGTTAATATCGACGCCAACACATCAATGCCTAAAAAGGAGCTGTATTCTTCGCTAATAACGGATATAGAACAAAAAGAATGGCTTATTATCACTGATCCTTTTGCGCGTGGTGTAGTGGAAGAAGACTTGACTAAGGTACAAATTCAAAAGCGAGATAAAGACTGGGAAATCATTCAAACGTATTGCCTAGAACATATGAATAGTTTGCGTCTGAAGAATGGTAGAGAAATAAAAATTAAAGAGATAGCTGAAGAATTGAATGTTACACCAACGAAGGTCAAAAAATTACTTAGTCGCTATTGGCAACGTGGCATGAATAAAAATGCAATGTTACCCGATTATGCAAACTCAGGCGGTCGAGGAAAAACTAAAAAGCTAAGTCATGATAAAGTTGGTCGTCCACGTAGAGTAACTATAAACGGTGAATATCGAAGTGGTATTAATATAACTGATGAGATTAAAACGCAGTTTGAACATGCCATTAATAAATATTATCGCAAATCTAATAATTATTCTTTAAAAGATGTTTATCATTTTATTTTGCGAGATTTTTATTCAGATCGCTACAAAGAAAACGGAGAGATACAATATCGTATTTGGGAATCAAATCGTATTCCATCCTATCATCAATTTTACTACTGGTTCAAAAAGATTGAAGATCCAAAGAAAGATATAGAATTCCGTAAAAGTGCTAAGGAATATGATTTAAAGTACCGTCCAATTATAAGTAATTCCAAAGTAGAAACGAATGGACCTGGGACGCGTTTTCAAGTCGATGCAACAATTGCAGATATGTATTTAGTCAGCTCTTTTGATGTAAATCGAATTATTGGAAGACCTGTTGTTTACGCAATTGTTGATGTATATTCACGAATCGTTACAGGGATATATGTAGGTTTAGAGGGCCCGTCATGGCTAGGTGCAATGATGGCTTTAGATAATATGGTTGCTGATAAAGTCGAATTTTGTAAGCAATACGATATTGATATTACCGAGGAGCAATGGCCGACGTATCATTTGCCTGAAATTATTATCGCAGACCGGGGCGAATTTGAAGGCTATGCAGTAGCTGGTCTTATTAATAATTTAAATATCAAAATCGAAAATACAACTGCATATCGTGGGGATTTAAAAGGTATAGTTGAACGTAAATTCCGTACAATGAATGGCAAAGTAAAACAGAAAGCGCCTGGTGCTATTCAAAAAGAATATCGAGAGCGTGGAGATAGAGATTATAGGCTCGATGCTACGCTGAATTTAAAGGAGTTTACGGCATTAATCATTACAATGATGCTTCAGCATAACCATAAAATCATTGATAAGTATCCGATGGAAAAAGCGATGATTACAGATGGAATTGTGCCAACTCCTATAAATTTATGGAACTGGGGTATTCAAAATCGGAAAGGTCGTCTTCGAACAGTAGATAGGGATATTTTACGTTTAAATGTGTTGCCACGTGGTAAAGCCACAATTTCACGAGTAGGTATCAAGTTCAAAAATTTATTATATGGATCAAAGCGAGCAATCGAAGAACAATGGTATGCAAAGCTGAAAAACAAAAGTATTGATATTGTGTATGATCCACGTCATTTAGACAAAATTTATATCCCGAATGATAACGGAATGGATTATGAAACGTGCATTTTATTAGAGCCTAGCCAGCAATATAAATTGGACTTTTTAGAAGAAGTTGTTTTCCAGCAACAACTACGAAATGAATTAGAGGAAGAGGAACGCTCTAAACAAGTACAGCTTACGATAAATACAGATACGATGATGGATCAAATTATTAAGGTAGCAGAGCAAAAGAAAAAACAAGCCCTACATCAACCAACAAGTAAAAAAGAAAAACTAGCTGCGATTCGAGATAACAAAGCGAATGAAAAACAAGCTAATCGCGAGGAAGAAAAATTTGATTTGTCAACCAAAGTAGCTGAACATTCAACAGAAATCATAGATTTTACATCAAGAATACAACTAGAAGAGCAACCACAAAAGAAATCACCTTCACGTCTTATGGAAAAATTAAAGAGGAAGCGAGATGAGGAATTTGGAAAAGATGAATAATGTCGTCTTAAAAGGAGATATGGAAGAAGCAAGTTATAAGACTCAAATGCTTATTGAATATGCTCATAATCCTTTTATTGAAGCCCTACCGCCAATCTTTGATGAAGATGATGTGTTGGATCGTTTTGTGGTGACGCCACGTATTAGTGAACAAGATAAGAAAAGTGAAGCGAATATCCGTTATCATGTTTTAAAACGTGTGAAAAACTTCATTCAGCCGTTGCCAATCCATTTTGAAGTAGAGCGTCGGTTATCGACTTTGATTCGTCGTGGTTATTTAGCCCGTAATCCGTTAGATAAATCATTCCTTGAACGGATTCGAATATTACATCACCTACGTGAGGATGAAGAGCAGGCGCATAAATATATTGATGAACGCTTAAACCATATTCGTTCAACAGCAGATAGTCTATCGATTATTGGCATCTCAGGTATCGGAAAAACTACTGCAATTGAACGTTTGTTGTTAATGTATCCGCAAGTCATTAAGCATGAATTGTATGAAGGACAGCCTTTTAATCGCACTCAAATCGTTTGGCTTAAAATAGACTGTCCGTATGACGGTAGTTTATCGACCTTATGTAAAAGCTTTTTCAAAGCAATTGATGATTTATTAGGTACACGTTATTTAGAGAAATTCGGTTATTTAAATCGTGTTACATCAACAATGTTATTACACATGACATCATTAGCCAGTATGTACGGTATTGGTATTCTTGTCATTGATGAAATTCAGCATTTACTTCATTCAAAAAATGACCAGGAAGAAATGCTAAATTTCTTTGTGACATTATCAAACACAGTAGGTATACCAACAGTATTAATCGGTACCTCGAAAGCACAACAACTATTTAAAGGGAACTTCCGACAAGCTCGCCGTGCAGCAAGTGAGGGTTCAATTATATGGGATAGTATGGTAGAAGATAGTGAAGAGTGGGAATTCTTCTTAGAAACTCTATGGGCATATCAATGTTTAAAGGTTCATTCAGAACTAACGGAAGAGTTGAAAAAAACATTTTATGAGGAATGCCAAGGAATTACCTCAGTAGCAGTTAACTTGTTCATTTTAGCTCAAGAAAGAGCGTTATTTGATGAAGCAAATGGAGAAGAAAGAATTACACCGAAAGTAATAAAGAAAACAGCAAGAGAAGATATGAAAATTATCCAACCAATGATGAATGCATTACGTACAAATGACTTAAAGGCAATGTATAAATATGAGGATATTATGATTAATCTAGATGATCTTATGATTAATCATAAGAAGAATACTGAATATGAGGGTAAAGTCAAGGAAGCTATGACAGAGCGTCAAAATACTCTTCAGTACAGACGACTAGAGATAACTGAAAATCTTAGTTATGAGATTGCTTCATTAGGAATTTTTGATACCTTAAATCCTAACGATATAAGAAGGGTAGTCTCCAAAGTTGTAGATAACCAGCCAATTGAAAGTGAATATAACAATTTGAAGTTAGAAGCTATACAGAATGCAATGACTTTAAATCAAAAGAAAAAAGAACAAAAATTAAATCATACACACAAAGATGAATTGTTACCGTTAGTAAGGTTAAGAGCAAAAGCGTTAGAAAGAAAAAAGCATCCGTATGAATTATTAAAAGTAAATGGATATATAAAATCGTTTTTAGAGGAGTTTATTAAATGATTTATGATACTTTTTCATAACTAAGGGTAACATCTATGTCTGAAAAGCTAGTTATATCGGCATTATAGAAATAAGTCGAGTATTACTAGGGGGACATTAGATGTTACCGTTTTTTACAAATCCTTATCCAAATGAATTAATATATTCAGCAATTGCCAGGTATCATTTTTATAGTGGCAATATTGATTGTAAAGATACATTGGAAGAGTTGTTTGACAATCGTTCTGTGATACCGAGTATAGGAATGGGTAGCTATTTTTCTGTATTAGCAGAAAAACTAGGTGCTCAATATTCTATAGAATCACTATTGGCTAACCAAACAATTTATCCTTATTATGCTTCATTTTTGTCGAAGCAGCGTCAACAAGAAATATTAAACGATGTAAAAGAAGATGGTAAGGCACTTTATACAAGGCTAGGAATGGTCGCTGGAAGCATTTGTATTAAAAACGGTATCTATTATTGTGCTATTTGTGCAAAATCAGATACAGAGCAATATGGAGAGCCGTATATCCATCGGGAACATCAACTACAAGGAATAGATTATTGTCCCCACCACGAAGTTCTATTAAGAAAATACCCCGTAATCAAAGATAGTCGCATTGAGTATATTCGTTTCAAATTAAACCATATGAATTTATCAGAGTTATATGAAATTGATCCACATAAAGAAATGTCAGTATATTTAGCAAAGCAGGCCTACAAATTGCTTCATTTACCGTTGCACTCACTTTCAAGGGAAGACATTAATTCTAAATATAAAGCATTGTTACGAGAGCAGGATTTAATAACAGCTTCGAATCGGGTTCGTCAGCATGAGTTGTATCAAGCTTTTAAAATTACATTTTCAAGTGACTTTTTAAAATGCTATCAAAGCGAGTTAAGTGAGGAAGATGAATATAATTGGCTAAAGGTATTAACCCGTAATATGAAGCGTCACGTACATCCATTTCGTCATTTGCTCTTTCTTTATTTTTTAAAGCACGATATAGAGGAACTTGTTGTGCTTACAAAAGATTTTGGTGCTTTTGGTAAAGGACCATTCCCTTGTTTGAATAAGGCTGCATCGCATTACAAGCAACTAATAATTCAAAAGGTAGAAGTGACCAGAGACTATAAATCCAAAAATTTGATTGGTACATTTACATGTTCATGTGGTTTTATTTATGCAAGGAAGCATACAGCAGATATGTTTGAAGTAGGTCGAGTAAAAGCATTTGGTGAGGTATGGATAAAGAAATTAGAAGCTCTTGAAAAAGAAACATGGAGCATTCGAGCGATAGCGAAAATTTTAGGTGTAGATTCTAAAACAATTAAAAGGTATTTAAATGGAAATGTCGAATTAAAACAAGTAGAAAGTCCTGAATACAATATTAATAAATTAGTCCAATATAAACAAGAATTAGTAAATGAAATTCTACAGAATCCAAATCTATCTCGTACAGCCTTGCGAAAAAGATTTTCGAAACAGTTTATGTTTTTATATCATTATGATCGAAGTTGTTTAGAAAGTGTGCTGCCTAAAGTACAGCTAAGATATAAAACAACAACATCTGTAGATTGGTCGAAGCGAGACCAAAAATATGTGCAACAAATTAAAATGCTGTATCAGCAATTACTACGAGAAGAGAAACCTACTCGTATAACTGCTTCGAAAATGGGCAAGAAGTTAGGAATACTTGCCAATTTAGAGAAATGTTTAGATAAGTTACCAAAAACGAAACAGTTGTTAAATGAATTAACGGAGTCCATACAGGAGTTCCAATTACGTCGTTGCTACAAAGTAATTGATGATTTGCTAGAGAACAAGGAGCCTGTGATATTGTGGAAGGTGCAACGAATAGCAGCTGTTAAATCACATCATTTTAAGGATATAAAGCCTTTATTAAAACGGTATATAGAAATGAAGCAGGTAGTGAGAAACGATGATCAAACAACAAGTTAAATTGAATAAATGGCCTTTTAAAAATGGAGAGCAAGCACAATTAATTTGGATTAGCTCTCCTTTTCACTGTGAGAAGAAAGTAATGATTTACGCATATTTTAGAGCTAAAGGTATAACAGAAAAATTATTAGTCGATTGGGGTACCCTCCCTGCACTGGCAATCCAACATTATTATGTGAACGGCAATATAAGAAAAAGCAGCATTCCCCCAGAAGAAACTGAGGAAATTGACATTACAATTTATCCAAATAAGGTTAAAACCCATAAGAAAGAATGGAGAATTTTCGGGACGAATGATAAAGATATTTCAAGGAGTTTTATTGTAAAGCAAGGCAACCGAAGCTATATTCTTCCGTTAATTGAGGTAGTTCGAAGCATTTTAGCACCGAACCGTTTTCTACTATATAGACTTTTCGAGGCACACTCATTTCCACAATATTTTATAGAGAACTATGAGAATAATAAGATTCATTTGGATTTTACAACGCTTTATCATCGAAAATACACACAATCAAATTTCTTATACCAACTCGTTTGGCTACTCACAAATCAAGATTTAAGAAATGTATTTGAAAATGTAGCATATACATTTAACAATACTGATATTTTAGATTTTGATTGGTCATTTAGACAGCCTATTACCATTAAAGCGATAGTGAAACCTAATGCGAATGGTGGCACTGTACTAAGGGTAGTAAGCGTGAAAAATAAACTGATTCCTTGCAGTGAAATTACATTTGAACACCCAGAAGTTGCACAGTCTGAAAAATCCACTGAACCTAAGAAATATACATTACATACTAAGAAAAATCTAAACGGACAGCATGATGAATTATTGTTAAATGAAGAAATTGAGGGAGCAACAGATGATTTTGATATTATTGAAATGGACAATCAGCTACATGAATATATTAAGCCCCCTAAAATAACAAAGATTCGTAAAGGTTCTAATAAAAATCGTAGATTTGAAGATGAAAATACAAAGAAGCGATTTATAAATAATGAGGGTAAACGCTCAACAGCTGATGTAGGTGGAAACCAAGTTACAAGAGGACTAGAACAACAGCCGTTGGTGGATATTCAAATTGACGGTGAGTTAGGTGAGTTTATTAAAGTATTGAAAGCATTGCAGGATTTTTCGGAAGTACAATCCATTAATATTATTCAAGGGAGTTTAAAGGAGTATTCCGGTACGAAACGTTTTGTTTACTTAAGTGATGGTGTGACTGAGAGGAAGTACGTGATTGCTGAGGTCAAGTTTTTTCATGGTACAGAGGTGAGTGTGATTGAAATAGAACGAGGAGGTAAAGCGATATCTACTTTGATTTACTTCGTAGATAAGTATGAAGATAAGTTAATTTTATACAAAAAAACTCTATCTGGATTAATTAATAGTAACGGCGTATGGGAGAAAAGTAAGTTGGAGATGAATAATATTAGATTTTTAACTCTTAGACATGGTAAAAGAAATTTTGAACATAGAGCAAATTTATTGAGGAATAAAATTTACAAATAGTTTTAGATAAATTATATGCGTATAATGTAATAGAGAAAAACAAAATAAAGGAAACTTGTGCAAATATTAAAATATATATAAGGGGGTTGGCTAAAATGGAAAGTCATATTTCAATTGATTCTAGAATAATCAGCCACCTGGGCGAAATGCTGATTTCAGATGAAAAAGTAGCATTACTAGAATTAGTAAAGAATTCCTCGGATGCAGATGCATTAAAATGTGAAATAATGATTGATACAATGATGGAAAACGAATGTGGAAAAGGTTCAATGATTATTGAAGATAATGGGAATGGAATGAATCGTCATATTATCGAAAATGGATTTTTAAGAATAGCCACATCATTTAAACAACATAATCAAAAATATTCATATATTTTTAAACGATTAGCTTTAGGTAGTAAAGGTGTAGGAAGATTAGCTTTAAATAGATTGGGAAATTTTATAATAGTTGAAACAAAATTAAATCTAGAAGTATTAGACCACTTAAATCATGAACAAATTTATGCTAACTTTGGTACCTTAGAGAAAGAAAAAATAGTTGAAGAAAATCAAAATTATTTTTATAGGTTCACTCTTAATTGGAGTGATTTTGAAAAATCCTCTATGAGTTTAGATTTAATTCCAATATCTATACAAAAATTAGAATATGAAGGTAATAAATTCTGTGGGAAAGATCATGGTACCAGAATAACCATAAAAGGATTAAAGGGGAAGAATTATTGGGAGAAAAAAGAAACAAGGAAAGAAATTGAAAAAGATGTTTTGTCCTTTATGAATCCATTCCAAGATAAGAAAACAAACTTTTCTGTGAAAATTGATCTGAATAAGGAAATATTTAAAAGTGATTTATATGATAAAACAAGAATTGAAAATATAGCTAGTTCAAAGACTAAATTTAATTTTAATTTAACTGATAAATCTGTTGAATTTGAAATTTCTAGAAGTCCACAATATGTAGAAAGTGTAATAAGAAACCTTCAGAAAAAAATGGAAGACCTGGAATTTGAACTAATTAGTACAATTAATTATGAAGATTTTTATGATAAATACTGCCATACGAAGCCATTTAAAGTTGGGATTTTAGAGCAAGATATTAATAAAAAGTATCCGAAAGTTAATTTGAAAAATCTATATCAAGATGATGCAGGGGAATATTTTTTGCCTAGTGATTTTGAGGGAGCGATTTATGCTTCGCCTCGATCATCTCCAGAAATAAGGAATTTGTTGGATAGTGCTGCTGGAGTAAATTTATATAGAAATAATTTTAGAGTTATGTTAGGTGAACAAAAGGATTGGCTTGGTTTAGGTCATATAGAACGAACATATTATAGAAATATTTATTCTCCTAATAATGTAATAGGTTATGTATATATAGATGGTGAAGAGAATTTAGAAAAACTCTCAGAGTTAACTAACCGAGAAGGATTAAAACAAGATGAGTACGGAAAAAATTTCCTAATGATAATGAGAGATTTTTTAGCAATTATTATGACTTCTGAGGATGACAAATTTAAAGCAAAATTTGAAGTGCCACGTTCTAAAATTAAAAACAATGAGATAGTAAGCTTTGATGATGGTTTAATTAAATTCAAAAAAATAGAAAATCCGTTTGAAAAATTTAATGTGACTATTGATGAAAAAACTAGTTTATCTGAGGAAAAAATAGCAAATTTAATTCCGTATATAGAGGATGAAAAGGGGAAAGAGGTTTTAAATAAGGTAACCACCGATATTAAACAAGAAATAATAGAAATAAAATCGCATATACAAAATTTAGAAAAAGATCAATATAAAAAATATAATCAAATTGAGTTAGAAAGGGAAAACCTTGAGGAACTTTACCCATTAATTGGTGCAACAATTGTAGCTGAGACTTTAGCTCATGAGATTACACGATTGTCAAATGGTATTAAATTTAGTTCTTTACAATTGAGAAAATTATTATCGAATAATAAAGAAGTATGGAGAAGTGCAGAGAGAAGTCTTTCGTTAATTGACTCTAATACCAAATTTTTGAATCGATATGCTTCTATGCTAGATATAAACTCCTATTCAAAGAGAAGACGATATGATGTTGTAGAGTTAAAAGAGTACTTAATACAAACTTTTGAAGACTCCCCATTATTATTGTATAAAGAAAACAATGTTAAGTTGGAAATAAAAGGGGATGGTTTTGAGCATAAAGTTGTTAAGGAAGGTTTAAAAATTATATTTGAGAATTTAATTATCAACTCGGTATATTGGTTGAATAAGATGCAAATTAACAATCCAATTATTAATATTCAATTTATAAATAATAATAAAATTCATGTTTGGGATAATGGATTTGGTATTCATAATGATATTTCAGATAAATTATTTGAACCTTTTATAAGCAATAAACCGTTAAACGAAGGAAGGGGCATGGGTCTTTATATTGTAAAAGAAATGTTAAAGGAAGTTAGCGGAGATATTCGGTTATTAAATGAAACTAATTCACATGGCAATAGATATAAATTTGAAATTATATTCCAAGGAGACTTACAATAATGAATCTAGAAGAATTTTCCATAGATAAAGTAGTAATAATTGATGATGCTTTTATAAATATTAATACGCCTTTAATTGATGTAACAGATGAGATTGTCAATCACCTGATAGAATACGAAACAGAGTTTTATGACTATAAAAATGATTATCCAGAATTAACAATGAAGGATTTTTTTGAATCGATAGAGATGGAAGATGCCGAGGTAGAAGCTATTCTTGAAGAAACAAAAATGAATTATAGGTATTTTACTGAAGTTTTAGATGATGATGTTGAATGGTATTTACCTAATGAATTTCTAGAAAAGATAAATAGTGGTTATTTATATAGTGATGAAACTTCAATACTTTTTGTTGTAGATAAACGACTTGAAGGTACTAAAGAAAGATATTATGACAAATTAAAAGAAGTGTTACTTAGTATTTCAAAGTTATTGGAGGGAAAAGATAATAGATATCTTTTTATATACACTTCTCAAATAGAAGAGTTTAAAAATTACTCAGATGTAAATACTTATTTAGAAAAACTTAATTTAGATAAAGAAACTGCTGACAAATTGGCTCTTCATTTAAATTTTGTTGAAAAGAGTGTAGAACTGGAAGAGGGTGCAATTAATACCGCAGTTTTAAAATCTCAAAAAGCGAATCTTTTATCAAAGTTTAATACGATCCAAAGAAATACAATGCATTCCATTTTACCTAAAGTTTGGGAAGTTAATAATAATGAATTGTTGTTACACTATAATTATTTATCTGAAGGACAACATATTGATGAAATTTTGTATTCGATATATAAAAATAAATTTGAAAATGTTTATTTAGACGAAATAAAGTCTACAGAACATAACATAATTGTATCTTTAAGGAAATTCATTCATAAACATATTGAAAGCACAACAGATATAGAAAAATATAATTTGCAGGCAAGGATAATTAAAGAATTAAATCATATTATAAATAAACCGGAGGACTTATATCAGGTATACAGAAGTGATGATATTTGTTATGGAGATTTGATTGAAGTTAGTAATAAGCTATACATGGTATGTTCACAGAATTGTGATATAACTGTAAGAGCAAATGGGAGAAGAGTAGACGCTGAATTCTTGTTGTTGGAAATAGAGAAAAAAAATACAGTAATTAATTCTAAAGAAATATCAAAAATTTTAGAAGCTATTTTAAAATACTCATTTAGAAGTCATACTAAAAAAACTGCTTTTTTAAATGAACTGTTAATTCTTCCCGAATTCAAACAGTTGATTAATAGCGCGGAGATTCTCACTGAGCTTAATAACTATATTAATACAGAAAAAGAAAAACAGAAAAATTTTAACTTTATCTGTACTAATTTTTTGGCAGAGAAGAAAGTGTACGACTATAAACCAAAAACTATTTATAATAAGATTCCTACATTTCTTTTAGATTCATTATTGTTAGAATCTGGTGGTGAAATTAAAATTGATAATGATGTTATAAATAACAATCGATATATTCGCTATGCAATGAAAAAGACTATTAGTAATGGATTTATTGATTTTAAAGAGAAATTTGACAGATGGAATGTAGATATGGATATAGGGAAATTTTTAGGGGAACTATTATTTGAGGGGCTAGAGTTAGATATAGTAGATGAGAATAGAGAATTAAAAATTTTGGAATTAAAAAATATAAGAAGAGTGGGTAGGATAAAGCAGGATGAGGCTCAAGCAATTCATCAAGCATATGTTGAGCATTTAACACGAATAGCAGTTAATAGTTCTCCAATTATCTAGAGGTTATCACAAGATGTAGTTTCCTTGTGTTCATTAAATATTGTTTATGAGTCTATTTTTAAAAAGTTCTCTACATAATAATATAGAATAGCCTTGATACAATCGAGTATATGAACAATAGTCTGGAAAATGCAGTAGCTTGGCTATCTAATAATTCCGTCAAAAAAATAAGAGCCATTTGGCTCTTATTTTGTCTGTTAAATTACGAAATGTTATATATTTTTTCTGAAGATGAGAATTATTTCATTATTCATTGATTCAACAGGATTAGCATTAACTCTCGAAATTTTCTGTGGAATCTTTTTATTAATAATTCTTCTGTCGAAATTATGGATAAGGTTAAATTCATTTTCCAATAGCTCTCGAATTATATTGTCAAATGGAACTTCAATATTATGGACTTTCCGATTACCAACAACTAATACCATATACCCATCTCTTTTTAAAAACTTACTCAATTCATTCAAAGTGAGTTTAAAATCAATAATGAATGAGGCTACTTTTCTGGCCTTTTCTATTTGTCCTAAACGGAGTAAATAATTATAGAAATTGTTTAGATGTGCAGATTCTTCTAATATTCCGGATGCTTCGATAATTTCAACTTTAGCATTTTTACCGCCTAAACTAGCTGTATCAATAGAATTAAAATTATTTAGCAATGACATATCTAAGATGCTTTTTTTAATACCATCTTTTATCCAATGTAAAGGGAGTATTGAGAATTGCCCGTATGTAACAGTTGTATGATTATCACCATATGGAGGTGATGTTACAATCAGGTCAATTTCTCCCTCATTGATTTTTAATTTTTGACTTAAACTTTTTGAATCTCCACAAGATAACTTAACTTTTTTATTTTGACTAGAAGAATTACATATTTTTGCTTCTCGAATTTCGTGTATAAAACTTTCATAGTTCATAATATTTTTTGTGAGTTTATCAAAATAAAGCTCAATTACATCAACTTGATAGTTTTCTATTACATCTTCAGGTTTTATGTGTAGTTTGAATGTCGATGATTGAGAGTTCTTTGTTTGAGTAATAATGTCAGCCAAAGTAACTAAGAAAAACTCTTTAACTTCTTGATTGTTAATCTTCATGATTTCTTCTCTTAATTTAGATAAAGAGGATATTATATCTGGCTTAAACCATTTATCAATTTTTTCGAAATAATATTCACTATTACAAATATCGATGTTCTCAATACGTGTTTCGAGATTTTCTAATTCACGTTTTAAAGTTTTAATTGGAATATACTTTAATTTCGATTTACACAAATAATATGCTAATGGATTGATATCATTTCCATATACAGTGAGGTTATTTCTCAATCCCTCAATTAAAACTGTTCCAGATCCCATAAACGGATCCAAGATGTTTTTAGCACCAGTAGATTCTACAAGGATTTTGATTAATTCCCGCTGCATCTCAGGAACCATTGTTGCAGGATATCTCATCAAGGTATGAATACCACTTTTTTTAGTTGCCGACTTAAAATCCCAATATTGGTGATTCGAGCTTTTTCTATTTTCTATAGCTTCAATTATTTTGCGGTCAACTGCATTCATGAAAATCACCACCTTTTTAAATTATATATCAATAAAGAGTAATATTCCAGGTATTTAAAAAATCTCGAGAATAATACTCAGGTCTTTAGACACTTTATTATTTAGAAAATGATCAAACTTTTTTATAAAAATAATCTCATGTCTTAAATGAAATCCACATATTTTAATCAAACTTTTTTCAAAATGTGCGAGTTTCTTCTATTATAAAATCAATGTCTGCAGCAAACTTTTAATTAAACTTTATTCCAAACCAACATCTTCTTGTTAGCATATAATAAAGTCATTTAAAGTAATTATTTAAATATCCGTGCAATTCGCATCCGTTCGCTTGTAATAAGAAGTGAGCGGATGTTTTTTATTTTGGATGTTTCATGGTAATAAAGACAGAGTTGTTAAGGCTATACCCCTACCGTGAAATAGTGATTGTCCCAAGCTATTCCAGATTTTATAATAGTAATTATAGAATGTAGATAGCAATGAAAGAGGTGGCATATGAAAAAGCAGTGGAACTTAATATTAGCAATATTTGTAGTCTTAATTATCGCGGTATTTTCAGTTATAAATGTTGACAAGGTAACGGTAAATTATTTATTTGGTAAAGCTGAGTGGCCATTGATCCTCGTTATTATTGGGTCAGTCTTATTGGGAGCCCTATTAGTTGGATTAATTAGTATGATGAAAATTTATCAACTTCAAAGAGCTTTGAAAAAGGCAGGTGGTGAAATGGATCAACATTCTTAAATGTTGAGCTATTCACTAAGAGTCCGATTGTAAAACTACACTTAGAATTAAACGATTATATTATTTTACATCAAAAATTAAACAACTTTATTTTAATCCCGTCCTAAAAATCAGGACGGTTTTTTGTATTTGAGGTTAGAAAATAGATTAATACAAAATTATAATTATTCTCATATTTAACATAAAATAGTTAACAATTATATGGTAATATATTCATAGAATAATAATAAGTACAAAGGGAGAGAAGATAATATGATGAAAAAAATACTGAAACGCACGAGTGCTGCGTTGCTTGGCGCTTCATTGATGCTAACAACGGTGGTGCCAGTGATCCATGCGAAGGAGCAGTCACCGCCCCTATCACCATCGATAAGTAATCCGGTTATTGAAACCTTAGTCGAAGGTGAAAAATACGGAATTTACCCAACTACATGGTATGATAAAGACTTCCATAAAGAAATTTCTGTGGACAAGGTAAATGAACTGCTGGCATTAACAGAAAAGAAAATTGCCTCACTGGGCTTAGCGGAAAATAAAAAGTATAAGCCAGTGAACGTGAAGAACGATAACACACGCGGTGATATTGTGAATCGCTTGTATAATATCGTCGCACGCTATGATTTACCTGTCGGCACGGATGCCATTAAATTTATGAAAGATCATAACATATTACAAGGTTATTCAAACGAACTGCACTTAGAGCAAAAGGCAACGACGCAGCAGGCTGTTCTACTAGCTTCTCGATTGATTAAGATTACCTATGAACTTGCAGAGCAAGGAGCGAAGGGGGTAGCCTGGGTAGTAGAGGATGAGGATACGACTGTGTATTTACTAGGCTCCATTCACCTAGGTACACCTGACTTATATCCATTCGATCAAAAACTAGTGAAGGCGTTCGATAAAGCGGATGCGCTATTAGTAGAGGCAAATATTCTGGATACGAAAGGTCTTGATTATTATGCGAAAAAGGCAATGTATTCAGATGGCACAACACTGAAAGATGCTGTTGCGCCAGAAACATATGCGAAACTTGAAAAAGTAGCAAAGCTATATAATCTCCCGATGGAACAACTGACATTGCAAAAGCCTTGGACGCTGTCAAGCACCTTAGCAATGCTGTCAACAGATAATTCATTTGGTATGACGCCACAAGAAATGGCGATGCACGGTATTGATATGTACTTTTTATTAAATGCAGATCTGCAGAAAAAGCCAGTAATTGAATTAGAGGGTATGAAAGCTCAAGTTGATATGTTTGACGCGTTATCACCAGAAGCACAGGAGCAGTCTTTAGTCGCTGTGTTGGATAGCATAATCAATCCATCTGAAGAAAATCAATCTAAAGTTCTCCAAGAGTGGTTTACAAGCTGGAAGCAGGGTAACGTTGAAGAATTTGCAAAAAGCTTCCAATCGATGGAAGGCGGGACGTCAGAGTACAATGAAATGCTATTTGGTGTACGAGATGAACAAATGGCAAAGAAAATTATGAATGTACTTGAAGAGAAAAAAGGTACGTATTTTGTTGTTGTTGGTTCAGGTCACTTTTTAGGTGAGAAAAGCATTCGCTATCATTTGGAGAAAGACGGGTACAAAGTGAAGCCATTTTATCAATAAAGAAAAACTAAAGAGCATGGGGATTAAGGGTAAGTTGTACCTTAATTTAGTTAAAAAGCCTTTAAGGGATCTATTTCCTTAAGGGCTTTTTTTCTCCTCACATAGCAAGAAACTGTCAGCCTTTCTCCAGTGCTTGTCGTGCTAAAAGGGTGAAAGCACTTTTCTTAGTAAAAATTAGTGTACATATAAACATAAAAAAAATACAAACTAATTTTAACTTCTTGCAATGGATGGCCCAAATACTTGTTGCAAGAAGTTAAAGCTTCCGGCGGATGTAATGGAATCGGAAAGGCGTTCTTTATGCTAACACAGAGCCGATTCTGGACGCATTGTTTATCTGTGCGAAAGCGAAGCGTCAGCAATAATTATGCCGAGGCATATTGATTGTAAAAATTTTAGGAGGTTACCATGGCTAATTCTAGACACTCAAAACCAGATGATAGATCCAATAACGTGGAACGAATTCGTGATATCGTTAAGAACACTGAAGAAAAACTCCATGAAGCGGAGATTAGTTTGGAATTTGCAGACCCTATGCAAAGTGAAATGATTAAAGAAAAAAATAAGCGACGTCAAAAGTCAATTGAAGCATTAAAAGAAGAAATGCAAGATGAAATGGCAGCACGTAAAAATGGAGAAGTGTAGAATTGGTGATTTAGGAAGAAGAACTACCTTTTCTCCAACTTGAAAGTACTTCCTAATAAAAGCAGATGGTTTAGAAGTTCTATAATGGACCTCTATATCACCGTCTGCTTTTATTATGAGGTTGTAAATGACTTATTATATCCCTTTTTAGAACATGGACTTCAACACAAATTGGATGACTTCTTCAATTGTGGATTTACGTATTTAAAGAGCTTATACAAGGAATGGGCTCTGGGGACTTTTCGGAAGAAGATTACCACATTAGATTTTTATGTAGCTAAAAATATTTAGTGGATTAGTATGTCAGAAAAAATACATATATGCAGGCTAACATCTGATTTATCATATTTAAAATAGCTGAAATTTGAACTCCGCGCTTTGACATTGTTTCAAAATGCGGGGTTTCTTTAGGAGAAACCTTCTATTGTAGCTACCTTAGTAGTGAAAAACAAAGTATGAAAAAGTAATTAAATATAATTAAAGAATACTATTACTAATAAAGATGAACCTTTCCCACGGGTCATTTGTTTATAAAGTATAACGCAATGAAAGGAGTGCCTTGGATTGACAGAGCGTGAACTACGATTCTTGTAACAAGGATGAATACCCTACATGTTATTACATGCTGCGGAACGCACAAGATGGGGTTTCTACAGGATAAAAGCTTTCTCTTCTGTTGTAGCTGTCATAGTAATGAATAATAAAGTATGAAAAAGTAATTAAGTGTAATTAAAGAATAAAATTACTAAAAAAGATGAACCTTTTCCAATAGTCATTTGTTTATAAAGTATAACGCAAAGAAAGGAGTGCCTTGGATTGACAGAGCGTGAATTATTCGATTCTTATAACAAGGATGTATACCGCACATGTTATTACATGTTGCGAAACGCACAAGATGCGGAAGATCTCTGCCATGACGTATTTATCACCGTTTTTCGTCAGGATTGGAAAAACGTTGAGCATACGCGTGCCTGGATTATGCGCATCGCAATGAACCATTGCTTAAACTTGCTAAAACGGAATCAGACTCAGCGGGATAAACAGGGTCAGGTTCAATGGCTTCATGAGCAGGCCACATTTTCAATTAAATCCGTAGACACCGTTGTATTAGAAAAAACAGCTCAGGAAGAATGGGAGGAACTACTGAAGCAACTACCAGACAAATTGATGGCAGTTGTTACCCTCCGCTATATCGGTGAGCTATCGATGGTAGAGATCGCTGAAACCCTGCAGATTCCTGTGGGTACAGTGAAGTCGAGACTCCATAAGGCATTGAAAATCATGCGCAAAAAGCTTGAACAAAAAAACAACTTATGGTTGAAGGGAGAGAACCAATTTGGAACGCATTGAAAACAAGGTTAAAAACCAAATGAAGGCATCAAATAACGTGGATTACCCTGACTTTGATCAGATGTGGAGCAGTATTCAGCAGGACGAGCTAAAGGTTGCTGGGGGTGAACCAGTTGTGCTCCGTCCTCGAAAGCGAAAGCGCTTTGCATTGGTGGCGGGGCTATCTGTAGCTTTGATGGCTACACCAGTTTATGCAGCTCTGAATTATGACTGGTCCAGCATGCTTTCGCATAGGGAAGGTATTCAGTCCGCATTAGAGCAGGGCTTAGGTCAAACGATTGAGCAATCCGTTACAAAGGATGGTGTTACGTTAACCGTACATACGGCCTTTGTAGACGAGAACAGAACTTTCCTGCTGTATAGTTTGAAACCTGAAACATCCAAGGATGTAAAGGACATAGATTTTGAAGTGATTGGACTAAAAGATTCGAAGGGCAACTTTATTGAAGGAAATTATGGACAACACAAGTGGGACGAGAAGCTTGGTGTATTCCAGGGGTATTTTGAGACGGACTGGGTTGCCGAAGGGCAGATGAATGATGTTGAGTTTATCATGGAGAATATTCAATTGATTGGCAATAAGAAGCAGTCCATCAGCTATAATCCTAATGACTCTACTACGCAAGTGTTCCCAATTCAAAAGGATGGTATGGACAGTGTGACCTTGCAGTCTTTTGAACAAGCTGAAGGTAAAGTTCTCCTAAAATCAGACGTTACGCTTACGGATCCTGGAATGCAGAAAAGATGGATATATTTCGAGGCCATCGATGACGCGGATAAATCTGTTAAAAAAGCGGAAGGGTCACCTATATTCCTAGAAGGGGGAGCAAATGAGGGTCAAATATTTAAGTCTGACACCTTACGTGAAGAAGGAACTAAATTCCAACTTTCTTATGATCACATACTTGAAACAAAAGAAAGTACTTGGAGCATAAATATGAATCTTTCCAAAAAACAGTTGGAAAATGGATCATTTAAGCAAGTGCTAGATATTCCTATGGGCGATGTTCCTAACACGAAAATCCATGAAATGAAGGTTACACCAACCCAAGTTAGTTTGAAAATTACTCAAGAAGACTACTACACTCTTCCTTTTGGAGAGTATCAGCTAGATGTAGGTGGAACTCTGTTAAAAGGGGGGTATTCTACTATGGGTAAAGGACAAGATCTACGCTTTGAAGTGAAAGGGCTAGATGTAGCTTCTCTGGCTAATCAGCCTATAACCCTCGTTGCGAAGCACCGTATCGATGGTTTTTACGGAGACGAGAACGACAAACCAATCCATTTGACTGACATATCAGAAAAACATCAAACTACAACGTCTAGCATTGCGGGGTATCCAATCTCATGGACTTATTATTTGAAGGACAATAACCTCTATGTGGAAACCTTGAGCTCAGACCCGACGTTTGATGGGGTCGATCGAACTTATTATTTGGACGGTAAAGAACAGATCTTAGGGGAACCGGAATCTTATGATGAAAGTAATAAATCTATGCACGTTTATGAAAATTTCGACAAGAAAGAGCTAGATATTTACATTTATAGTTATGGCATCAATAAGCCAAACGAAGAGCTTCGTATTCCACTTAAGTCTGGAAAATGACCTGCATTATGAATATCAGAAAGCCTAGTGAGAATTTAACAGAACTTAAAGAGAAACATTTTTAATTGAAAATCTAACTCCTACTATAGATAGCCCTATTCAATATAACTAAATGAAATAAAGTAAAAGCCCAATTTCTCTATATTAATTTGCAGAGAAGTTGGGCCTTTTAATTAAAGTAACAAGCTCTTTTTAAATGAGATACTATAACGCTCCTTTATTCTACTTTCTCAATTTACAACTTTATTATCTCTGCACATCGATCACCTCTTTAGATTTTCTTTGAGGTGGTTTTTTTATGGATATTTGTGTTAAAATTGATGGTTGTCTCGTGAATTATAGAATAAGCAATTATCAAGAAGGTTAATAAATAACTTTTCATTTTTATTAACGAGGGCGATTGTTCGATTAGATTGATCGCCTTCGTGCTAACCGGGGCAGATTAGTTGAAGTACATAATGTTGATGAGGGAGAAATTAACGGGGTCTAACGATAATTGTTTTATTGATATCCGTTTCAATGATGGAGATATTAAATTTGACGTTTTAGAAGATACATAGTTTATAATAAAAAAACTTAGCTATATATGAGGTTATTTAACTAGATGGAAGTGAAAGGGAAAAATATGAGAAAAAAAGTTATTTTATCATTAATGTTAATGACATTTCTTTCTGCTGTAGAAGGAACAATTATTAGTACAGCAATCCCCCGTATAACGAATGATTTGTCAGGTGTCGAACTTGTTAGTTGGGTTTATGCAATTTATATGCTTGCCACAGCTGTTTCGACTCCAATCTACGGGAAACTGGCTGATTTATTCGGTCGTAAAAAAGTTTTACTGATCGGAGCTACAATATTTTTAGTTGGCTCTGCACTTTGCGGTATCGTTACATCGATGGAACAGCTCATCGTCTTTCGTGCCCTTCAAGGTCTAGGCGCAGGCGCTATTATGCCAATAACAATGACAATCATTGGTGACTTATATAGCGAAGTGAAAGACCGTGCAAAAGCACAAGGGTGGATTAGTGCTGTTTGGGGTATCTCTGGTGTGATCGGACCATTAGTTGGCGGATTTTTAGTCGATTCCCTTTCTTGGCGCTATATCTTCTTCTTAAACGTTCCATTTGGAATTATCGCTTGCATAATGATTGTCATTTATTATAAAGAATCTATTAAGCCTGCTAAGCATCATATCGACTATCTTGGTGCAACAGTCTTCTCTTTAAGTACAATCGCTCTACTATACGCGTTATTAACAGGTAGCAGTCAGCAAAACTGGGGGGACATGACAATTGTTGGTCTCTTAATCTTTGCAGCTGTTGCATTCATTATTTTCTTATGCATTGAGAAAAAATCTCCGGAACCATTAATTCCGCTAGCACTTTTCTCTAACCGTACATTATCTATTATTAATATACTTACACTTATTTCGGGTGCAATGATTATTAGTATTACAATGTATCTTCCGATTTGGAGCCAAGGTGTATTAGGAAAAAACGCGACAGACGCTGGACTCATTTTAATGCCACTACCTGTAATGTGGACATTTGGCACTATTCTTTCAGGTAAATTAGTAGGTAGCTTAAATACGAAACAAATCATTCTACTTGGAGCTAGCGTTCTTTCGGTTGCTGCCTTTTCATTATTTACATTGTCGACAGATTCACCAGCATTCCTAATTTATGTTGCAGTTGGACTATTCGGCTTAGGGATGGGACTCATTACACCTATCTATATGGTAACAATTCAAGCAGCTGTTCCAAATCATACGCGCGGGACGGCAATTGGCTTAAACACATTTATCAATACGTTTAGTCAAACATTAGGAGCTGCAGTTTTCGGGGCGATGTTCAATACGATGATTCATGCACGTGGTATTAAAAATCTTGATCTTGTAACTTCTGGTGGACATGAAGGAACTACAACAAACGTAGTAACCGAATCGCAAGAAGCATTAGCTTCAAGTGTGCATTTTATTTATATGGGAACTTTTATATTAGCACTAGGAACTTTAGTAATTGTTTGGTTCTTATTAAAGCCAACCACACAAACTAGGGAGCAATAAAAAAAGAGGACAAAGCTTGTCCTCTTTTTTATATGTATATTCTAGTAACTTCATATTGTTTTCGATTTTGTTTACTTACTTCATAGAGTGGGGACCATCAGGTGAAGTTTGATCACAATTGATTTGTTGTTCTTTATCTATACCGTTAATAGTTGCATACTGATTACCCCATGCACACATTGTATTTAATACTGGTATAAATGATCTTCCTAAATCCGTTAAGCTGTATTCTACTTTTGGTGGTACCTCTTTAAAAATTTCTCTTCGTACAAGTCCATCTCTTTCTAACTGTTTTAATTGATCCGTTAAGACTTTTTGTGTAATTCCAGGTAATAAATCATAAAACTCTTTTGTCCTTACTGATTTTTGGCTCAAGAAAAAGAGTATTAAACATTTCCATTTTCCACCTGCGATATTCATAAAAATGTTGATTCCAGTATTATAGTTAACCATGTGCTTTCACCCCTAAATAGGCACTTAAAAGTGGCTATACCACATTTTTGTGCGTTATTTTCTTATTTATTATTGCTTACTATAATTAAAGGTGCAATAAATAAAAATTTCGGAGTTGATACAATGAGTGTAAAAAATATTTTGGAAAAAAGACGTTCAGTTAGACATTATGATTCAAGCTATATCATAAGTTCAGAAATTCTAACGTCATTAGTTGAAAGTGCAAGTAAGTCACCTAATGGGAATAATATTCAAGCTACTCGATACTTAATTATTGATGATCCGGATTTAAGAAATTTATTAATGCCTATAGCTTTTAATCAACAACAAGTGACAGAAGCTTCAACTTTAATTGTTATGTTGGGTGATTATCAGGCATTTGACAAAGATAATATTATTAAGATACATGAAGAAGGCTTTCAAGCGGGCTATTTTGATGCATCGCTAAGAGATTATTTAGCGAATGCGGCAATAAATTATTATGAAAATAAATCAAAAGAAGATTTAAAACTAGAGTTAACTAGAGATGTAAGTCTTGCGTCAATGTCATTAATTTTGTTAGCAAATGAAGCTGGTTTTGACACTATTACTATGTCAGGCTATGATTCTAAGGAATTAAAAGATATCTTAAATATTTCTGAAAGGTATTTAGATGTTATGCTTATAGCCATTGGTAAAGGTACTAAAGCCGGCCATAAGACCGTAAGGCATAATGTTAGTAAGGTAATGTATAGAAACAACATAATTTAGTGTTCTTATGGTCATTGCTGAGGGACTATGTGAATTAAAAGCTTGCAAAAATAATATCAATTTAATTTATTGACAATTCAAATAAAAACACTATAATAATTATCAAGGTTTGCATAACGAAAAATTGTTGTTAACAATTTGGAGTATAAGAGTAAAAGTGTTGAAGAGAACTAGTAGTTTTAATGGAACTTACAGAAAGTAGCCGGTCGATGAGAGGCGCAAGGAAAGTTAAAATGAATTCATCTTGGAGCTGCGTACCGAACTTTAGTAGGCTACGACGGGTTTGCATCCGTAATCAATGCAAAGGTATCGCATTTAGCCGTACCTATGGAGAAGAGTTATGTGAGTAGCTCTTAAATTAAGGTGGTAACACGTTCATAACACGTCCTTTAGGTATATTCCTAAAGGGCGTTTTTTTTATCTTCATTCAGCAGAAGCGGGTGGTTAGATGAATGCGATGTGATTCCTTTTCAGTAGGTGTCCTAACGCCTATATAGAGGGATCCAATCTAAGAATTTATCTGTAGCGAAAGCAAAGTGTCAGCTACAATTACGCCAAGGCGAAATTGATTTTTACTCTTATAGAACTTGCAATATTAATTCAATATTGAAGGAGTTGTATTGTATGTTTTTAAAACTGGAAGAACAATTAGAGATGATTGAAAATGGTGAAGGGAGGATCGTTAATGGAGGAGAGGTTATGCCTACTAACATCCCCACACTGTTAATTGAGATAGGGAAAGAATCGGTACTAGATATTATTCCAGCATTGATTGCTGAAGGATATATTAAAAGTAAAAGTGAATTTATGCGATTAATGAAACAAAAGGGTGTTTCTTTAAATGGGGAAAAACTTGAAGAAGATGATACTGACATAATATTAATGAATGATGAGATTTTGCAAATTGGGAAGAAAAGATTAATACGATTTATAAAATAAGGGACTAGGTTGAACTATTCGACAATCGATAACTAAACGACTATTTCATTATCCTTAAGCAAAGTTGTTATTAAAAAAATCACCTTCTATATTACGAAGGTGATTCTCATTTTTATTATTTCCCTAAAACAAATTCAGCAATTTCGTCTAAAATCATTTCTTTACCAAGAGGGAAGTATCCTTTATTGACTGCATCATTTTTAATAATAAATACGTGGTTGTTCTTAACGGCGTTCATGTTTTTCCAAATTGTTTCTTCTTGGAATTCTTTCAAGCGTTCAGAACCGTCACCTGTTGTAAATACGAATAGGTAATCTGGATTGTAGTCAATTAAAGCTTCTTTTTGTACTTGTACTAATGCTTCATCCATTGGTGTACCTGGAACTGCTGGTAATTTTAAATCTTTAAATAGTACGCTACCGTAACCATAGTCACCGTATACACGGAATGCATTTGGATATGCAGCCATTTTCATGAATTTTGCATCACCAGTTTTAGCAACGATTTTGTCGTGTAACTTGCTTGCTTTTTCGTCATACTGTTTGAACCATTCTTCTGTCTCTTTTTCCTTATCGAAGATTTTTCCTAACTCCTCGAACTTCGGACGCCATTGATCTAATGGAGTTTTTAACATAACAGTCGGTGCAATTTTAGATAGTTGATCATAGATTTTTTCTTGACGATCATTGATAAGAATTAAATCTGGTTTTGCAGCAGCCACTGCTTCGATATTAATTTTGTCACCCCATGCTGAGCCGACTGGTTTTACATCTTTTAATTGATCTGCAATATGTGGATCAATCTCTTCTTGAGACGTATTTGCAGTAATGATTGGTTTCATGCCAAAGATTAATAATTCTTCTGTTGAACCACTAAGGTCAGCAATTTTCTTTGGATTAGCAGGGATTTTAATTTCCCCTTTAGCGTGTTCTACCGTACGCTCTTCTGCTTTTGCGTCGGTCTTTTCTTCTTCTTTCTTATCTGAAGAACAAGCTGCAAATAGTATAGATGTAACAACTAATACCATTGCTAGTAACGATAGTTTAAATTTCTTCATATTTTTGTTCCTCCCGGATAATTTGTCTACGACCCATTTCATTCTAATGGGTGTTCAGCCTCTCAGGCTAAGTGAGGAGCTCAGCACCCATTAGAATGCTTCCTCTCTATCTATTTAAGAGAGAAAGAGGGATTTCCTATTATGCTTTTTCTAGCTCTATATTATTAACTAACGTTAAATCGTAAGTTAAACAAATAGGCTTACTGTTTACAGGACATGAAACGATTAGTGCTTCAATTTCAAACACATTTCGAAGTGTTTCACTTGTCATTACTTCATCTGGAGTTCCTTGATGCATCAGTTTACCAGCTTTTAAAGCAACCATATGATCAGAAAAACGAGAAGCATGGTTTAAATCATGAATGACCATAACGATTGTACGGCCTTCTTCCTGATTTAATTTTTTCAATAACTTTAATATTTCTAACTGGTGAGCCATATCTAAGTAAGTTGTCGGCTCATCTAAAACAAGTAAGTCCGTTCCTTGGGCAAGCGCCATCGCAATCCAAACTCGTTGGCGTTGGCCACCTGATAAAGCTTCTGCTGAACGGTTTGCAAATTCTGTCATCCCTGTCACTTCAAGTGCCCAGTGAATATAGCGATAATCTTCTTCCTTCAGCGTTCCAAATCCATTTTGGTGTGGAAAACGACCATATGAAACAAGCTCAAACACAGTAAGACCTGTCGGCACTTCTGCAGTCTGCGGTAAAATTGCCATTTTCTTTGCAATTTCTTTCGTTGACTGTTTCTCAATTGCTTTTCCATCAAGATAAACAGACCCGCGTTTTGCCTTTAAAATGCGAGAAGCTGCTTTTAACAATGTAGATTTCCCACATCCATTTGGTCCAATAATCGTTGTAATCTTTCCTTCGGGGATCTCCACTGATAGTCCATCTATAATTAATCCTTCATTATAGCCAACGGATATCGAATCAACTGCTAAAGTTACCATTAAAAAAGACTCCTTTTATTTTGTCTTCATAAGTAAATAAATAAAATAGGGTGCACCAATAATAGAAATAACAAAACCGACTGGTATTTCTGAGGTTGTTAGTACACTTCTTGAAATTAAATCTGCAAATAGTAATAGAAGCGTGCCGATTAATGCTGCTGTCGGTAACATAATTTGATATTTCCCCCCAACAAGGCGTCTTGCCAAATGGGGTGCCATTAATCCGATAAATCCAATTCCACCAGCAACAGCTACCGATGCACCGGCCAAGCAAACAGCGATAAATAATAACTTACGTCTTTCTTTCTCTATATTTAGACCAAGGCCAACCGCTGCTGCATCTCCTAAATTCATGACATTCAATACATGTGCCTTGCAAAATGCAAATGGTATAAATATGAGCATCCAAGGAAGTGCACTTAATACAAATTTCCAATCCGTTCCCCATAAACTCCCTGCCAACCAAATAGTTGCAAAACGAAAATCATTTGAGGTCATTTTCATCGAGAAGATTAAACTAACAGCACCGAATCCTGCTGCCACTGCAATACCGACAAGAATTAAACGAGTGGATGAAACACCGTTCTTCCAAGCTAGAGTATAAATAATAACCGCTGCTAATAATGCACCAACTAACGCAAATAACGGAAGAATGAATACAGATAGTAGCGTACCGGTTCCAACTTTCCCGAAGAAAAAATAGACGAAAACTACAACTGTTAATCCGGCACCAGCATTTATACCGATGATGCCTGGGTCAGCAAGTGGATTTCGAGATAAACCTTGCATGATAGCCCCTGATATCGCTAGCGCTGAACCAACTAAAATCGCGATAACCATTCGAGGCATACGAAACTCGAATAATATGACAGATTGATCTTCGGCCCCTAACCCAATTAACGATTTCAATACATCTATTGGTGGTATTTTAAATGTTCCTGTATTTAAGCTAATTAAAAATACCGATACAATTAGGCCAGCTAAAATAGCTAAAACTGAAATATTCTTTGTTGTTAAGATACGTTGCCTCATATTTTTCCTCTCCCTTCATTACGAGCTAAATAAAGGAAGAATGGAACACCAATTAAAGCAGTAATTGCACCAATTGGCGTTTCAAATGGAGGGTTGATCACCCTCGATAACATATCTGCACATTCTATTAATAACCCACCTAGTACTGCTGAACATGGAATGACCCATCTATAATCGGATCCGACAAGAAAACGCGTCATATGTGGGATAACAAGCCCAACAAATCCGACAGAGCCTGCCATAGATACAGCTGATCCCGTTAAAACAAGCACAAGTACAGTACCAATAAATTTAATGAAGGTTGTATTTTGCCCAAGTCCAATTGCAATTTCTTCACCGAAACTTAAAATAGTAATGTATCTTGACAATAAAATTGCAATAACAAGACAAAGTAGTCCAATTGGTAGGAGCATTTCAATACTTACCCATTTCACACCTGAAACGCCTCCTGCATTCCACATACTTACTTCTTGAGCAAGATTGAAATAAAGTGCGATACTAGACGAAATGGCCCCAAGCAGTGCACTAATAGCTGCACCAGCTAACGCTAATTTAACAGGTGTTAGCCCTCCTGGTGAGAACGAACCAACACCATATACAATACTTGCACCAAATGCAGCACCAATAAATGAAGCAATAACAAACATTATGTATGGGGAATTAGGGAAAAATGCATATGTAATGGCAATTCCAAATACCGCACCATCTGTAATCCCCATTAAAGAAGGTGAGGCAAGAGGGTTACGTGTCATACCTTGCATAATTGCTCCAGATACCGCTAGAAACGCACCAGCGACCACTCCTCCAATTGCTCTTGGAATGCGAAGCTCCCAAATGACATTATGATGTGTATTTGAATCATCAAACTGAAAAACAGCTTGCCAAACAGTCTTTAAGCTAATATCTGCTGCTCCAAATGAAATGGACGTGCTCATACTTAAAGCTAATAAAATCGTACCTGCTATTAAAATAATAGAAGCAATAAGCGGTCTGCTCTTAATCTTTTTCGTATTCTTTTCTTGTTGGTCTATGCTCCTTACGCTTGCTTCCATTCGTTAACCATCCTAACTAACAACATATATTCTTTTGAATGAGATTTATTCTCAATCAGTAATAAAAAAATATAGTTTTCATCTTAATTGATAATGATTCTCATAATCACTCGTTCTATTCTACATACCGTCCTTTTAGGTGTCAAACATTATTTTTTAAAATATATTAATTTTGTTTATTTTTATACGTTTAAAAATTCGTTTACAGCGCTTACATTAAGTGGTTTATCAAAAAGAGTGGAGGCTATAAAATTATTCTAAGAATAATAAATTCGCATAGAAGTTTAAATAGTTTTATAAAAGGTAGATTTTACAAATTTGAATAAAACGGATTGAATTAAAAAGTTGAATTACTATTTTTTTGTTTTCTTACTATAGTAATTATAAGAGGCAGCAATTGAAAGGTTGTGTACTTTAACTACTTAGGACAGTCTTATGCTTAGTAGTATAGAAGGAGATCATTCAATAAATCCAAGTTCCTTAAAGTTGAACCGCTACAATGACAATCTAATTTTAGGTGTTGCATAAAATCCTTTATTTAAAAGACATTGATAAACAATTTATAAAAATGCAATGAATTGTTATGTCAAATAATAGGGTATATGTATATGTAATGTTTAACATCAAAATTGAATTTTTTGTTAATTTCTCTCTCATTTTACCATTATCATGCAAATTGGTGGTATGCTATATCACAATAATAGTTTATGGAGGCGGTATTATGTATTACAGTAATGGTAATTATGAGGCTTTCGCACGTCCTAAAAAACCTGATGGTGTTGATGAGAAGTCAGCGTATCTTGTTGGTTCGGGGCTAGCTTCACTGTCAGCCGCATGTTTTTTAATTCGTGATGGTCAAATGAAGGGAGAGAATATTCATATTCTCGAAGAGCTAGATATCTCAGGAGGTAGCCTTGATGGTATTCTAAATCCGACAAGAGGTTTTATTATCCGTGGTGGTCGGGAAATGGAAGATCATTTTGAGTGCTTATGGGATTTATTCCGTTCAATCCCATCTTTAGAAGTAGAAAACGCTTCTGTTTTAGATGAATTTTATTGGTTAAACAAAGAGGATCCTAACTATTCTAAATGTAGATTGATTGAAAATAGAGGGCAAAGACTTGAGGATGATGGCAAGTTTACATTATCTGATAAATCTTCTGAAGAAATGATTAAATTATTCTTTACTCCTGAAGAGAAGTTAGAGGATGTAAAAATTACAGATGTTTTCTCTGAAGAGTTCTTTGAATCAAACTTCTGGCTATATTGGTCAACGATGTTTGCGTTTGAAAAATGGCATTCAGCAATGGAAATGCGTCGTTATATTATGCGTTTCATTCACCATGTTGGGGGTCTACCTGATTTATCAGCTTTAAAATTCACAAAATATAACCAGTACGAATCGTTAGTACTGCCTATGATTAAGTATTTAGAAAGCCATAATGTTGATTTCCAATTTAATACTGTTGTAGAGAATGTTTTAGTTGATAAAGTGGGAGACAAAAAAGTAGCTCATACTTTAGTGTTAAAACAAAATGGTGTGAAAAAGAATATTGAGTTAACAGAAAATGAATTAGTGTTTGTTACAAATGGCAGTATTACGGAGAGTACAACTTATGGTGACAATAATACGCCAGCTCCTATAAGCACTGATTTAGGCGGAAGCTGGTCACTTTGGAAAAACATTGCTTCTCAAGATTCTGAGTTTGGTAGACCAGAAAAATTCTGTGATGATCTTCCAGAAGAAAGTTGGTTTGTTTCAGCAACACTAACTACATTGGATGCTAAAGTTGCTCCATATATTGAAAAGATAAGTAAAAGAGATCCGTATGCAGGCAAGGTAGTAACTGGTGGTATTGTAACAGCTACAGATTCTAATTGGATGCTAAGCTATACATTAAACCGACAACCTCATTTTAAAGATCAACCAAAAGATCAATTAGTAGTTTGGATTTATGGTTTACTATCTAATAAACCTGGTGATTTTATTAAAAAGAGTATCACTGAATGTTCTGGAAGTGAGATAGCGCAAGAGTGGTTGTATCATATGGGTGTACCTGTAGACGAAATACCGGATTTAGCGCAAAATTCTTGTAATACAATTCCGTGTTACATGCCTTATATAACATCTTACTTCATGCCTAGAGCAATGGGAGATCGTCCTTTAGTTGTCCCTAAAGGATCTACTAACTTAGCCTTCATTGGTAACTTTAGTGAAACAGAAAGAGACACAGTATTCACAACTGAATATTCAGTAAGAACAGCAATGGAAGCTGTTTATCAATTGTTAGATATTGATCGAGGCGTTCCAGAAGTATTTGGATCTACTTATGATATTCGTACTTTGTTAGCTTCAACTGCTCGCTTACTAGATGGTAAAAAGTTAACAGATGTAGATGCGCCGTTTATGTTAAAACAAATAGGTAAATTTGGTATTCATAAAGTAAAAGACACTATTATCTATGATTTACTTAAAGACAGTAAATTGATATAAAAATATATGCTAAAAAAGCTGATTCAATTATGAATCAGCTTTTTTTACATTAAATAGTGAATTTTTTCATTTCATCTCTTAAAGCATCAGCAATAGCATTTAGATCTTTAGCTTTTTCTGAAACGGTCTCGATGCTTTTAAGCTGTTCATTTGCGGAAGCGGAAACTTGTTCTGTTCCAGCAGAGGTTTCTACGGCAGAAGCAGATATGCTTTGTACGGCACTAATGATTTGCTCCTTGCGTTCATCCATCTCATGAGATAAATGTTTCACCTCTTGTGCCACTTCATTCGTTTGATCTAGAGCTGTCTTTATTGTATTAAAGATCTCACTAGTATCCTTTGTAGCTTTTGCATTTTGTTCGACAATGCTAAGGCTCGTATTAATTTCCTGCACAGCACTTTTAGAAATATCCTGAATTGCAGAGATTTTATTCTTAATATCTTCAGTAGCATTAGATGTCTGTTCCGATAACTTTCGAATTTCATCAGCAACAACTGCGAAACCTTTACCTGCTTCACCAACGCGAGCTGACTCTATGGATGCGTTTAGAGCTAATAAATTAGTTTGAGTTGCGATATCTGTGATTGTATTAACGATACTTGATATATCAGATGAAGTTTTATCTACTTCTTGAACGATGTTACTTACCTGTTGTGAAGATTCACGATTTTTCTCTGACCAAACAGAGAGTTGGTTAACAGTTTCTACACCTTCATTACTTAAATGATCAATATCCTCTGTCATGGAAGCAATCTTCTCTGTGTGCTCAATAACACGATCAATATTTCCGGATAGTTGATTTAATTGTTCTGCACTTTTTTCTGTATCATGAGCCTGTTCCTCTGTAGCTTTTGCCATCTCATTAATGGCTGAACTAATTTCATCAGTCGTACGTACCGTATCTTCAGCTATTTGAATAAGAATCTTTGAAGAATCTGATAGCTCGGAGCTAGTTTTATGTATATTGACGGTAACATCCTTTAATGCAGAGCGCATGCCAGAGATGCCTTTTGCCATAAGACCAATTTCATCTTGATGATGCAATAGCTTCTCCAATTCTTGATTTTCGGTAAAGTCTAGGCTAGTAGTTTGATGAATGATATTTTCAAGGTTCTTAATGGAGGTAACAATGCGACCGATAATCCACCACATTAAAGCACCTATAATGATAAAACTCGCTATGCCTGTAATAATCTGATAGCTTAGTACAGAGTTTGTAATAGATTGAATACCGCTTTCAGGCACCCCGATATCAATTACTCCATAAAGCTCGCCATCTTTATAGATAGGCTCCATGATGTCATATGTCCATATACCTTGAACTTCGGCATACCATCTAGTAAATTGTTTTTTTCCTTGTTTAGCACCATCGATTGTGTATGCATCCTCATAAGTTTTTCCTAATTTCTCTTTATCACTATGCGCCACTGCTTTTACATTGGAATCAATGACGATAGCATAAGTCACATTCTCTTGCTTTGCTTTTAACTCCACAAAATCCTGTAAAGACTGGATGGGGTCACTCTCGGAATTTAATATAGTTTCAGCTTGCTTGGCGATTTCATAGACCTGTTCATTAGCTTTCTCAATTAAAACTTCTTTACTGTTTTTGCCAACAATCCATACACCTAATACGGAATTAATGACAGATGACAATAACAACAAACCTAATGTAAAAAACAATAATCGTCGCTTAATGCTTTTGTTTTTCATATAGTTCCCCCTCTGAGTTTTAAGAACTTTATACCTAAAAAAACTCAAATTTTAAGTATAGTATTATGTAATAAAACAGGAATGTCAATAATAGATTGAGAGACTTGCTACTTAGTTTGTAACAAAGTGAGGTATAAAAGTCCTTTTGATTTTCGACAATTTTATGAAGCTTTGAACAGATCGAAAATACCTATTTTGGAGAGTGAACAGTTAGAGTAATAAAATATACATTCATGTTGGCCCAAAGCCTCCGGCGGCTGTCGCGGAATCGGACACGGTTACTTTAGGTAAAAAATATTATTTGTCTTCAAAGAGTATTTAAAGAATTGTACTAAAAGAGAAAAGAAGAAGAATAGAATAGAATTAGCCAGTGTGGTTTTTGACCACATTGGCTTATTTTCTTTTAGGAAATATATATAAGGTTTTTTCAGTCAATCTAGGCGGGGTATAATTTAATTAGCTTCTTTAGAACTTTCATCTTTAGTTTATTTTGATATTCATTCAAACAAAGGGGAGAAAAAAATGAACTTTACCGAACTATTAGGAACTTCTTTTCCAACAGTACAAACTGAACGCATAAAATTAAGAAAGTTGAAGTTGGAGGATGCTCCTGCCTTATTCAATTATTATTCAAATGAAAATGTATATCGTTATCTTAATTGGAACGGACCAGAGACTTTAGAAAGAAGTTATGAAGTAATTCATTTTTGGAACGAAGGTTATGATAAAGGTTGGATTATTCGTTTTGCTATTACTAACAAAGAAACGGATGAAGTTATTGGCACTATTTTTTTGAGTGAATTTGCAGGCAAACGAGCTGAAATGGGCTATGAATTATCTGAAGAATATTGGCATCGTGGTATTATGTCTGAAGCTGTTAAAGAAGTATTATCAATAGGATTTAATCAGTTAGGTTTAGTCAGAATACAGGCTATTGTCACGGAAGAAAATATAGCATCAAAGAAGTTATTGTCGAAATTCAACTTTAAAGAAGAAGGCTGCTTAAGACAGTTTGAATGCCATAGTGTTACAGGAGAATGCAAAGATATGTTGATTTATAGTTTGTTGAATATAGAGTTTTCGAAGAAGAATATATAAGTTATATGGTAGTTTTTAAGAACTAAGGGGGGGAGTTATCTTGGAAATATCAATTAATAGCTTAAAAGAACGTGATGCAGAAGAATTATTTCAGTTTGAAACGGATAATAGACTATTTTTTGAACAAATGGTACCTAGTCGTGGAGAAGATTATTATAGGTTTGAAGCGTTTAAAATAAAACATAGAGAACTTTTAGCTGAACAAGAAGAAGAGAAATCGAAATTCTACTTAATAAAGGATAACTCAGGCAATATTGTTGGAAGAATTAATTTAGTAGATATTGATACAGCGAACAATATAGCAGAGGTTGGTTATAGAGTAGGTGAAGAATATGGCGGGAAGGGGATAGGGGCAAAAGCCTTAAAACTACTTTTAGAAACAGAAATAAGTGTTAAAAAGATTAAAGCAAAAACAACAACAAATAATATTGCATCTCAAAAGGTTCTCGAAAAAAACGGTTTTAAACAAGTGTGTATAAGTGGTGATGAGTTCGAAATGAATGGCCAAAAGGAACGGTTTATCGATTACTTGTTGGAACTCTAAAAGCTATACAAATGTTGTTGGCGGAAATTATTAATTTGTTTTTGATGAATAGTGAAAATTTTGTGAGGGGTGGCTGAAAGACAGTGTTTAAACGAATCTTAATACTTTTTTCAATCATTACAGTGATACTTTTGGTGATCATTGCGACAAGTTATATTAGTCATCAAAACCAATTATCAAAGGAAGATCAATTATTTACGCCAACAGGGAAAATGGTAGAAGTGAATGGTCATAAGATGCATGTGTACATAGAAGGAGATGGAGAAGATACGCTTGTATTTATGTCTGGAGGAGGCACTAGCTCACCTGTTTTAGATTTTAAATCACTATATTCATTGTTAAGCGATAAATATAAAATTGTTGTCGTTGAAAAGGCAGGCTATGGATTTAGTGACATTTCAGATACTGACCGTGATATGGATACTATATTACAAGAAACAAGAGAAGCTCTATTAAAATCAAGCGTTAAAGGACCGTATATTTTATTTCCTCATTCTATGTCCGGTATTGAAGCATTGTATTGGGCACAGGTCTACCCGAATGAAGTAAAGGCAATTATAGGATTGGATATGGCCGTTCCTGCTGCATATAAAGAATATGATATAAATATGCCTCTAGTTCATTTAAGTGCCTTTGCTGCAAATATTGGTTTTACTAGATGGATTTCGGGTCTGTCTGAAAGTGATGCTATAAAATATGGGACTTTAACGGATGAGGAAAAAGAATTGTATAAAGTGATTTTTTACCGCAGAACGGCAACTAAAAATATGGTAAATGAAGTTCAGCGTATTAAAGGAAATGCTGAAAAGGTAGGAGCGGCTGGGATCCCAAATGTTCCTATGCTTTTATTCTCATCAAACGGTCAAGGGACAGGTTGGAATGAAGATGAGTGGAATGAATTTCAAAAGGAGTTCATCAATAAGCATAAAGACGGCACATTAATAAAATTGGATTGCTCACACTATATTCATGATATTGAATTTAAGCGAATAGCGGACGAATCAGAAAAATATATAGAGAGTTTAAATCGTTAAATCTGCAGAGCATGTTTTGAACAATCCTTTCAAAACATGCTCTGCTTTTATGTGATATGGAAACTCCTAGTTTTTAAAATCTAAAGTAATCCCGGATAATATATAAGGAATTGACAATTTAATAAAATCCTCCGGGGATGTATTCATACTATTTTTTCTCCATTCCACAGAAGCACCGTAAATTCCCCAGCTTAGTATGACAGCGGTAGTTTTTAGTGCCGCATCCTCTTTCATATTATGTTGTTTTAATAACATCTTGTAAAATACGATTTCAAGATGCTCCCTAATAATACGGGAAATGGTATCTTCGTATCCTCTATGGCAACGATTAGATAAAGATTTTTGAAAGTTTGTTATGGCTGTAAAAATACGAATAATTGATTCTTCATTAAGATTACTTTTTTCGAAAATACTATTATTTAAATCAACTAATAATACTTCTGATAATACTTTTTCCAATAGATCATATATATCCTGAAAGTGATAATAGAATGTTGCGCGATTAATCATAGCCTCTGTCGTAATATCTTTCACAGTAATATCCTTAAATTCTTTTTGACCTGAAAGTTCAATAAAAGAATCCATAATTAATTTGCGAGTACGAAGAAAACGAGGGTCAGTCTTTGATTGAGTCATTTTTTTGTATCACTCCCTACTTTTTAAACAATTTCTTTGATGTGTTGTATATACGACAAATCTAAAGAACTATTGGTACAGATGATCTTCAGTATTTACTAAAATACGATTATAAAGCAAATATGCTTATTTATAAATGATAAAGCAATGTTTCTTAAGGAGGATTAATTATGATTAATATCGGTATTGTTACTGGGAGTACAAGAGAGGCAAGAGTGAATTTACAAGTGGCAGAGTGGGTGAAATCGATCGCCTCTAAAATGACAGATGCTAAATTTGAGTTGGTTGACATTAAGGATTACAATCTGCCGAGATACAATGAATCTATCCCTGCTATTATGTCGCAAGATTATCAAACTCCTGAAGCGAAAGCTTGGTCTAAAAAAATTAGCGAATTTGATGGGTTTGTATTTATCACTCCCGAATATAACAGAGGCATTACATCTGGATTAAAAGATGCTATCGATTATCTGTATGTAGAATGGAATAATAAAGCAGCGGGTATTGTAAGCTATGGTTCTTCTGGAGGCGTTACTGCAGCTCAACAATTAAGGTTGATTCTAACAGTTCCACAAATTGCAACTGTAGGAACACAGCCATCACTGAATCTCTTTACTGATTTTGAGGAGATGAGAGTATTCAAACCAGCAGCGTTTCATCAAGAGACAGTTCAATCTATGTTAAATCAAGTCGTAGCATGGTCCGGTGCTTTAAGAACAATTAGAAATTAATTTTTAAAATTATTGATATTAAAATGAAAGTGGTGAGTATTGTGACGAATAATAATAATTTAATTTGCGATTTAGAAACTGGTGTATGTGGTGTTTCAGAAGATAACGAAATGCAGGTGGTTGATTTCAATCAAAAAAGGAAATCGATTGATTTATATTATGTGACAGATCCAATCTGCTCGCATTGTTGGGCTTTAGAGCCAGTTCTTCGTCGTTTTGTAGAGCAGTATGGTCATTATGTCAATTTCCATACTTTAATGGGTGGTTTGCTAGAAAAATGGAATGGCTTTGCTGATGTATCTAATGGTATATCAAGTCCATCAGATGTGGCTGGACACTGGCGAGAGGTTGGCGATCATAGTCGTATGCCGATTGATGGTACGCTTTGGTTTGAAAATCCCATTCAATCATCTTATCCTCCTTCTAGAGTCTTTAAAGTGATTCAAAAGCAAGGTGGGGATTTAGCAAATGTGTTTTTGCGCCGTGCAAGAGAAGCTGTATTCGTATTTAATCAAAATATTGCAGAGAAATCGGTATTAATTGAAATCGTGAATAATCTTGGTCTTAATGGAGAAAAAGTTGTAAAAGAAGCTGAACTTTCGATTGGACAGCAATTATTAAATGAAGATTTTGAGCTAGCTTCAAAACTAGGCGTTAGAGGATTTCCAACGATTATCATGTTGAACGAAGAAAATAAAGGTGTGAAAATTGTCGGTAGCCGAACGTTAGAATCCTATATTGCTGGGCTAAAACAAGTTCTTCATTTAGATGAACTACAGCCAAAATCACAACCAGCACTTTTTAGTTTACTTGAGAAAGAAAAGCTTCTTTTTTCGAAAGAGATTGAAGTTATGTATGATATTGAGCAAAAGGACATTCACAAATTTGTGGAGAACGAGCTTTCACCAACTGATTATGATGCGAAAGAAATACTTGGTGAAACTTATTTTGTAAATAAATAAAAAAGTCATTTTTGTATAAAACTAATTGTTATAAAAAATCAATAAGGGAGTTTTAATCATGAAATATTTATTACAGGTTGATTTTACAATGGACGGCCCATTCGGCGAAGAAATGTCTATGGCATTCGTTGATTTAGCAAAAAGTATTAACGAAGAGCCGGGTATGATTTGGAAGATTTGGACTGAGAATGCCGCGGATAAAGAATCTGGCGGGATCTATTTATTTGAAACCAAAACAGATGCTGAAAAATATTTAGCTATGCATTCAGAACGATTAACAAGTTTCGGTATTACCAATATTCGTGGGAAAATCTTCGAAGTGAATGAAGTATTATCAACAATTAATAATGCTCCGATTAAATAGTTTCCTAGCTAATGAAGGTCATCAGTGGCAGCTTTATCAACTAAATAACTCAGAATTGAAAACATGAGATTGTGATTTAACAGTCTCATGTTTTTTTTGAGCTCAATAATAATTTATTACTTGCAAAATAAATCCGATATGTATATATTGTATATAGAGTATATACACATTGTTTTTGTGGGAATTTCGAGAAATACGGACTTATTATATTTGTTGGAATAAGTTCGTTCATTTCGCGAAAGAAACGGATACTCAATAAAATGCCTTACATTATTGTATACGGAGGATGGATGATGGAAAATGTTATTGAATTACAGAATATTCATAAATCTTTTAAAGGATTTCAGGTAAAAGATTTTTCTATTAACGTTAAAAAGGGCTATGTAACTGGATTTATTGGGGGAAATGGTGCAGGTAAATCAACAACGATCAAGTTGATTATGAACTTATTACAACAAGATAGTGGTACTGTTTCATTATTTGGTATGAAATATAAGGGACATGAAAAAGAAATAAAAGAACGTATTGGGTTTGTCTATGATGAAAATGTCTTTTATGAAAATGTTACGTTAAAGGATATGAAAAAGATTATTAAACCAGCCTATAAAAACTGGGATGATAACACTTTTCAATATTATGTTGAAAAATTCGAACTACCATTAAATAAAAATATGAAGACTTTTTCGAAGGGAATGAAGATGAAAGCTTCGTTAGCTATTGCTCTAGCTCATCATGCAGAACTAATTATTATGGATGAGCCGACTGCTGGGCTCGATCCGATATTTCGTAGAGAGTTACTAAACATTTTACATGAGTTAATGCAGGATGGGGAAAAAACAATTTTCTTTTCGACACATATTACAACAGATTTAGATCGTATTGCAGATTATATTACCTTTATTCATAAAGGAGAACATATTTTTACGAAAGAGTTTTATAAAATTGAAGAGGAATATGCCATTGTTAAAGGGAAGTTAGATTTATTGGATAAAGAAACGGAACAAGAGTTTATTTCAATCAGAAAAACGAATACAGGCTTTGAAGCATTAACAGCTGATAAAAATCGTGTGGCAAACATATTTGGGGACTCTGTTATTGTGGAAAAACCAACGCTTGAAGATATTATGTATTATACGAAGAAAGGATGGTAACTGTATGTTTAACCTTGTACTTAAGGATATTTTAATACAAAAGAAATTGATTCTATTTTACATTGCAACTATCATACTTTATTTAGTGGCAGATATTTCATCCCTAATATTAATAGGATTTGTTTATAGTGTAGTATTTATAATGAGTGCTTTTTCTTATGATGAAAAAGATAACGCGAACATTCTGCTTAATTCGCTACCGTATACGAGAAAGGAAATTGTCAGTTCAAAATATATAGGTTCACTAATATTTGCAACAATATTTATATTCATTGTTTATGTCGGTAATTTCCTCTTGAATGGAAAAGAAGTGTTGTTTATATGGAAGGAAATGTTGCTTATTTTTGGTCTTGTTATGATCGCTATTTCATTTTTGTTACCAATTGCATATAAATTTAAATCGCAATTTTTTATGATTGCTTCAGGTGCTTTATTTGGTATCTATATGTTAATAATTAATACCTTTATTCCTGATTTTAATGATAAATTAAGAGCGTTAATACAAAAGTTCATGACTTTACAAGAAACGCAAATGTATTTAATAGCTATCTTTACAATTGTTATATTGTATATTGGATCGTGGCTACTTTCTATTCGTATATATGAGAGAAAAGCATTTTAAAAATTTTTTTGAAAAAGTTCTCAGAAGAAAAACGGCATGAGCCTATCATGCCGTTTTTGTATGCTTAAACGCAAGTTTCCATAGTATAAAATTTGTGAAGACAAGCACGAGTAAGTAGATGATTGCACCATAAGAAATATGAGCTACCATGACGTAATGCAGTCCCGCTAGAACACCTAAAGGGAGAAGCAATATAAACGTTTTCCAACTCTGGGCATCGCCAACTTCATTATAAGGCTTTGTGAAAGGAATCTTGCTTCCCATTCCGAGGTAACAAATGACTGTGTACATGCAGCTTGCTACTAAAACCGCCAGTAAATCTGGGATAATTCTCGTACCATAAATGAAGCAGAAAATGATGCTCAGAACAATATACAATGGAATATACAACTTAATCAAAAAAGCTTTTAAGCTACCTTTTTTTAAGTTTGTATAATCTTTCATTGGAAAGACTTTATAGATCCAAGCTGCTTTATATTTTCCTGAATGCCCGAGCAAAAGCACAGCTGTCGGAATAATTAGCATGCTGAAATAAATATTTAAATAGCCCATGCTAACGGAATAATCAATAGCTTCGTACCTTGAAAAAGAAAACATAAAAATAAATGGAATGACAAAGGAAAACCCTAAAGATGGATATACTTTTAGTTTAAACTCTCGCTCCTGCTTCATCATAAGGGAGGCGAAGCGGTAAAAAGCTCTTTCTTCATTCGTTCTACAAATGATTGTTAACAAAAGCGTCTTAAGTCGATTGTTCTTTTCTTTTTTCGATTTGCTTGTGTTTAATAGTTTTTGTAGATTCCGTTCAAAGGTTGGAATTAGCTTTAGGTAAAGCCATATCGAGATGATTGGCATGACGACAGCTAAAATACTAAATATCACCGTAAATAAAGAGGTGTTACCGTTTAGCAGTAACTCATAAGGAGCGGCAAACCACATAGGAATGAGAAAAACACTCCACCAATGAAATGTTACGACCATATCGAAATTGACGAATTCAAAGGATCTAATAAGAACTTGATAGCCAATCATCAGCATTAAGGATAAGCCGATTTGTACATAATTGATGATATCTTTCAGCTTTTCTCCATCAAAGAATCTTAAAATAGCAATATATAAAACAGCAGTTAATACGACAATAAAAATATTAATTAAAACTAGTAAGAGCAACGTTAAAATAAAGAATACAATTCCTTGGCTGAATAGGCCAACGACTAGGGAGATGGCAGTAAAAGCAATCGTTAAATACGTCAAGTAGATGAAAATATGCATAAACTTGGCTGCATTGATCGTTCTAGCAGAGATAGGCTTGGTTGAGAGAATGCTTCTGTCCCGTACATCCAAAAGTACGGAAGAAAAATCAGAAATCAATGTTGTCGTGATGATAAAAATAATCATGGCATATGCAATACTCATCTGGAAAAGATAGTTTTGACCAAATCCCATAAAAGGAATTAACATAAGCCCAAATAAAACATAAATCCATAAAGATTTGATGTAGCCGTATTTTTGATCTTCTTTGTTTTTATTTGATGCTTGGTTAAATATTGTCGGTACTTTGCGCTCATCCATTGTTAGTTTAATATGGAGGATCTTGCGCATGATGTCGTAATCGACGCCCATTTTCACAAAGATAAATTGAATTTTATCAAGCAATTGTAGGATTTTGAAATCTTTCATGATCATACCTCTTGTACAATAGAAACGAATTTCTCGCCAATTTCCTGATGATCATGGAAGCCTGTCAATTGGTTGAAAATTCTTTCCAAAGTTCCTTCAGTATTGTCTGCCTGTAGTTGGGCAAATGTCCCGTCGGCAGCAATTCTCCCATCATTCAACAGGATGATACGACTACTGATTTTTTCGACAACATCCATGATATGAGAGGAATAAAATATTGTTTTTCCTTGAGCAGCCAGTTGAGTCAAAATTTCTTTGAAAATCATCACACTATTCGCATCTAACCCATTGATTGGCTCATCTAAAAATAACAAGTCGGGATTATGTATAAGGCTAGCGATAATTAATAGCTTTTGCCGCATCCCTTTTGAATAAGAAGATATTCTGGAATGATACGCTTCTCCAACACCGAACAATTCCATTAAGGATTTTGATTTATCTGCAGCAACCTCTAATTCAAGACCATAAAGCTGCCCGATGAAGGTTAAATACTCATACCCCGTTAAATTATCATAAACGTCTGCTATCTCCGGTACATAGCCAATTCTTCGTTTATATTCAAGGCTGTCTTTGCTGATATTTTCTCCGAACAGTTTAATTTCTCCACCGTAATCACCTTCAATTCCTAAAATGATTTTGACAGTCGTACTTTTACCAGCACCGTTCGGGCCGATATAGCCAATGATTTCACCTCTCGAGACGTGCAAGTCGATTCCTTTTAATATTTCCTTGCTACCATAACTTTTCGTCAAATTTGTAATCGTTAAGATTTCTTCCATGTTGCAACTCCTTTCGGTTTTTTCACTGTATCTTATGTTTAGTGTAATTGATTTAGAGAAAATATCCATAAATATAATAGTAAATTTAGAAATGTATAAATATACCTTTAATGAATTGAGAATGATTCATTTTCAGCATCGTCCAACTTTGTTTTATAATAAAGAGATGGAATATTTGGTTTTTTTGAAAATACGATAGGTGCAAACGGGAGGCGTAAAATGCTAATCAAATCAAATGAACAATTGTTAGGAGTATTAGATAATTTATTACGTGAACCGCAAGGGTTTTGGAATGAATTTTATGATCAAACATTTGAAAAAATCCCCTTTTTTATTAATAAACCTGATGAGAACTTAGTAAGCTATTTAGAAAAAAAGATGATCCGTCCAAATAAAGTTTTAGAGTTAGGTTGTGGTGCAGGTCGAAATGCCATTTACTTAGCAAAGCAAGGTTGCTCAGTTGTTGGTGTTGATATATCGGATCATGCATTGCAATGGGCGCAAAAAAGGGTTGATGAAGCAGACGTAAATGTGGATTTCATTTGTACTAATATTTTTGAACTGAATTTTCAAGAAGAAAGCTTTGATTTTATTTATGATTCGGGTTGTTTTCACCACATAGCCCCTCATCGTCGTGTGACGTATATTGAATTGATTCACAAATTATTAAAACCTAATGGATTCTTCGCTTTATGTTCGTTCGAGGAACATGGTGCATATGGTGGTTCTGCCATCACAGATGAAGAAGTTTATATTAAACGTAGCTTAGAAGGCGGATTAGGGTATACCAAAAATCAGCTAAGAGATATCTTTCAGTCATTAGAAGAAATTGAAATACGAAAAATGTTAGCCAAGTCTGATGAAGACGAATATTTTGGTTTGGAAGGATTTTTAGTAGGTTTATTTAAAAGAATTAATTAGGTGGTCAGCTGATGGGGAAAATTAGGGTTCAACTGTCTGAGTATAATTCAAACTGGGAACAACAATATGCAGATGAACAAAACAGAATTAAAGAAGCTTTAGGCGATAAAGCTAATCGTATTGAGCATATTGGAAGTACATCGATAAAGGACTTGAAGCAAAACCGATTATTGATATTCTAGTAGGGGTACCGAGTTTAGAGGAAGTGGCGACATATACGAAAGAAAAAGAGCCGTTTATTAAAATGATTATCATGAAAGCAAAGGAGGGAGGGTTTAGAGAATAAACACTCGAAATTTGCTTAAAAGCCATCCGAAAATGACGTTACGGATGGCTTCTTGTTATATTTTTCTTCTATTATAATAGTATGCTATTTAGCAAGCTCTACTACAGTATCGTAAAAAATATTTGTGGCAATGACAATATCCTCATCTGAACTATATTCTAATGGGTTATGACTAATGCCATCTTTTGAGCGGACAAATAACATACCGATTGGTGCAATTTTTGCAATATTCATGGCGTCATGCCCAGCACCACTTATTAAGGAATAAGGTTGAATTCCCTGCTTTTCAATGCTGGCGGCTAGTTGCTGTTGTAGCATGGCATCCATCTTTGCTGGTTTGATACGCTGTAACACTTTCGATGATAGTGTTACATTTCTGTGCTCAGCAATTCTTTGAAGTTGTTGTAAAATAGCATTTTCCAAGGTGCTGATTTTTTGTTCGTCAATATCACGAAGATCAATTGTAAATGTAACTTTGCCAGGAATAACATTTGAGCCATTTGGTGATACATTCAGTTTTCCGACAGTAGCTACAGAATCGGATGTAGCATTTAATATTTTTTCAATGGCTAAAATCATTTCACTTGCAGCGGTTAGGGCATCCTGACGAATCATCATGGGTGTTGCACCAGCGTGCTCACTAACTCCTGTTACTGTCACCTCTAACCATAAGGGCGCTGCGATGCCCGTCACTATACCAATAGGTAAGCCTTCATTTTCTAATACTTTGCCCTGCTCAATATGCATTTCTAAATAGGCTTTTATGTCATTACGTTGTGCTTTTATTAAAGGAAGAGGTGATAATTGGAATTCTTTCATCGCTTCTCCAATGGTAATACCTGCTTCATCGGTGTGTTGTAATCGTTGTTCTGTTAAAAGGCCTGCCATAGCACTACTGCCGATTAAACCAAAGCCAAATCGTGTGCCTTCTTCATCCTTAAATACGACAACCTGAATTTTTTTTGTGGATAAAAGCTGTTGTTCATGAATGGTTTGGACAACTTCGATTGCCGCCAGTACGCCTAAGGCACCATCATATTTTCCACCCTCTGGTACCGTATCAATGTGAGAGCCGAGCATAATGGCTTCGTCTCCTTCACCATATGTGCCAATGATATTCCCAACCGCATCAACAGTGACCGTCATACCTGCCTCTTCCATATACAAGGTTATTAATGCAATTGCCTGTTGTTCCTCTAGTGTAAAAGAAAAACGATTAATGCCACCTGTTGATTCATTTTGTCCAATTTTACTTAATTCATGAAGATGCTGTAGTAGTCGATTGCCATTAATCATGAGAATCACTCTTTCATTTGAAATTGGAAATGGCATTGACCTTCACGCAATACAAATTGATCGTGTACCACTTCAAAATTTTCATTATACCCTTTAGCTATTGATGGATCGATTACTTTACAATAAAGAATACCGTAGTTATCCATATCGTCATCTGCCCACTGTTGACCAAATGGACATCTTGTAAATGTTTGTTCAACTTCATTTTCCTTATAAATCGTATCAATTTCAAATAAATCACTGCGACCCATATCATAATTTGTTAAGTAATTTTCTACAGAATTTTCTAAACCATTGGTGCGTGCTCGTTGGGCAATGCCTTCACCACGTTTGTTACCGAATCGTTCGACTGCGCGCATAATGACTTGTTCACCTTGATCACCATATTCATCAACGACTTGTTTAGCGATTTGAGCAAACATTTTTGAAAAGCGGGCATACGTTGTTAAATTAGCAAATTTTTCTTCTCCTACAACACTTTGAGGTAGATATTCAAAGAAAGTATGATTTTCACCTTCTGCTGTTGCTTTTTTCGCCATTGCTTCAGCATCCTTTAAACTAAAGGCCTCTAATCCTTTTTGAACTAACTCACGACCATGCTCCCCATATTGTTCAGTAATAGACAGATGTAATTCAGTAAACATTTTTGCTGTAATCACATCCATGGATAAAGCTTTCATCATTAATTTTTCATCTGCCATACTAGTAGCCCCCTCTCAACATTTCTTATTGATTTACTAGGAATTTATTTTTATTATAGAGTGGGCTGTTAATATAAATCAAATGAATATTTACATAATCGAATATGAAAAAAAATCATAAAAGGAGTTTGAATACCTATGGCGACATTAGCACAATATATCGCATTCCATACGCTTATTGATACAGGGAATTTCACTGAAACTGGATTGAAGCTAAATCTTACACAGTCTTCTATTAGCCATACCATCAGTAATTTAGAAGCAGAACTAGAGTTATCTCTTATTATCCGCAATCGCAACAATATCGTTCTGACAAGTGAAGGAAAAATTGTTTATGAGCATATCTCAAAAATTTTACAGCAACAGCAGCAGCTTGAGACTGCAGTGGCCAATTTAAAAAATCTCATTGGAGGCACATTGTCAGTTGGAATTCTTCCTAGTGTTTCGCTCGTTTTATTACCAAAAGTGTTAGCGTACTTTGAACAGCATCATCCTAACTTAAGCATTCGCTTGATGGAGGGAGATTATGATCAAATTGAGGATTGGCTGCATAATGGTGTTGTGGATATCGGTTTTTTAGTACAGCCAAATTCGAAAAAACTTGTATTTGATGCTGTTTTTGATGATGAACTTGTTTGTATTATGGCTAAGGATCATCCTTTAGCGAATGAGGAAAAACTTTATTTAGAGCAATTACAACATGAACGTTGGATTATGCCGAAGCTCAATATTGACCGTGATGTTTCGCGTATCTTATCCGAACATAAAATTCAACCTAATATTGTTTATGAACTGTCTGTCGATCAAGTAATTTTGACAATGGTCAATGAAAATTTAGGAGTTTCAATCGTGCCAAATTCGCTTTTGCTTCATGCACCAACTAATCTAATCCGAAAAAAAATTTATAAATCGTATGTGAGACATGTCGGAATTGCGCACAAACACAGTATTCATCTTTCTCCAGGGGCTTTAAAATTTGTGGAAATATCGAAATATTTTGCTTCTTCTTTGCAAGTATAGCTATTGACAAACAATAAGTTCCGCTCTACTATCTGATAAAACCAATTGGTATTGTTTACTTTAATCAGGTGGAGGAATGAAAAGTCATGCATACTATTGTTTATGTGGAGATATTTATATATTTAATTGCGATGCTTGGAATAGGGATTTATTTCAGTAAGAAAGATTTGTCACATAACGATTACTTTCTAGGAGGGAATAAGTTGCCTGGCTGGGCGCTGGCTTTTTCTGAGCGAGCTACTGGCGAATCAGCTTATATGTTTTTAGGGGCAATCGGCTTTATTTATGTAGTCGGATTATCAGGTATTTGGATATTATCAGGTATGCTATTAGGAGTTATTGCTTCGTGGTTATTTTTGTCAAAACGCTTTATGATTGAGCAACAAAAATATAAGGTCAATAGTTTAACAGATTATATCGCTATCAAATTTCCTAAACATGCAGATATAATTCGCTGGTTAGCTTCGGCAGTTCTTGTGTTATTCTTTGTTTGTTATTTGGCTGCTCAATTTTCAGGTATGGGGAAAACGATTTATTCATTTTCTGGCTTTAATATTACATGGGGAACAATTATTATTGCTGCAATAATAATTGCCTACTCTTGTATGGGAGGATTTATGTCAGTCGTGTGGACAGATACTATCCAAAGCTTTTTAATGCTTATATCATTCATCATTGTGCCTATTGCAGCTTACATGGAAATTCAGCATCAAGGCTTAAGTGTTTCGACAGAGCTTGCAAATATGGGCAATGGTGCAGATAGTTGGGTTGGTGGCTTAAATGGACTGGCTTTAGGAGCTATGTTATTTACCAATCTGTCTTGGTTTTTTGGCTGGTTAGGGGGACAACCTCAATTGAGCTCTCGTTTTATGGCTATCACAACGGAAAAAGAACGAATTATAGGTCGCAATATGGCCATTATATGGACGCTGATTGTTTATGTTGGCGCCTTTTTATCAGCGATTTTCGCTTCAACTTTATACAAACAAGGATCAATAGAGGATCCAGAGATGATTTTGCCTCATATGGTATTTGAAATCTTACCACCTTGGGTTGCAGGTATTATCGTTGCAGGTATTTTAGCGGCCATTATGTCAACAGCTTCATCACAATTATTAGTAATCACAACGTCCATTAGTGAAGATATTATCCATAAAACATTACGTTGGAATATCTCGAGTAAAAAATTAGTTCACCTTTCACGTCTTGTAGCGGTTATCAGTGGTATTGTCGGTATTATTATTTCGCTAAAATCAGGCTCTGTTATTTATAATCTTGTGTCCTTTGCATGGGCAGGCATTGGCAATACGTTTTCAGTTATTATTCTATTAATCTTTTTCTGGAAACGTATTTCAGGAATAGGTGTGATTGCAACAATTATTGTTGGTTTTATCAGTGCTATCGCTTGGTCACTTTCACCACTTGAAGCGATTATCTCTGCCAAAGCAGCAACGTTCTTTATTTGCTTAATCGTTGGTATTGTCTTTTCTCTAGTGTGTCCCGATACAGAGGAACTTCAGTTTGATTGAATGTAATTATAATAAAAAAATTATCTTTAAATAACTTTGTGAATGAATATAACTTCCATTTTGATTTATTTTTTTCAAAATGGGAGTTTTTCTTTTATTATAAACACAACGTTTGCAATAAGGAATTTAATTTATATGTTGTTTCTTCGAGCAACCACTTTGAAAGAAAAATATATATGGCGTGGACCTTTTAGGTTAAATGTTGTTATGTAAAAATAAAGCAAGGGGGTCAAGGAAATGTTTAATGATTTTAAGCTTATCGATGATCGTCCGGTTTATATTCAGTTAAAAAATTATTTGAAAGAAAAGATTATGAAGGGACACTTGCTGGAGCATCAGAAGCTTCCATCAACCCGTGAACTAAGTAAATTATTATTGGTCAGTAGAAATACGGTACTGAATGCATATGCAGATTTAGAGCAAGAGGGCATTATCTATGCGATAAAAGGAAAAGGAAACTTTGTGGGGAAGGTCGCAACATTGAAAGCACCTTCCATCGAGCTTAAATGGAAGGAAAGGCTTAATAAAGCTACCTTATTAGCTGATGAATTAGATTTAATGAAGCAAGATATTCACTGGGAAAAAGGCATGATTTCCTTTAATAGCGTTGCCCCCGAAGAAAAGCTTTTTGATGTTGAAAATTTTAAAAGAGCCTTTCTGACTCGGATGTCCCTTGAAGGAGATATCGTTTTGAATTACGGATACGCAAAGGGTTATAAACCGTTAATCGAGTACCTTCTTCACTATATGGAAATGAAGGGCGTAGATATTTCCAATAAGGATATTTTGATTACGAATGGCTTTACCGAGGGATTGGATATTTTATTATCTTCCTTAGCGAAAAAATCTGGACGTGTTATTTGCGAAAATCCTACTCATCATGCGGCATTAAAGCTTTTTCGCTTACATGGATTTGACATCCACGGAATCGACATGAAGGATGATGGTATCGATATTGAACAAGTTGAGAGAAGCTTGTCGGAAAAGGAATTTGATTTTGCCTACTTAATCCCGTCTTATCATAACCCGACAGGCATTGTTACATCCTCTGAAAAAAGAGCTGAAATTATTAAGCTTTTTTCACAATATCAAATTCCAATTGTAGAGGATGGCTTTAATGAAGAATTACGTTATTCAGGTTCGCATTTAGCACCGTTAATGACTTTTATCGGTGAGGGCAACAATGTTATTTATATCAGTAGCTTTTCTAAAATTCTTTTTCCTGGCTTACGTGTTGGTTGGATATTAGCAGATAAGGAGCTCATCAATTGTCTGGAAAGTATGAAAAGAGCCCGTACTATTCATACATCGACACTGGATCAGGCTGTCCTTTATCAATATTTACAGGATGGCTATTTTGAAAAATACTTAAAAAAGGCTAAGTTCGTATATAAGAAAAAATATGAACTAGCCCGTCAAGCATGCCATCAATACATTCCCTTTAAGAGAATGACAGGAGATGGTGGATTGCATCTCTTTATTGAGCTAGAAGAATGTATGAATGCACGTATATTATTGGAAAAGTGCTATCAAAGGGGAGTTGTTTATTATCCTGGAGATGTTTTTTACAGCAATGGCGAAGGAAGTAACACATTTCGCTTAGGATTTTCTCGGCTAACAGAAGAGGATATTGTGCGTGGTATTAAGATTATTGGAGATACCTTGAAAAATGAAATGGGGAGTTGAAAATATGAAGGTTGGCGTGATAATGGGGGGCGTTTCCTCTGAAAAGCAGGTCTCGATTATGACAGGGGAAGAAATGATTGCTCATTTAGATAAGAGTAAATATGAAGTTGTACCAATTGAATTACATGATAAAAAAGAGCTTATAGAAAAGGTGAAAAACCTCGATATAGCCTTGCTAGCGCTTCACGGAAAATTTGGAGAAGATGGAACGATTCAAGGTGTGCTAGAAACGTTGGGTGTTCCATATACCGGAAGTGGGATGCTATCTAGCGGTATTTGTATGGATAAAAATATATCGAAAAAAATCTTACGTTATGAAGGAATTGAAACTCCAAATTGGCTTCATCTTTCGAATATTGAGGAGCTTAAGTGGGATGAATTAGACAAAATGGGATATCCGTTAGTAGTAAAGCCTAATTCGGGTGGCTCCAGTGTAGGGGTAAAAATAGTTTATGATAAAGATTCTTTACTCACTTCAGTTGAGGAAGTATTCAATGGGGATGCTGAGATCATTATTGAGAAATATATAAAGGGTGAAGAAATAACATGTTCTATTATAGATGGTAAGCTTTTACCGATTATTTCGATTCGCCATACAGCAACATTTTTTGATTACAAGGCGAAATACGAAGATGCTGCAACGATAGAGGAGGTTGTAGAACTTCCGCCAGCCATACATGACCGAGTTGCTAACGCTGCAAAGGCCAGTTATGACGCATTAAAATGTAGTGTTTATGCCAGAATTGATATGATGCTCAAGGATGGAATTCCATATGTCATGGAGGTAAACACATTGCCAGGAATGACAAAAAATAGCTTACTGCCAAAAAGCGCATCCTCGGCAGGAATGTCTTATACACAACTTTTAGATACGATTATTGAAACTTCCTTACAGGTTAGAGAATAAAGGGTTCAGTGAAGTATGGATGGCTAAAAAACACCTTTAATGTTGATAAGGGATTGAACTCATTTTCAACAAAAGGTGTTTTCTCAGTTGTCTTTTAAGCCTTTGATAATTCAATAAATCCATGTCCAAAGACATCTCGTACATCATGAATGGCAATAAAGGCATCCTTGTCTATTTCTTTGACGATTTTCTTCAGTTTTACAACTTCTTGTTTACTAATGACAATATACAGAATTTCTTTTTGCTCCTTCGTATAATAGCCATGACCTGATAGGACTGTCACGCCTCGATTCATAAAACCATTTACATGACTGGCAATCTCTTCTGGTTTTTTCGAAATGATTGTAACAGCTTTTTTTGGATTCACACCTTCAATAACAAACTCCATCACCTTAGTACCGACATAAAGCATAATAATAGTAAGCATTAATGCTTCTGCCCCAATAATAAAATAAGATGAAAAAGCAACGATTAAATCAAAAAACAATAAACCATAACTAATACTCCAGCCTAAATATTTATTGGTCATTCTAGCTAAGATTGTTGAACCTGCTGTTGTTCCACCAACTCTTATAATTAAGCCTATGCCAACTCCAGCGAACACTCCGCCAAAAATAGTATTCACGATAATTTCATTTGAAGAAATTGACCACGATTCTGTTAAATGTAAAAAGAGCGAATGAAGGGATACTGCAATAATCGTATAAATAGTCGTTTGTCTACTTAAAAATTTATAACCAACTGCTAATAAAGCTGCGTTTAACACAAGGCTTACAATACTAGGCGACCATCCGAACAAATAATAAGCAATGATTGTTACACCTGTTACGCCACCTTCACCTAAATCATTAGGTATAACAAATAAGTTTACAGCTAGTGCAAAAAGCAACGCTCCGACCGTAATCATTAAAAAATCCATACTGAACTTCTTCATATATACACCACCAAACAAATTGATTATTCCTAAATACATACTATATCAAGTTCTAGTCAAATTATATACTTTTTGGAATGTTCATTTTTGATAAATCTATAATTGATAGTATGTCCTTTATCAGGGGAAATATCGAATTGGAGAGATTGTTTACAAGGCTAGTATTAAACATACCTCTCGAAGTGCTATTCTTCATTTTGGAGAATCGTACTTTCTTTACACTACATTTTCAAAATATAACCTTACATATGGTGAATTAAGAACTGTGTGGGAATAGTAAAGAAGGAAATGGGGAAATTTTAGAAAGAGTTTAACTACTTACAGCAAATGTTTTTGTACCGAGTATAATTTGATAAAAGGATGATGATTAATAATGAATACTGACGTAATTACCAAATTAAAAATCCATAAGCCTGCAAGTGAAGTATTTGAAGCTATTGTATCTCCAAATAAAATCGGGGGCTTTTGGTTCTCAAGTAGTTCAGAGAGATGGGAAAAGGGAAAAAAGCTTACTTTAAAATATGATGAGTATAAAGCAGAGGTTGTTATTACTGTGCTTGATATCGAGATAAATAGGACTATTGCGTTTACTTGGGGAGAAGAACATGGGAACGGAACGATGGTTACAATTACACTTACGGGGGAGGATTCAAATACAGTTATTAAAGTAGTTGAATCAGGATTTAAGGAAGAAAACCCGGATGTAATAGCAAAAATGATGGAACAAAAAGAAGGCTGGGTGTATACATTAACTTGCTTAAAGGGATATTTAGAAAACGGAATAACTACTTTAAGAGCATCGTTAATTCATTAAGAGAATTTTGATGTATAGACCCGTTGTAACAAGTGGACTCCTTAAAGCTATCAGTAGTTCAAAGTGTTATGTCTAACGATGATGTTAAATGGAGTACAATTCCTTAGCAAGCTGCATAGGATGTTCTTATAATGTGTGAGGGGATTGAGAAAATGTACTACATTCCTTATTACGGAAACATGCCTATGTATAACTATGGAGATCACCTAGTTTATTGGACACTTCCTTATCAGGTAGGGTATGCGAACAGCGCTGAACCTTCTCGTTTTTCCAATGGTGGAAGTATTGAATTTAAAGATTATGGAGCTCAGCCACTTGTCATCGATCTTGAAAATGCAACAAAGCAAAACGATACGTATCGTACGGCTTTGTGGACGGGAAAGAACTTACAGATTACTTTAATGAGTATTAATGTTGGTGATAATATTGGTTTGGAAGTACACCCAAATGTTGAGCAATTTTTATATATTGAACAGGGTGAGGGACTTGCTCAAATGGGCCCTAGTAAAAGCAATTTAAACTACGAAAGAAGGGTCTATGAAAATTATGCCATAGTAGTACCTGCTGGAACATGGCATAACCTCACAAATACAGGGAATGTGCCGCTCAAGCTTTATTCGATATACGCTCCTCCTAACCATCCGTTTGGTACGGTACATGTTACGAAAGCAGATGCTGAGGCCTCGGAAGCAGGATATGAACATGGCGATGAATAATCAATTTTAGATATGTAGCTTTTTCCTCGATCATACAAGTAGAACTACAAAAGACAACTCCTACTTAGAGAAGTTGTCTTTTTTGTCGTCGTTTAAATGAAATATATATAGAAAATAAGCCGTTCAAAGTTAAAAGAGTAACCATCATTATAGTCAAAAATGCAATATCAGGAGCAAAATATCTAATCGTATGCCAAGGTGTTTCTATACTATAGCTTAATAATGGAATTGAAATCATGGCTAAAACTAAAAGTATGAAACCGAATATAACCAACACGCCTCTTTTATTCACGTTTTTAGCTTTAACCTTTATTAAAAGATAAATAAACATCACAAAAAGTAAACAGATTATAGCAATTGCTATGATTTGTAATGTTGGTTTATATTTAGGTGCGTCAACAGGCTCTTTCCCATTTAAAATATTGATAATCCCTTGTTTTAAGTAAAGAAGGGACTTTTCCTCTAATATATGACTTTTGTTAGTGAGAATCACACCGCCCCAATCGGTTTCTGGTAGATAAAATACTTCTGAGCGTGCGTCAGGATTTGAACCAGAATGCCATATCATTTCTTCTTTAGATTCAGGATAGGAGATTCGTACACCAAGGCCGTAATATCGAGATTTACTAGTTCGAACAAACGGTGATATATAAAGGTTCATCGCATTTTTACTTAAAAAATTGTTTTGCTTATGTTGACTAAGAAGTTTAATATACTGCACCATGTCTGTTGCACTTGCCGTTATATATCCATACGGTGCACCTCCATTATCATAGGTGACTGCACTTTTGACAGGGTGACCAAGCCATGATTGATAACCAGATAAGTATCCATTTTCATAGGCCATGCTACTATTAGCGGCTGCATTTTTCATCCCTAATGGAGAAAAAACTTGATCCTCCATATATTCAGAAAATGTTTGATTAGTCACTTCTTCGATGAGAGCGCCAAGAATAGAAAAGTTAGCATTACTATACTGATGCTTTTCTCCAGGTGCAGCAGTCAGTTTAATATTCGATAAACTTTCTACATTTTCCTTTATAGCACTCAAATCATTAGATTCTTTGTCCGATATAGATAAGCCAGAATAAGTGCTTATCCCACTTGTTTGGGTAAGCAAATGTTTAATCGTTATTTGGGAAGCGGCCTTTTTATCTTTAAGTGTAAACCAGGGCATATACTTTTGAACGGGATCATCTAATTGAATGGTGCCTGCATCAACCAATCTCATGATGGCTAAGCCAGTTAACGACTTACTGATAGAGCCGGTTACAAATGGAGTTTCAGCAGTTATTTTTTCTTCGGATTCTCCAGTTACACCCCACGATTTAGAGTAAAAGATATTATTTTTATGAACGATAGCAATAGATGCTCCTGGAATTCGTTGCTCTTCCAAAAAGTTTTCAACATAATTGTCTATAGTACTCTTAATGTCTTGTTCTGCAGCGGAGATTTGTGAGACTGATAGAAATAGATTGAATGGAATTAATAATAAACAAACTAAAATAGCTTTATATAGCGGGGTTGTTTTCATTGTCGTTTTCACCCATTTCCTCCAAAAAATTTTCCCTTCATAATTGATTCTATGAAGTAAATTTAACAAAAGCCCATCACCAAAACGTGTGGTTGATTTCCGTTCCTCTACCGCTGATTCCCAAGGAGTCACCCAGCCGTAACGAAAATCAACTTATATGCATGATATACATTTTAACAAATACCGTCCCTGACTTTTGATGAATAGCCAAAAATATACACTTCTTTAAAGTATATGATATTTGTTGTGAATACTATTCGAAGAACAATAGAATTTAAAAGTAACGTATCTACTTAATCCAACTCTACGCTATAATGATGAGTCCAATTTTATGCAATGGAGGGTAATAAGAATGGAATATAAACTATTCGAAGATGAAATTGAAGATTTAGTGGAGTTATTAACTCAAAACAAGTGGATTTATCATACTGAACAAAATGTGAAAGAGGAATCCGTTCGAAAAGGGTATGCAGAAGGATACTATTACAGCGATCGCGAGACGTATTGGATCATTGATAATGAAGAAAAGGTCGGGATTATTATAATTCATGACATAAAAGATACAATCCCTTTATTCGATATCCGTTTAAGTACACGTTATAGAGGAAAAGGATACGGAGTAAAAACACTCCTTTGGTTACAAGACTATCTGTTTGGAGAAAAAGGTAAGATTCGTATCGAGGGATATACGAGAGTCGATAATATCGGTATGAGAAAATGCTTTACGAAAGCTGGCTTTGTGAAAGAGGGCTATTTAAGAAATGCCTGGGAAAATGCAGATGGGACTATAACTGATAGTATCCTATATGGTGCAATAAAAGATGATTGGATTTTAGGTAGAACAACTCCTATTAAGATGGATGATGTACCTTTTTAAAATAAAGTATAGGTTGAAAAGGATGATGAGAAAGAAGAGACTTATATTGGGTGAAAAGTAAACAAACCTATTTAGGATGGATATTCTTATCATGTTAATTATAGATATATTACTATTTTAGGTCAGCTTGTCTATTCGTGAGGAGCTGTTGATTTTTCACGGAGAGTGGCGACTCCTGCGGGATGAGCTTGGGCGGAAAGCCCCGCAGGAACGGAGTGACGAGGAGATTGAAGCCAAGCCCGCGGAAAGCGCCAACTCGGAGTGAAAATCAACTTTTGCTTATTGATACGCATTATTCTAGATTTATTCCTTAGCTTTTTTTATATACAAACATGTTGACGTAAATTAACCCATCGTGTTATTATTATCTCGAATTCAAGATAACTTAATTCAAGATAAACGAATTCGAACCTTTTAATCCGTGTAAAAAGTAAAATTTAACGTTTTACAGCATAAGGAGGTAATCATAATGGGTTTTTTAAATAAATTATTTGCTTCAAAAAAAGAGGAGGAAAAAACAATGGCAGAATTAAATATCGGAATTATTATCGGATCAACACGTGAAGGTCGTGTAAGTCCGCAAGTAGCACAATGGGTAAAAGAAATCGCAGATCAACGAGGAGATGCTAATTATACAGTTATTGATATTGCAGATTACAAATTACCTTTACTAGGTGAGCCAGGGCAAGATGCTTCAGGTGCACAAGCTTGGTCAGAAATTATTGCAAAACAAGATGGATTTGTATTCATCGTACAAGAGTACAATCACTCTATTACGGGTGCTCTAAAAAATGCACTAGATTATTTACGTGAAGAATGGAACAACAAAGCTGCAGGTATTGTTTCTTATGGCTCTGTAGGTGGTGCACGAGCAGCTGAACATTTACGTGGTATTATGGGTGAACTTTTAATTGCAGATGTACGTGTACACCCAGCATTGTCACTATTCACAGACTTTGAAAATGGTACTGATTTTAAACCAAAAGAAGTGCAAACAGATTCTGTTAACCAAATGTTAGATCAATTAATTCCTTGGTCAAAAGCTTTATATACAATTCGTTAATAATCATGTTCAAAGATTGAGGTAGAACGGTATTGGGTAAAGTATAGGTGAGAAAATACATTTAGTCATGAAGGGGCTTGTTAACATGAAAAAACATACTGCGGGTATTCACCATATCACAGCTATTGTAGGGCATCCACAAGAAAATATTGATTTTTATGCTGGTGTACTAGGCTTGCGTTTAGTTAAACAAACAGTAAACTTCGATGATCCTGGCACATACCATCTTTACTTCGGTAACAAAGGTGGTAAACCTGGTACAATTATTACATTCTTTCCATGGGCAAATGCTTATCAAGGACGTATTGGTGATGGCCAAGTTGGTGTAACTACTTATGTTGTACCAGAAGGAGCACTACCATTTTGGGTTAATCGTCTTGCGAAATTCACTATTCCATTCCAAAAAGCTGAACGCTTTGGTGAACAAGTATTACAATTTGATGATCCACACGGACTTCATATTGAATTAGTGGCACGTGCAGAAGGCGAATTGAATGAATGGACATTTGGCGAAGTAACTCCTGAGGTTGCCATTAAAGGATTTGGCGGTGCAACACTGTATTCAAGTCACCCAGAAGAGACAGCAAAAGTATTAACTGAAGTTATGGGTCTTGAAAAAGTAGCAGCAGAAGGCGAGTATACTCGTTACAAATCCAGCGCAGATATTGGCAATACAGTGGATTTAAAAGTTGTTCCTGGTATGCGCGGTCAAATGGGCGTTGGAACAGTTCATCATATTGCCTGGAGAGCACAGGATAATGTGGATCACCTAGAATGGCAAGAGCACGTAATGAATCATGGACAACATGTAACCGAAGTGAAAGATCGTAATTATTTTAATGCGATTTATTTCCGTGAACCCGGTGAGATTTTATTTGAAATTGCGACAGATCCACCAGGATTCGCTCATGATGAGACACCTGAGACAATGGGAAGCCAATTAATGTTACCATCTCAATACGAACAGCATCGTGAACAATTGGAAAGAACATTAATTCCAATCGAAGTGCGTGCACTTGATTAAAGGAGATGGGACGTTTGATTTCAATTGATCCTAAGGAAAATACAGAGCGCGAGAATTATAAGTTATTGATTGGCAGTATTATTCCGAGACCTATTGCCTTTGTTACGACGAAGTCAGAGCAAGGGGTCATCAATGGCGCGCCTTTTAGTTTTTTTAATATCGTGTCTTCCAATCCGCCGATGATTTCTCTAGCTGTTCAAAGACCAAATGAGCGCTTAAAAGATACTGCTCGCCATATTCATCATCAGCAACAATTTGTTGTGCATATTGTAGATGAGGATAATGTTAAGCAGGTGAATGAAACAGCCGCGTCCTTACCTGTGACTGAAAGTGAGATTGACCGAGCGCAATTTACATTAATCGATAGCCAATTGATATCTATACCAGGTATTCAAGAGGCGAAAGTTCGAATGGAATGTCGTTTAGTACAGTCGATTCCTTTAATGAATGGAGACGAACAGACAGGTGATTTGTTTATTGGTGAAGTCGTACAATATCATATAGATGAGACCATTTATAATGAAGGACGAATTGATCCAAGAAAACTAAGAGCAGTTAGCAGACTTGCCGGCTCAAATTACGCAAAAATTGGAGATATATTTGAGATAGAACGTCCTGATTAAAATAAAATGCGAAAATGTTGGTATAACAGCATTTTCGCATTTTTTCGTTCTAAAATTATTTTAAAATACGCTCTATATTCACTAAATCTTCGTTTGTTAATAGGACATCCGTTGCTTTCACATTGTTGGCCACTTGTTTTTTATGTTTCCCGCCTGGGATAACTGCATCAACGCCATCTTGAGCTAATAACCAAGCAAGTGCTAAATTTGGTAATGTCGTTTGCTTTTCCTCTGCAATTCCTTTTAATGCTTCTACTTTTACTAATGTTTGTTCAAATAATTCGCCTTGGAATAAAGGGTCTGAAGTTCGCCAGTCACCTTTACCTAGCTTAAAGTCTTTTGTATACTTTCCGCCAAGTAGGCCATATGCAAGTGGTCCGTAAGGAATAAATGAAATTTCATTTTTTATACAGTATGGCAATAAATCCTGCTCTCCTGAACGATTTAACATATTGTAAGGAGATTGTAGGACAGAAATATCATTATGCACATTTGCTTCTATAAGCTGTTCTAATGTTACGTTTGAAATGCCTATTGCTCGGATCTTTCCTTCTTCTTTTAAGCGTGACAATTCACCAATCGACTCCGCAAGAGGAGTTTCGTTATCCGGGAAGTGTAGGTAGTATAGATCTACGTAATCCATTTGTAGCCGTTTCAAACTATTTTCAAATGCCCCACGTAGATATTGCGGATGATTATCTGTTTTTACTGAACCATCCTCAAACCAATGTCTACCTCCTTTTGTTGCTAAAACGAACTCATCCCTAGAGTAATTTTTTAATACTTCGCCAACAAGTTCTTCTGAACGCCCTTTTCCGTAAATGTCTGCTGTATCAATAAAAGTTATCCCTAAGTCAAGTGCAGCTGAAACTAGTTCCTTCCCATCTTGTTCATTTAAGTTTTCAAATAAGTTATGCCCACCTACAGCATTCGTCCCAAGACCAATTTCGGAAATCTTGATATTTGTTTTTTTCAAAGTATGAAATTTCATAGTCCTACCTCCTCGTTGTTCTGTAATCAGAATAGAGTAAAAAAGAATATTTAACCAACATGCATCGTTGTCGTTTCATATATAGAAACAAGTGCATTTTAATTGCAAAAAATGACCAACTAAAGATCTTAACATTATGCTAAAAGATAATGAATTTCTTCGGTCAATTGCTGACTTGCATCGCTTAACTTTTTTGCATACGACCGAATGGCAGTCTTCTTAATTTGATTCGTTGAACCGTGGAAAGCAATTGCCCCGATGACTTCTTCATTCACATAAATGGGAACGGCGATACAACATTTACCTTCATTCGTTTCTTCATTATCAACAGCATATCCTTGAGTTTTAATGACCTGTAAATGAGGAATCAAAAGACCATAATCATAGAAGGTTTTTGTTGTAAAGGTGTTAAGTTCAATACTATTTAATAGTTCCTGTTGTTTTTTAGGTGACAGATGAGCTAATACTACTTTTCCTAGAGCGCTTGAATGCATAGGCGTCCGAGTATCGATCGCATGAAAAGCAGGCTGTTCAAAAGGCTCACTAATCACATTTTTTATTACCATCTCGCAATCCTCCAAAATACCAATATAAGTAGTTATTTCTTCTTGGCGGGCTAATTGGTATGGCGCTACGAGAGACGTCCATTGGATATCTTTGTGCCAATATAAGTGCTCATCCCTAAAAATATGAGGATTTAATTGATAATACTTATTATATTTAAGAACATAATTCATTTTTTCTAGCGTATAAAGCATGCGAAAAACAGACGTCTTATTCATTGATAATTCTTCCATAATTTCAGTTAATGTAAGAGAATGCTTCTGACGTAATATATCTAAAATCAAAAGGCCTTTTTTTAATGTTGATACTTCATAGGAATCCATTTTGTCCTCTCCTTGCTTCTAGATAGCTTGTACAATATCATCTTTACTATTGATTTACTAGGTTGGGAAATGACTGCAGTTATCTTAATCCTCCTTTAGATATGCTTACTAGAGGAGAATTTTTGTGCCCATGTTTGTTATTTTATTGAAACGATTTACATATTTACAACATCTAACATATAGAAACACGAAAGGATGGTGAAAAAAATTGAAAGTGAAGTCATTATTGTCAAAGGCGAAAAAGGGGAATGACCAAGCGTTTATAGAGCTGTTACAGGAAGAAAAATTAAAGCTATATAAGATGGCCTATATTTATATGAAAAATGAAAACGATGCATTAGATGTAGTGCAGGAGACAATAACAAGGGCGTATGCCAATATCCATACAGTGAAAGAAGAGCAGTATTTTGCCACTTGGCTAATGAGAATTTTAATTAATACAGCATTAGAGATGCTACGAAAAAATGAAAAGATTGTTCCGTTGCTTGAACAACAGCCGGAGCACGAGCAAAGTTTAACTAACGATGAAAAGCTAGATTTATTGCAAGCCATTGAACAATTAGAGGAAAAATATAAAACCGTTATCTTATTGAGATACTATCGAGATTTGCAAATAAAAGAAATTGCAGATTTATTAGGTTGTCCAGAGGGGACAGTCAAAACAAATGTGCATAGAGGCATTCAGCAGCTAAAAAAATTTCTAAACAAGGAGGGTGAACTTTATGGAGAGCAATATTAAAGAAGCTATAAATAACATTGACGTACCATTAGAGAAACTTGATCAAGCTATTGAAAAAGGAATGCGCTCAGAAATGAAAAAAAGCAAAAAAGGTTGGAGAACTGCAATTGTTTCTATTGTAGCAAGTGTAGTTTTGATTTTAGGTTCTGGTTTTATCTCTCCTCAAATGGCAAATGTGCTAGCAGATATGCCGCTTTTTGGCTTTATGTATAATATCGTAGAACAGGATGAAGGGCTACAAACGGCGCTTTCTGATGACAATAAGGTGAAGTTAAATAAAACGGTAACTAGTAACGGTATAGCCATTACAGTAGAGGAGATCGTATATGATGGCGCACGTTTGAATGTGATTTTTTCAATGCCAAAATATATGGATATCGCACCAGGCTTTTTGTATGTTAATGGGAAAGAACTCAATACGGGTGAAAGTTTACGGGTTTTAGAAGATCAAGATGGATTTCGCGGTTTATGGGAATTTCCTATCGACGAAGAATTACCCGATGAATTTGATTTAACGTTAAAATTTTTACAAGTAGGATCTACAAAAGGGGAATGGGTATTCTCTACACCTATAAAAAAAGTAAAAAATGATAGTCATAAATTAGTATCTGGTCAATCAGGGAAAGTTAATGGCATCTCATTTGGTGTAGAAAGTGTGGAGGCTTCAACAACATCGACAAAGATAAAGGTGAAATTTGATGCTACCTCGGATAAATTGTTCTCCGAAGAGGCTGGGGTTTTAAATGCTACTATAATGGACCAAAACGGAGCTCCACTGAAAGTATTGCACCAATCAGGAAGTGGGGATGACAAAAGTACAACTTATACGTACTTAACAGAACCTTTAAATAAAAATATTACTGATATAAAGATAGCTTATTATTTCTCCTCGTTTGATATGGAACGTAAAGATTTAATTGTCCCACTTGCTGATACATTACCGCAACGAATTTCACAAGGTGAGATGGGGGATCTTGTTATCACAGAAGTGACAAATAAGGGTCAGAAAGCTACGCTGTCTTTTTATGTCGATAGTGATTTCCCTTATAATAATAATCTAATATCTCTTGATGTTAAGTCGGAATCGGGTGAAAGCCTAATCATAGAGTATGCTCATGCAATTGGACCAAATAAATTTCTAGTATCCTATCAGACGAATGTGGGAAAACCAATTATTCATATTTTAGAGACACCGTATATGGAAGTTGAGACATCTGCTAACGTCACAATTCCAGTAAAATAGTATTACAAAAGTTTGATATAAAAGAATGTGTCGATCAACTCGTTTTCTAGTAAAAGATAAATTGCTATAATAATCTAATTGTTGACTGGATTTGAAAATATATATAATATACTGATTATTAGTAAAAATGCATAAAAATGATATTTGTTAGCTGTTTATTGGAAATGGAGTGGTTATTATGGCGAATTTTTTTCGAAGGAAGTCAATTGAGCAAGCCAATAAAATAACTGAAGTTGAACGTTTTAAACTAAAGCGTGAATTAGGGTCGTTGCAGTTACTGCTGTATGTACTAGGGGCTACAATAGGAGCTGGAATTTTTGTACTACCAGGAACTACAGCTGCTCTTCATGCAGGCCCAGGTGTCGTTGTTTCTTTCTTAATTGGGGGTCTTGTAACAATTGCAGTTGGATTAGCCTATGTCGAATTCGCTGCGATGGCGCCCGTTGCAGGTAGCGCTTATACCTATTCTTATATAGCACTAGGTGAAATTATTGCCTGGATGATCGGTTGGGACTTATTACTGGAATTCATCGTTATTTCTAGCACGGTCGCAGTTGGTTGGAGTGGCTACGTCGATTCATTTTTACAATCTGTCGGTATCCACTTACCGGGAGCCTTAACAAAAGATATTGCTCATGGTGGAGTGGTCAATCTACCAGCTGTGGTTGGTTGGCTTATTGTAGCTTGGATTGCTATGAGCGGGATTAAAAATGTTGGTCGATCAAATATGCTATTTACAATGGCAAAAGTCGGTGCGATTGTTTTATTCCTTGCTATCGGGGCTTTTCACGTTAACCCTATAAACTGGACACCATTTACACCGTTTGGCTGGTCAGGTGTAATGGCGGGAGCGGCGTTAGTGTTCTTTGCCTTTACGGGATTTGATGGTGTAACAACTGTTATGGAAGAAGTAAAAAATCCACAAAAAACAATACCAAAAGCTTTAATTGGTGGTCTGAGTGTATTAACGCTTATTTATGCATTAGTTGCGCTAGTATTAACAGGTATTGTACCATTCCCTGAATTGGATGTTCCAAATCCTACAGTGTATGCACTACAATCTGTTGGTATTCAATGGGGAGGTGCTATCATCGCAGTATCGGTTATTTTTGGATTGCTTGCTACGATGATTGCAAATACAACTAGTGCGACGCGCGTGTTGTTTGCAATGAGTCGTGATGGGCTACTGCCAGAACGTATTGCACAAACAAATAAAAAAACAGGAGTACCTGTATTATCAACTATAATTGTAGTTGGAACAGGTATTCTCTTATCAGGATTTTTATCAATCGGAGAATTAGCAGAATTTGCTAACATCGGAGGTTTAACTGCTTTTGCTTTAACAACAGTTAGTGTCGTTGTTCTTCGTTATACACGACCAGATCAACCGCGTATATTCAAAGTACCTGCGTTATGGCTTGTAGCAACTATAGGGGTTGGAGGATGTATTGTGTTAATATTTAGTCTACCGTTATTTACTATAGTGCGCTTTATGATTTGGTTAGCGATAGGATTAGTTATTTACATAGGCTATGGATATAAGCATGCTAAAATGGGCTCTGATAATGAAAATCTATAAATGAGAAAAACACCTCTTTCGTTCTAAAGAGGTGTTTTTTTAAACCTAAATTTAATGCAGATCTGGCGCACATCCTTGTGAATCACAACATAGTATAAGTTAAACTCCCTTATATGCCCAGGCGTCGATTTCGCAGAAGGCATAGCCAAGAAAGCCGTTTATAATTTTTTGCTTTTCTTGTGCCATATTAATTTCCCCAAACAAATAAAAAGACTATCTTCGTTAAATCTTGAAGTTCCATATATGCACTTTCAAGACTCTTCCGGATATTTCTATTCTAACTTCATTTGAGCTAATGGCTCTTCAGATACATTCCCATCTTGTCCACATATTTTAGGGACTCGATACTGCAACTTGATGTTCATAAGGAGCAATTGGTTATGAATATCCTTCGAGGTTTATGGAACTTTCACAAAATCCATCTTTTCTATTATTTTCAGTTTAAAATTTTAATAAGAATATCATACTGAAACTAAGGAGCAATACCAAAATCTGTTCTTGATTAATAGGAATGAACGCAATTATGCCGGAACATAATTGATTCACTTCATAAAAGTAGTTACATTAGCTATGATGGTGTTCAAAGGGTTATAATAGAATAATAGAATTAAGGCTTATAACGCTGATACAGCTTTCAATAAAGTACAAAAGTATGATCATTAATTTACAATTTGATAAGACATATAATTCTTTTCGCTCCATGGATTTATTTATTTCTTATAAGACTTATAAAGCGGCATGCAAATAAGTCTTTTTCTAAGTGATGATGGGAATAATAATCCAAAGAAGGGGGCATATACATAAGGATGATACGAAATGTTTTACATCAATTTATTAATTGCTTATGTTCATTTGATAGCGAAACCCAGGCAGTAAAGGCAGCGAAGCCGTTTTGTAGAAGGAGTGAATACATGAGTAATTTCTTTCGAAGCCACGGATTTAAACGTTTTATAATTCTTGTTGGGATCGCTATTGCACTATATTTGATGCGAAGTATGATCAATCTTATTCTTCTCACGTTCATTATTACTTACTTGATGAATCAACTGACTACGAAGACAACAAAAATGATTAGAAAATACACACCAATGAACGAGAAGGCTGTGACAGTTACCCTTTATCTTTTACTTGTCGCAGGTATTGTTGCAATTATCTACAAGTATTTGCCTGTCGTAACCCAACAAATTACACAGCTCTTTGACCTCATTGCTAGCTTTAGTCTCGATCCAGATGATAACGAGATTGCAAGGTATTTAGCTCCAACCTTTGAGAAGATTGAACTGGGTAAATATTTAGAGCAGGGTGTAGACCTCACGCTAAAAAATCTTACGAATATTGGTAAAGTTATTTTGCACATATTCATCGCACTAATTTTAAGCTTGTTTATTTTACTTGAGAAGAAGCGGATTATAGATTTTACAGCGAAATTTAAAGATAGTAAAATGAGCCATCTATACGATGAACTACATTATTTCTCGAGGATCTTCATTCGTTCATTCGGTAAAGTTATTGAGGCGCAGTTCATTATTGCCGCTGTCAACTGTGTTTTATCTGTTATTGCTTTATACATTATGGGCTTCCCGCATTTAATTGCATTGGGGATTATGCTCTTTATATTAGGATTAGTGCCAGTTGCAGGGGTCATCATGTCCTTGATTCCTCTCACTATAATTGCATATAGTATCGGTGGACCAATGTACATTGTTTATATTTTGGTGATCGTTATGGTACTACATGCTATGGAGGCATACTTCTTAAATCCAAAGCTGATGTCTGCCAAGACAAATCTTCCAATTTTCTATACATTCATCGTCATTCTCTTCTCGGAGCATTTCTTTGGTGTATGGGGATTAATTATTGGTATTCCATTATTCATGTTCCTTCTCGATATTCTGGGCGTTACGTCCTCAGAGGATACGGCAAAAAGTAATGGAAGCACAAGTGGACAAATAAATTGAATAAAGTTTCGTTCAAAAAGGAATCAGTGTGTCTGATTCCTTTTTGTTTTATTAATTGAAAATATATACATATGATAAAATGAACTATGACACAATTTTGGGGGATAGATGTGAGTAATTATGTTAAGTTGCTAGATACGGAAGCAGCCCATGCAAAGCCTAATTTTGATATGGCAATACTTTGCATGGGGTAGATTTCAATATTTGCCTTGAAGTATTTCTTATAAAATTAGCTTTGCTACCTTATTTTATTCATTTCAAAATAAAATTGAGGGGTTGGCATAAATGGCTTATAAGAAGGCTTCAGCTATATTACCGAAAGAGCTTTTAATAGAAATCCAAAAATATGTTCAAGGTGAAACGATTTATATTCCTAAAATAGAAAACACGTATTTAGAGTGGGGTGCTCGTTCAGGCTCAAAGAAATATATTGAGAATAGGAATAAGTCTATAAAAGAAGCGTTTACAAATGGAGCTTCTATTGAACAATTATCTAAGGAATATCATTTAGCTGTAGAAACGATTAAAAAAATTATATATACAAAGTAATTTGTTTAAGCACTAGCACCTGATTTGCTAGTGCTTTTTGTATGTCTTGTACGTTTCTTAATCGAACTAGGCATATTCTTTCCGCTAGAGATCTTGTTCAATATAGTTAAAGGGGGAGGTTAATTTATGATTACAGGGCAAAGTGTATTTTTAAGACCAATTACTGAAGAAGATGTAGATAGTATCTACGAGTGTTTTCAAGATGAAGAGATTATGTATATGACAGGTACACGTAACATTTTAACGAAGGATCAGATTAGAGAGGCTTTGAGTCGATTTAGCGAAGATTCTACACGCTGTGATTTTGCTATTTGCTTAGTAGAAAATAGCCGAGTTGTTGGTGATTTAGCTATTATGGAAATAGACTTAGACGATAAAAAGGCAATATTTCGCATAGCTTTACATAGGATAGAAGATTGCGGTAAGGGATATGGGGCTGAAGCGGTTCAGCTTGTTCAACAATTTTCGTTCGAGGAGCTTCAGCTTAATCGCTTAGAGTTACAAGTATACTCCCATAATATTCGGGGAATAAAATCGTACGAAAAGGTAGGCTTCAAAAAGGAAGGAACTTTAAGGCAATCCTTATATATGAACGGTAAGTATTCAGATGAAATTATTATGAGTATTTTACGTGATGAATATATGGAATTAAAAAAGAGCTATTAGTCTTGAACCTTGCTTTAGTGGTATCGCGCCAGCGTTAACAGGAAAGCGCTCAGTCTGAACAGACATTAACCACACATTATGGTAACTGTGATAGTAAATGGTAAAATATGATATGATATAAAAATAAATCTTTGTTAAAGGGGGCGGTCATTATGACAAACAAAACTTTTTTTATCTTTAAATACTGGGGGATAACGCTAAACTAATAAAGATATAAAGCGTTTTCCCTGATTTCGGAAGGGGAAAAATATGAATAAGAATTCAGTGAAGATTGTAGAAGTTAATGCCGAGAATTGGTATGAGTGTTGTCTATTAGAAATATCAAAAGAACAAAGAAATTATATTGAACCAAACGCTATTTCAATAGTGCAAGCAAAGTTTGAGCCGACATTAAAACCATACGTTATTTATTTTGAAGAGAAAGTAGTAGGTTTTTTAATGTTTAATTCTGTTAAAGAAGAGCTTGATGGCTATTGGATTTATCGAATTATGATAGATAAGCATTTTCAAGGTAAGGGTATAGGGAAAGCGGCTACTAAGCTAATGATTTCAGAAATAGCTAAATTACCAAATGCGCAAAAAGTTATAGTAGGTTACCACCCAGAAAATAAAGGTGCGCATAATTTATATTCAAGTTTGGGATTTGAAGATTATGGTGATCGCTTTGGTAAAGAAATGGCTGTCATCAAATATTTACATGAATAATAAAGAAAAGGGAACAATTCAAGGTCCCTTTTGAATTTGTCCTCATTAAAGTGAAAGAGAAACATTAATAAGCTAACCCCCTGTCGATTGAAAGGGGGTTAACTTCATTTATTGTGCCTTTAAGGAACTTGCTTTCGAAAAAATGGTATGCTTTTTTTTCTTCATAAATATAAAAATTAGCAATGCGGTAATACCTTCTGCGACAGGGAATGTCCACCAAATAGCTTGTGGGCCAAGGAGTTTAGGCAATAGTACGAGAGCAGGGATAAATAATAGAATACTGCGAAGTAACATGATGGTTGTTGCAAGACGTATTTTTTCAATTGACTGGAAGAATTCTGCAAATACCATGTTCACTCCAAGGAATACATACCCGATTGCAAAATGTACAAAGCCTTGTGTAGCCATATTGCGAATGTCAAATGTGCTATCACCAAATAATGCAATTAGCTGAGAAGGGAATAACGTAGCAATAATGACAGTCGTTAAACCTATAATAATTGCAGTGGCAATACCTATTTTCAATAATGCTGTTAATCGGTCAATCAACTTCGCACCGTGGTGATAACTAACTAGTGGCTGTAGAGCCATACCGATGCCAAGGAATACTGTTAACAGTACAGTATGAATATAGTTAACCATTGCATAAGCAGTAACGCCTTCTGAGCCTAAATAATGTAAAAATGTAACATTGTATAAAATAACCATTACAGCGACGGAGGCTTCAACGATAAAGCTTGGTAGCCCAATAGCGAATATTTTCTTTAAATCAGATATGCTGAAAAATGTACGGACAAATTTTAATTCGGATTGCTTTCGGAAGAAGTGTAGGCATAGCACCGACATACCGATTATTGTGGAGATTGCTGTAGCTAGGGCACAGCCAGTTACGCCGTAATTGAGTACGAAAATAAAGATGTAGTTTAAAATAATGTTTAACACTGATGTAGTGACTAAGCCCATCATCGCAAGCTTTGGATTGCCATCATTTCGAATAAAAATACTTAGTAAGTTTTCAATTGTATAGAACACACCGAAAATCAAAATAACATGTAGATACTCTTGAACATAAGGGAAGGTGGCGTCACTTGCCCCGAATATATAGGAGATTTCCTTTAAATTTAATAAAAGGAATAGAATCAGTGTCATGACGACAACGATCATTGTTGTAAATGCTAATGTAAAGAGCTGATGCGCTCGTTTTTTATTACCCTCACCGAGGGAAATTGAAAATAGTGTTGCTCCACCCATACCAATCCAAAGGGAAATGGATAGTAAAATCGAGAAAATTGGTACGGCGATATTTACACCTGCTAAAGCGGCTGGTCCAACTCCGTGACTAACGAAAATACCATCCACTAAAATATTGACTGACATCAGCAACATACCAACCATAGCCGGGAATAAGTATGATAAAAACAAGGGCCTAAGAGGCCTTGTTTCAATTGGATTAATGGTAGTCATCAGCATGTACCTCCTTTACCATCACCTTTTCACCTTTAGTATCTAGCTCACCGTTAAAGACGAAGCCAAACTTTTTATATAACTGAATAGCTACTGTATTGTTGTCATAAACGCTTAAATATATATTTTGACAGCTGTATTTAGCTACTAAATATTGAATAAGCTGCTGTATAAAGTATTTTCCCAATCCTTTGTGTTGGTAGCGCTCATCAATGAAATAGCGATCTAACCAAACACGTTGTGAATTGTCCTTTTCTGGGAACACGCCATACATAGCGAAGCCGACTGCATTATTTTCCTTATATAATCCTACGGGGATAAAGCGTTTATCTGCTTTTGCCTCCGCTAAGCATTGTTGTGTACTTTCAATAAAATCTTGCTGATTATCAGCAATGCGTAATGCTAATACTTCCTCTTTGTTTAAAGCTGTAATGTCACGAATTTCCGTGAACATAATGTCAAAACCTTTCTATTTTTAATTTCTTTCAGCAGATGTCACGGAAATCGGAAAGGGATCTTTATGCAATCACAAACCGACTCCGGACTCAATTATGCAGTGGCATAATTAATTGTGAATAGCTACAATCTAATGTATATAGTTACTATATAGTCAAGGAGGGAAACTTAAAAATGTTTAATAAAAATGTAAAATATTTTACAACTGGTGAGTTTGCTAAAATTTGTAAGGTCAATAAACAAACGTTAATTTACTACGACCAAATTGGTTTATTATCACCAATTATGAAAGATGGTAAAGACTACCGTTATTATTCTGTTGCACAATATGAATTTTTTAGTGTAATCGAGCTATTAAAGGCGGTCGGCATGTCTTTAAAAGATATTCAAAAATATATGGCAGAAAAATCACCTGAAAATTTTTTAGACTTAATGTATCAGCAAAAGGAAATTGTAGCAAAAAAACGCCATGAGCTGGAGATGATTGAAAGCATTATTGATGTCAAAATCGATTTAACAAAAGAAGCCTTACACCTTGATTTTGATAGTATTACGATTGAACATCTGCCAGAGGCAACGTTGTATTTAAGCAAAAATATCGAGGACTCGACGGAAGAACAGTTTACGAAGGCTGTTTCAGACTTTATTGATGAATTAGATCGCTCGCAATTAGACACAGGTTATCCCATTGGAGGGATTACAAGAAGAGAGCAAATATTAGCCGGAAATTATGATAACTATAGTTACTTGTATATAGAGCAGCCGAATCCACGAGAGGGCCATCCTTATTTCGAAGCGATTGAAGGGGATTTTATTGTTGGATACCATGTAGGGACGTCCACTACATTGGGTGAATCATATGAGCGATTATTTAAGGTCATGCGAGAAAGGGGCTTTGAACTAGGGAAATACGTATATGAGGAATATATTTATGACGCCGTTATTAAAAATCGTGAAGAGGATTATGTAACGAAAATTATGATAGAAATTAAAAAGGGTTGTTGATCAGTAGTATGCACTCTAGGTACAAAAAATAGTTGGTGAATAAAAGGGGAGAGAAGAATGAACTATTTCACAATATTTGCATCTAAGAACAACATTGATGATATTGAGTTTAAAATTACAGATGTTTTTGCAAAAGGTTTTGCTATTGGTAAAAATGAAAACGAGTATTTATTAAAGTCCAAGGCGCTGTTTAAAAAACATAAATTAATCATTAGAGTCATGTCTGAAGATACGAATCCAGAATACTTCGTTAATAATATTCCTGGGATGATGGGGTATTACAATAACATTCCTTTTGAAGAAGATCCGTTAAAAGAATTAGTGTTGACTCAAATATCCGTTTTAAATACAGTGATTGCGATCGAATCAGAAAAAGAAATAAATGAAGACCAGTTGCTGTTATTTACGGACCTGCTATCAAAAATAGGGGGGATTGGCTTTTTACCGAATGGCACTTTGTTAGACGATGAAGGGGCCGTTATTGTTTATCCTGACGGGCAATCAGGACCGTCCAATTTCAGACCTCAAGCGTGTACACACAAAGTAATGGGACAAGAGGTGTCATCAGAAGAAGGGGAGCAAAGAAAAAATAACACGATAGCTTATTTAAAGGAAAGAGTTATTCCATATACAGCTTCACTCCCTCAGCTCCCACCAATTGAGGATTGTCAGTTTAAAACCCAAGAAGACATTGCTAGAAGAGCTGTAGCTCTGTTAATTGTTATTCAATTTGCTTGTGATGTGGCACAAGGCGGAAATGTGGAAGAGTCGCGGGACTTTTTCGTTAATATGTTACGCACATATAAAGTGGAAAACTATCTAACTGAAAATGAAAGAGACTTTTTACAAGCTTCAGAACCAGATGTGCAAGAAGCCATTAATATTTCATGGCAATACGAGGCTTATTGGACGCTTATTTGGGCACTTGGCTTTGTTGAAGAGCTTGATTTTCCTGATGAAGTATGCGATTGCGAGTATGCCATTCAAGTTGTTTCTAACTGTGAAACATTTGAACAATTTTATCTTCAAGCGGGCATTCGTAGTCAGGAAGATATTTTGGATGAAGCCGACAAAATCTACAGATATCATTGGGCTTGCGTAGATAGTCGTATACAAGAACGACCAGCTCCTGCGGGGATGAATGAAAGTATCGTTATGGAAAGACGTAGGGGGTTGTTCTGGTTGATAGGGCATCGTAATGAAGAATGGGATACTATTTCGATGGATACTTGAATTTAAATGAAAAGTAGCAAACTAGTTTGCTATTTTAATAATATTATTTAATCCTGTATTAATGTGCAGTAATTTACTTTACCGAAAGTGAAGCGTCAGGTGCAAACCTCACCTCAAAAGTAAGAAAGGACTGCCCGTAAAAACTCGAATGGTAAAGACTAATAATCAGTGGGGATGAAGAGACCCCCACTGATTAAAGTTTTACCTTATATAATTCGGCTTACTTACTTTATCAATCAGAAGAATCTAAAGCTAAGCGTTCTTCTATCGCTGGAACTGCTGCGGATGCATTTGAAACTCCGTTGAACGCTACAAAGCTTGTTAGTGCGATACTTAATGATAATAAGACCTTACGTTACTTACCTTTTGTCACTCTCTATCAGTCCTTCGTTATATGTTAAGACCAATTATAGATAGTGAAGTTTAAAGTAAAAGGGGAGTTTATTTAAATTTGGTCAAATGTCATTATTTTGGATTATTTAAGCGGAGGAAGGTAAAAAAACATCTCCAAAGTGTAAGTACACTGTAGAGATGTAATTTTATTTATAGTGATAAGTGCTAGCTCTAGGATGATTCCGTTGTATTTGATTGAACCATGCACGATCCTTTTCCTCTTGTTTTAATGTACTAACGATGGTTGATGAGCAGCTAACACAGATTTTTGCCTGAGTAATTTGTCCACAGCGTTCACAAGGTGCACCTAAATTAGGGAAAATCGATTTTTTTAATTTTCCTGTTTTGACCCATTTATAGAGTAGGTCTGATGAAACCCCAGTTAATGAAACTACCTCATCGTTCGTTAAATAGCGATTATTTTTTCTTAGTAAAAAATGATGTAATTCCGAAAAAATATCTTCTTCTCTCACATCAATCCTTTTGGTGAATAGCAGCATATTTATTACTCTCCCTGTTTATATTAATTGATGACTTCTTCTATATTGTCATTTACGTTGTTAGGTTGATCGTCATATTTATAGTTTTCCCAACGATTTCGTGCTAGTTTTCGATATTTATTGGAAACATGTCGATCTGCAATTAATCGAGAGAATCCTTTTTTCGCCTCAGCAATATCTCCAAGTCGAAGGCTTAATTCTGCATGTAAATATTGAATTCTCTCACCGCCCTCTTGATTGGATGCAAAAGATTTACTGTAAAAGTCTCTTGCAGCAAAGAGGTAGCGCATTTCCGATTCATGATCATCTTTTAAGCGATATAGCCATGCTATTTTTAGTGCGAAATTGGCCATAAGAAGTGACTCTTCCATTGATGCTCTTGATACAAGGTAGGCTAATTTAAGGCTTACAATGGCATCATCAATCGTACGTTCTTTGCAAATATCCATTGGTTTTTGTAGCTCTTTAATGTAAAGCTCATCTATAAGAAGCATGAAAGGTCCATACGTTCTTGTCATTGATTTGTGGTAAGCGTAGCCACAATGCGGACAAACGGCAACCTCATATAATAACGGGTTTAAACCCTCATAAACTGGCATGAAGTCTGTTTGTTCTTCGATAATTTTATATCGATTAGGGCGTACTTTATATGTAGTAAAATGCTTTTTACAAAACTTACAATCCACACTACTTTCATAGTAGTAAATGTTAAATGCCATCAGAATCAACTCCTTTCCACCCAAATAATAATTTCATGTAGAATACTCTCACCTCTGAAGGTAGTGAGATGGATGTGGGTATATTTCTTTTGTTCTATTTATATGAAGGACAATGTCGTTCAATATATTTAATTTAGTTTCTCTTATTTTAACAATTCTATGTTCTTTGGTATACTCCTTTAGAATTATTAAAATAAAAATGTTCATTACTTTCTTAGTTTTTTGAAATTTAGGTATGTACCCGTAATAGTGTTTATCGGTGTAGTTAAAGCAAGTTATACATTCTTTTAAGTTTGTCAAAATACGTACATATATTTAATTAAAAAAGTTATTGCATATGTAATATTACCTATAACTAATTTCGGTATAAAGATGTTTCTTAATGTAAAATGAAAATTGTAATAGTTGGAAAAATGTAGAATTGGATGTTGACCAATAAGAGGAGTCATACAACGCTTGCCTGTAGTGAAAATTAGCCTTTTAATTATAGATTTATCACCAATGCACTTGGTGAAAATATACAAAATGAAAAGGAGAGAACAATGGATTATAAAATTGTATTTTTTGACGTAGATGGAACGCTTGTTAATTATGAAGATGGTCGTATGCAAGAAAGTACAAGGAATGCTATTCAACAATTAAAGGATAAAGGAATTCATATTGTAGCTGCTACAGGAAGACCTTTATCAATGTGCCAGGATTTAAGAAATGTAGGAATAGAGACGTTTATTACAGCTAATGGTGCATATGTTAAGCACCAAGATCAAGTCATACATAAAATACCGGTCGCCAAAGAAGTGGTCCAAGTAGTGAAGGCTTTTGCTGATGAAAATAAACAAAGTCTATCGTTTTTCACAGAAACATTATCAATGAATAACGTCCAAGAAGAAGAAACATTAAAAGCTATGAAAGAAACATTATCTTTGCGGGAGTTTCCCGTTATCAATGAAGATATTGTAACGCAAGAGGTGTATTTAATGTGTTTATATGTTGATGAGGATATTGAGAAAAAGTATACCTCTACATTTCCTCATTTATTATTTAAAAGGTGGCATCCTTACATTACAAATATTTTGCAACATGATATTTCTAAGTCTATTGCTGTTCAAGCTGTACTAGAATATTTCGACTTGAGTACAGAAGAAGCACTTGCTTTTGGGGATGGAGATAATGATATCGACATGCTAGAGCAGGTCGGCTTTGGTATTGCAATGGGTAATGGTAGTGAAGCTTTAAAAAATGTCGCTAATTTTGTAACAAAGAAATCAACAGAAGATGGTATTGATTATGCTCTTCGTGAGCTAAAAATCATTTAATGGAAAAAATCGTATTAAGTTCATAGCTCTTATGTTGATCGTGTTTCTAAAAAGGAAAAAAATCTAAATAAATGATTAAGAAAGGTCTGGTGCAATATGTATTGAATCAGACCTGTTGCTATATTAAGGCAATATAGCAAATGAGCGGACAGGGAATCCAGATGCTTTTTCAGGCTTTGCCACAATATTGAATATAACGGCGCCTTTTGGAGGTAGCTTATCCAAATTTGTCATAAGCTCAATTTGATAAGTATCTTGCTCAAGCACAAAATATTCGCCATCTAACTTACCGTTTTTACGAAAATCTGTTGCTGAATCCGTATCAAAAGTTTCGTGGCCGATCGCACTTACTTTTCGTTCGTTGAATAAAAATTGCAACGCTTCTAATCCCCAGCCAGGAATATGATTATTGCCATCAGCATCTTTGTTGCTGAAAGCCTCTTTATCTGGCCAACGTTTACTCCAATCGGTACGTAGCGCAACGAAGGTACCTTCTTCAATTTCTCCATATTCAGCTTCAAAGTTAAGAATATCTTGAATGCTTAACGTGTAATCGTTGTTAATTTCAGCTTCCTTCGATTTATCAATAACGATTAGTGGTAGTACTAGTTCTTTTAGCTCCAATTCCTCTAAATAACGTGCATCTCGCACGAAATGGATAGGTGGGTCGATATGTGTTCCGTATTGCCCAGGGAAAGTGAATTGTTGTGCAAAGAAGCCATCATCATGGGAAAATAATGTTTCAAATTTTGCATCATCAAACATAAAGAAATGAGGAGAGTCTGGACCGAATATATGTGTTAAATCAACCCATTCTTTTGATTTCAATAATTTTATTGCTTGTAAAAGGTCGTTTGCCATAATATTTCCCTGCTTTCTGTTAATTATTTTGAATGCAACAATAAAAAAGAGCCCTCCTTGTAGAAGAGGACTCTTGTGCAAAGCAAATGCAGTAAGTCTTCTCATCTTCAAGGCTAAATTTTGCCATTTGGAATTAGCACCATACCTATAGGCTGGTTGCTGAGACTTCATAGGGCCAATCCCTCCGTCTCTCTTGATAAGAAAATAAAATATAAGAATTTTCAGAAATGAAATTTATGAATACTTTAGCATATTTATATATAGTTTACAAGTTCAGTAGGGATACGTGGTTATAATTCATAAAGAAGATGCTAAAGGCAAAAAAAAGAGGCCCTCTTCAAAGGACCAACTTTTCACCAACCCAAAATTAGTGTTAGCTTACAACAGCCGCTATCAGTAAATAGTATACGAAATCCATCTGGTGTATAGGTAGTATCGAATTTTACCGTAATGCCTGTTGACGCAATTAACTTTTCAACTTCTGTTTTATTTGATTGTTGTGCTGCGTTCATAAGATCATGTGCAAATTGCTCTGATTCATCAATTTTATCCGTAAGTAATTGTGCTTGCTGCATAATAACTTTGATTCGTTTCGCAGAAGTCTTTAATTTTACTGTATTGATGGATGGAAATGGACCTCTATTCGTTGGGTCAGGCATTGCTAGATGTCTAGAAGGTAGTTGAGTAGTTGGTTGATTTGCCATTACCCATGCCAGATAATAATTAGGATAGACAAAATACGGATAAGGATTGTAATACACTAAATTCCTCCTATCCTATAGTTGATACATTATCTTATGTACAACAGAGACTTTAGGTGTTAATGGCCGTGCTTTGAAAAGCTTGAGCGAAAAGGACCTCAGTTCAACGGCTTAAATCCCGATCAATTTATTCTTCTTCAAAAGGAGTTATTAAAATGGATATTCGTGCATACATAAAAAATGGTTTTGAAGTTTACTATGAACGTTATAATCAGGTGTCTGAAGATGGATTTTGTAGGTGGATGTGCCCGGATGTACCTGAAGAAATGAAGGTAGTTGATATCGATGCAGAGTGGTCTGTGTGGAGAATGATTCCTTCCACCGTAACGGAGGGAGATATTCAAACGTTAGAAAAAGAGTTCGGACTTAATTTTCCCGAATGGTATAAAGCTTTTATTTCAACGTATCATCATTATTTTGGTGTAATACCTGACCAAAGTATTGAGGATCCTTTAAATAATGTAAGAGATATGTTTAATCCATCATTATGCAGTTTAGGATATCTTCCATTTTCGTGGGATACAGAGTATGGAAAAATAATTTGTATTGATTTAAATAATAATGCTGATGAAGAAAGTTGTGCCATATATGAAATTGAACATGAAATTTTATTTGATGATGATGCCGATATTCTATCGTCATTAGACTATCTGTATCCAAATTTTAAAGCATATTTTGATGATACTTTCCTTGAATCTAATAAATAGCAATAAGGAAGGGGCATTTTAGAAAGCACCTTCCTCACATTTTTTATTTATAAGAAACGTACCTATTGTTTGTTTCTATCGAAGATTAACCATAGGAACGTAGTAGCTGCAGCAATCATCACCATGCCGAATCCGTATATAGGAGTATGCGCTAATGATTGTTGGCGAACGATAATTCCTCCAATGTATGATCCTAGGAAAATACCAATGTTAAAGGCCGAAATATTTAATGCTGAAGCCATTGAGATAGCTGATGGTATATATTTTTCTGAAATCTGAACGGCATAAAGCTGTAATCCCGGTACATTCATAAACATAAATAGTCCCATAATTAAGACCATTATTAATCCACCGATTGATGATTCTAAAAAGAAGTTGATGCCGAGTAGAGATAATGCTAAGCCGATAAGGATAATAAAGATAGAACGTAAAGGGTTATTATTCGCAAAATGACCACCTAATGTATTACCGATGGCAACGCAAATACCGTATACAACTAAAATCACGACTATTGCTTTAGGTGAGTAGCCCATATACTGCTCTAAAATTGGTGAAATATACGTATATACTACGAATGCGCCACCATATCCGATGGCAGTAATAAAGAGAATTAATAACATTCGTATATTCCCTAATACTTTTCCGATATCGCGAATTGATATTGGATTGCTTTTCGATAACTGACTAGGAACAAGTATGGCATTACTAATTAATCCAATAATACCTATGATCACAATGAAAATGAACGACATTCGCCAATCAGTTACTTGTCCAATAAAAGTTCCTAGTGGGACACCAGTGACAGTTGCTAATGTTAGCCCTGTGAACATAAAAGCTATTGCGCTTGCTCGTTTATTAGGCGCTACAACATCTGCAGCGATAACAGAGGCAATAGACATAAACACACCATGTGCTAATGCTGAAATAACACGCCCAGTTAGTAGTAATGAGAATGAGGGTGCTATTGCTGCAAGTAAATTACCGATAATAAACAGTACCATAACAAGCAGTAATACATTTTTGCGACTTATGCGCGATGTTAATGCTGTTAAAAGCGGTGCACCAATAGTTACTCCTAGTGCATATATAGATACGGTTAAACCTGCAGTACTTAATGATATATCAAAATCTTCTGTAATTAATGGAAGTAGTCCAACGCTTATAAATTCTGTAGAGCCGATACCAAATGCACTAATCGCAAGTGCGAGTAATGTTAGTTTGGCATTCGGCACTTTTGTATCTTTCATTCTATTAATATCTCCTTTGATTTTTTTTATAGTATATAGTAATATTCATACATATCGTAAAGTTGTATAGGGTACTTTTAGTTACTTTTGAATATTACAGGGGGTTCACAATGAAAAAAGTTTTTAATATTGGTGTTGAAGCCACTCTCGAAGTAATTGGGGGTAAATGGAAACCTGTTATTCTTTGTCATCTTAACCACCATGGTAAGATTCGTACGAATGAATTTCGCCGATTGATTCCAGGCATTTCGCAAAAAATGCTAACAACCCAATTGCGTGAATTAGAGCAGTCTGGCTTAATTAATCGCGAGGTTTTCAATCAAGTACCGCCAAAAGTTGAATATTCGCTAACACCTTATGGTCAAGAGATGGACCCTGTGCTGAACGTGCTTTGCACTTGGGGTGAAAAACATATCGAAATGATGCAAGAGCAAGGTGAAGATGTACTAATAATGCAACGTGATGAAGATATCGCAATACAACATACATCTTAAATAGATTGGAAAGAGACTGTCTAAGAGAAGAAAATAAGACAGTCTCTTTCACATTTACATAGCTATCGTTTACATGACAAAATCAAATTCATCTGGATTTGGTCCAACACGTTGATCTAGATTCATGGCGTTAATGATTGCCATCTCTTCATCAGTTAGTGTGAAATCAAAAATATCAGCGTTTTGAATCATGCGTTCTTTACGCACAGATTTTGGAATTGTGACGATACCATTTTGAATATCCCAGCGTAAGATAACTTGAGGATTTGATTTCCCGTATTTTTCAGCTATTTTAGAAATAGTTTCATTTTCAAGAAGTCCACCTTGCATTAATGGTGCCCAAGCTTCCATTTGGATATTGTGCTCTTCACAGAATGAACGTACTTCAGTTTGTTGTAATCGTGGATGAAGTTCCACTTGGTTAATAACTGGTTTGATACGAGCGATTTTAAGAAGATCTTGTAAGTGTGATACTTGGAAGTTACATACCCCAATAGCTTTAATTTTCCCTTGTTCGTATAAATCTTCAAGTGCTCTCCAAGATTCTGCAAATTTATTTTTACCTGGCCAATGAATAAGATAAAGGTCTAAATAATCTAGCCCTAATTTTTTTAAGCTGTCTTCGTATGCTGCGATTGTCTCTTCGTAGCTTAAGCCATCGTTCCATACTTTAGATGTAATAAATAAATCTTCGCGTTTTAAACCAGTAGTTGCTAGTGCTTGACGAATACCTTCACCAACACCTGCTTCATTACCATATATAGCAGCAGTATCGATACTACGGTATCCAACCTCGATTGCATTTTTTACCATTTCTGCTGTAACATCATTCGGTACAAGGAATACGCCTAGACCCATACCAGGCATTTGTAAGCCGTTATTTAATGTAATTTTATCTTGTAAATGATTAATCATTTTTCTGTCCTCCAATTTTCGTTTGTGCTTCGTTGCTTTCTCATTATGCTTCCATACCATTGCAAAAAAAAGTACGCACTTTTTAGTTTCATAGAAACGTAGAGGTTACTTTTGTGAGATATCAATGGTTCACAGAGAGAAATTTTTATTACTTTATGTAGTTCGGTCTTCTATGTAGGTTACAATTAGTGGTAGAAAAGTAAATATTATAGGGTGGTGAATGAGGAGTGGTAATGACGAAAAACTTGGCAGATCACTTTGAAATGACGGAAATCAAGATGTTTGAGTCGAGGCTGAATGCAATTAAGGAAATTCAGAACAATGCTATGGGAGTTGAGATTGGTCAATTTGATGGTGCCTATGCTTTCTCCATAAAAAATATCCCCGGTCCCTCTTACAATGTTGTAAAGGGTGATAGCTTGAGTTCGGAGAATACGATAGATAAAATCCTTAGTTTTTATAGAACAAGAGAAATACAAGCTCGTTTTGATTTAGCCCCTCAATATGTAAATGCTACTTCGCTACAAAAATTACATAAGGCTGGTCTTTTTCAGAGTGATTTTCATGCAATATTATACTGTGAGCTAAATGAAGAGACGGTAAGGAAAACAAAGAAATCGTGCATTAAAATAAGACAAATCAATGAAGACGAATTTGACCGTTACGGAAATATCTATGTTGAAGGTTTTGGTATGCCAGCATTTTTAGCGGAAAGTGTTGCGACAAATAATCAAGTGTTACATGACAAACCCGGTTGGTCATTTTATATCGCTTCTCTTCAAAACGAGGATGTTGGTGTTGCTTCTTTATATGTACATAATGGGACGGCCGTTTTAGCGGCCTCTGCTGTGAAACCAATTGCCCATAATCAAGGAATTCACCAAGCGTTAATACAGTTTCGTATCAATGAATCCCTCAAACAAAATTGTAGTGTAATAATAGGGCATGCCAAATTTGCATCCATTAGCCAAAACAATATGGAACGTTGTGGATTGAAAATGGCTTATACAAAGAGTATATGGACTGAAGCGACATAAGGATTGTCAAGAAGCTAGAAGGGGATTCAATGCTTAAGATAGAATAAGTAATTGAATCTTTTATAAAGGAGAGAGTGGGATGAATCGTTTAAATTTAATCACGTTGGGTGTAAAAAATATGGTCGAGTCTCTTAGGTTTTATAGAGAGGGTCTAGGGTTTGAAGTGATTGTTTATGGTGAAGAAACAAATCCGGATGTTATTTTCTTTAATAATGGAGGGACAAAAATCTCGCTGTTTCCGATTGAGCGTTTAGTAAAAGATATAAACGAAGCAAATCCACCGGCGATTGGCAATGGCTTTAATGGGATTACGCTTGCTTATAATGGAAAGTCAAAAGAAGAAGTTGCTCAAGTATTTGATTTAGCTAAAAAGGCAGGGGCGGAAATCGTTAAGGAGCCAGAAACTGTATTTTGGGGTGGCTATAGTGGCTATTTCCAAGACCCAAACGGCTACTATTGGGAAGTTGCTTACGGAGATATGTGGCAGTTTGATGATCGTGATATGTTGATTATTACTGAATAAAAGAAAGAAAGACGTATTTGGAGGGAATCCAAATACGTCTTTTATAGTTAGCCTGTTTTATCACCCAACTTTTTAATTTTATCGACATATCCCTAGCCTTAGATGTGATTTATTCAATGACTCTCTCACTTTACAGACAATGATTGAGTACAAATCTATGAAATCGTATAATACAAATATGCTTTTAATAACATTTATTTCAAATATATAGAGTAGATTGGGAGGTTTACCATTTTGTATAATATATTGTACGTAGAAGACGAAAAAGAGATTGGTCAATGGGTGACAAAGGATTTAACGGAAAGAGGCTATGAGGTTACATGGCTTGAATCTGGAGAAGAGGTCGATCAGCACATAGCTTTTAAAGATATCGCTATATTGGATGTGATGCTGCCGGGCTTAGATGGCTTTTCAATTGGCAAAAGAATTAAGCGGGAAAATAAAGAAATCCCGATTTTAATGCTGTCAGCACGAACTGCTGTTGAGGATAAAATAGAGGGCCTTAACTTCGCAGACGATTATTTAACGAAGCCATTCCACCCAGATGAACTTATAGCCCGTGTAGAGGTTTTACTAAGAAGATATCAAAAAAATGATGATGTATTAGATCTTCAGCATTTAAAAATTTATACGAAAGATATGCGGATTATCAACAAGGAAACTAATGAAGAAATTCAATTAACGGGTAAGCAATTCTATTTATTACAGTATTTTATTCGCCATTTAAATCAAATTTTAACGAAGGAACAGCTCTATGAAGGTGTCTGGGGAGAAAGCTACATAGAAGGCGATAAGACATTAATGGTACATATTCGATACTTAAGAGAAAAAATAGAAATAAATCCAGCTAAGCCAACAATTATTGAAACCATTCGTGGTATTGGATATAGGGTGAAACAATGAAATTTTTTCGTTCATTATTAGTTAAGTATATGTTAATTATTTTTTTAGCCATCTCTATTGTTCAACTATCATACTTTGCTAGTGCCGCTTTTATGTTTGGAATAGGAAAAACTGATTTTTCAAGTGAAGTTCCCAGAGAAGGCGAAGTAGAGGAAAAGTGGCATACGGAAGCTAAAAGTATAAAAAGTTTTACAGATGAAGCAGTTTCTCAACATTTTGAGGATTGGCAAAAACAATATCCAAAATCTTCTATGTTTTGGGTAGACGAGGATGGAACTTTACTAACAAAAGTGAATGTGGAGGAACAGCTTCCATCGAAATGGACACCAGCATTTACTACAAAATTTATTAAAGAGCGTTATGGCGGGGATCCATTTACCGTCATTGCCTTTTTAGGTGAGGATGAATCGAATGGGTTTATCGTTTTTGAGATTCCTAAAGAAGTGTTTAATCCACCACTTAGAAATGTTTATGAACAATATGGGAACCTTTTAATTGTTGGCGTTATTGTGATTATATTATTTTTCATTGCTATATCTTTTTTATTCTTCAGAGGGATTCGAAGACGACTATTGCGTCTTCAGGAAGCGATGGAAATTCGTGATGTAGACGGCTTACCTATTGAAACGAAGGTCAAGAAGAAGGATGAAATTGGTCAGCTTGAACAAAGCTTTAATCGCATGGTGTGTGAGCTTAGGGAGAGTAAGAATCGTGAGCAGCAGGAAGAGCAGTTAAGACGTGAATTGATTGCTAATTTATCACATGACTTACGAACACCATTAACGAAAATACGAGCACAATCATATTCAGTTAGTAAAGAGGTATTATCAGAGGATGGAAAGCAAGCGATTAAGGCAATGGAAGCATCGATTGTTAGCGTTGACGCTTTAATAGAAAATTTAATGTCCTATACATTACTGATGGCTAGTAAATATAAATTTGAGGCGAAAGAAATCAACGTTATACGTTTTACGCGTGAGCAAATGACTACATGGTATCCAGTGTTTGAAAAGGAAGGCTTTGAAATCGATATTGAGCTACATTCATTTGAGAAAAATGAATGGCAAGTAGATCCGATTTGGCTTGGACGAATATTTGATAATTTATTTCAAAATATATTACGCCATGCAAGTAGCGGGAAATATATTGGCGTTGAAACCGAATCGACGGAGCATTATGATGCATTTATCATAAAAGATCACGGGTACGGAATGAAAAATGAATCAAATGCTAAAGGCGCTGGTATCGGCTTATCTATAGTCGATATTATGGTGAAGGGCATGAATTTAGATTGGGATATTGAGTCAAGTGAATCTGGCACCAAGATTAAAATTAAACACTACAAGTAGCATAATCCGTGAAGTATGTTAGGCATGCTTCATTTCATATTTAGATTGATTGTCTAAATAGTATGTTTGCAAAGCTTATGGCATCTGTTTTTTGGATTCATAATCCATGCAGACTTCGTGGGAAAAGGGCGGAGTAGTACTTTATAGTAAGGTGATTGGAATTGCTTTCATAAGATATCTTCTTTTTAATTGTTCAAATGTACGCTATGTAAATAAGTTGATCTTCGTTACGACTGGGCGACTCCTTGGGGATCAGCAATAGAGGAACTGAGGCTAAGAGCATCACTTCCTGTGATAACGCCTCTGTGACCAACATCGGTGCGGCAGCAACAAATGTTTTAACTGTGCGAAAGCGAAGCGACAGCAACAAATGTTTTAACTGTGCGAAAGCGAAGCGACAGCAACAAATGTTTTAACTGTGCGAAAGCGAAGCGACAGCAACAAATGTTTTAACTGTGCGAAAGCGAAGCGACAGCAACAACAAATGTTTTCTGTAGCGAAAGCAAAGCGGCAGCAACAAAACGCACAGCCGGAACGGAAATCAACCCACGTAATGATAAAATGTCTTTTTTAAACAAAATTTAACCTTGAACCTTACCTATTTTTAACCTTCATTTCTTATGATAATTACAGAGGTGAGGACAATGGAATATATCGTACAAACAGAAAACTTATCAAAGAGCTTTGGTAAAGAGCAAGCTGTATCAAATATAAATTTAAAAATACGCAAAGGTGAAATATATGGATTTTTAGGACCGAATGGAGCGGGGAAAACGACGACAATTCGTATGCTTCTTGGCCTAATGAAGCCATCTTCTGGGACTATTAAAATGTTCCAAAAAGATTTAACGAAGGAAAGAATTAATATTTTATCAAAGGTTGGTTCATTAGTAGAGAACCCTTCTTATTATCCACATTTAACGGCCTATGAAAATTTAGAAGCGTTAAGAAAAATTTTAGGTGTACCGAAGTCACGTATCGATGAAGTGTTAGAAATTGTTCGTTTGAAGGATGCCGCAAATAAAAAAGTAAAGGGCTTTTCTCTTGGGATGAAACAGCGTTTAGGTATAGCTGCATCGTTGTTACATAATCCTGAATTACTTATTTTAGACGAGCCAACGAATGGTCTTGATCCATCTGGTATTATCGAAATTCGTAATTTGATTAAACGACTGCCTTCAGAGTATGGAATGACAATTATTATTTCAAGCCATCTATTATCTGAAATTGATCAAATGGCTACGCAAGTAGGTATTGTGACAAAGGGAAAAATGATTTTCCAAGATTCAATTGAAGCAATGCGTAGATTTGCCCAGCCAAAGGTAGTCATTAAAGTGAGCGACGGTGAAAAGGGCTGGCGTTCATTAGTAGCTAATGGTATTAAGGCAGAACATAAGGATGACCTCATTTTATTTGATGAATGCTCAGATGAAAAGGTTGCACATATTGTACAAATCCTTGTACAAGAAGGCATATCGGTTTACCGAGTAGAGGAAGAGAAACGATCTTTAGAGGATATTTTCCTTCAAATGACAACAGGAGAGCAAGCGCTATGATAGGGAAACTGTTAACTTCTGACTTTTTGAAAATTAAACGCAAAGGATTATGGTTTTTAACAGCTTTAGGACCAATAGGTGTTGTTGCTCTACAAATGGTGAATTACGGTGTAAGAAGGGACTATTTGTTAGAGCAAAGTGAGGACGATTGGGGCTACTATTTATTAAATGTTCATTCATTTACACCACTTGCTATCGTTTTAGGGATTGCTATTTTAACTTCATTTATAGCGAGCATTGAAAATGAAACGAACGCGTGGAAGCAATTAATTGCACTACCGGTGTCTAAATTAACGGTGTATTTATCAAAGTTCACTGTTCTAGCAATTCTACTGTTCTTGTCTTCCACGATTTTAATGCTAATGACACTGGCATACGGAGTCTTTTTAGACTTAGGCGATAGTACACCATATATGGAGATTGCTAAATTTGCTTATTATCCATATTTTGCAGCGCTGCCAATATTGGCACTTCAACTTTGGATTGCAAGCGTTTGTCATAATCAGGGGATCCCAATTACAGTAGGTATTTTCGGCGTGATTTTTGCGTATTCCTCCTTTGTATTGCCGGATTGGATGATTTGGAAATGGCCATCTTTAATGAATCAATGGGATGAGCCCGTTATAAATGTCATGCTTGGAATCAGCATTGGTATTTTGCTGTATATTATCGGAATGATAGATTTCGCTAGAAGGGATGTAAAGTAAATGTGGTCAATACTGAGCGCTGAATGGTTTAAACTGCGAAAATCTAAAATGGTGCCAATCATTTTAGCAGGGCCGATAATCGGACTTTTTATCGGATTAACATCAAACTTAGAATCTAATACGCAAGATCTTGATGTGAATCCTTGGTACATTTCTTTGTTTTCAATGAATTTAACATACGCATTATTGTTTCTACCTTTAATTGCAGGGGTACTTGCAAGTCTTATTTGTAGATATGAGCATCAATCTGGCGGTTGGAAACAGCTTTTAGCATTGCCGGTAACAAGAGGGAAAGTGTTTGCTGCAAAATACGTGTTAATTATGATTCTTATGATGGCGATGCAATTACTATATTTATGTTCAATATTTGCTGTAGGTATGTTAAAGGGCTATACAGACCCTCTCCCGATGGAAATTGTCTGGAAGAGCATTATCGGAGGATGGGTAGCAACATTGCCATTAGTAGCTTTGCAGTTGTGGATGTCTATCATGTTTAAAAGCTTCGCTGCTCCATTTGCAGTTAATGTAATTTTTACTTTACCTTCTATATTAGCAATCAATTCAAAAACTATCGGACCTTACTATCCATGGGCGCAACCATTTTCAATGATGTATGTTGGAGGCAATACGGACGATGTATTCTTCGTGCCTTGGGATCAATTATTAACAGTTGTAGGAGGAGGTTTCTTACTGTTTTTCCTTGGAGGATATTTATATTTCCAACGAAAAGCTGTATAAAGTGCTGCTAACGCGGAATAACTTTTTTATAAATAAAGGGAGGCTTTTTTAAATGGTACTTGTTAAAAGGAGTTTTTTGTTAATTTCAACAATATTTCTTGTGTTTGTTTTAGCGGGATGGGGAAAGGTAGAGGCTGTTAAGGATGCTTCAAAATATACATCCGCGGTTGAAAATATCGATATTCCAAATGACGTGAAAGTAATTGGTTTTGGAGAAGCGACACATGGTAACGTTGAATTCCAAACTTTAAAGAAGGATGTATTTCAAGCTTTAATAAAAAATGAAAATGTTCGTGTTTTTGTGTTAGAAGGGGATTTTGGTGGCGCTCAGCAAATTAATCAGTTTATTTTAAATGGTACTGGCACAGCTGAGGAAGCGGTAAAAGCATTGGATTATGGTATTTATAAAACAGAGCAAATGATTGAGTTTGTTCAGTGGATGCATGATTACAACATGACTGCCAATGAGAAAGATAAAATTTATTTTTACGGTAACGATATGCAACGCTATGACTATAGTAAAAAAGGGTTACTAGACTATTACGAAGTGGTCAATAGTGAAGGTGCTAAGCAATATAAGGCACAGCTAAAAGATGCGACGAATAAAACAATGAGAGATTTATCTAGTAGTCAGCTAGAGGAACTTGACAAAAATATGGATGCAATCATAAAGGATTTGCAAACAAATAAAGATTCTTATGAGAAGAAATCGTCGAAAGAAGCTTATTTACTTGCTGCTCAATATGCGCAAATTATGAAACAGCGAACACAATTGTTTTTAAGTGATAGTAATTATGCGAATCTTCGTGATGAATATTTAGCAAACAACTTACAATGGATCGTTGATTTTGAAGGTGCTCGAGGTCATGATAAAGTACTGATGTCTGCTCATAATGGACATATAGAGAAAACTTCGGCGAATCTGGCAGGGTACAAATCTATGGGCCAATACTTAGACGAAGTATATAAAGATGCCTACTTTGCTATTGGGACTGACTTTGTTAAAAATACGTTTCAGGCACAAAATGAGTCTGGCGTAAGAAAAGAGTATACAATTAAGCACCGAAATGCATTAATAGATGCTTTCAGCGAAGTGAAGGAAAATATATTCTATGTAGACTTTAAAAAGGCTAATGAATCTGCGGATTTAGCTAACATCTTAGCAAAAAAACAAAGAATGGGTAATGTCGGAGATGACTTTAGCGTTTGGTATAAGTTTATGAAGATGCTTTATACAATTAATATGACACCCTCTGAGGCATATGATGGCATTATAATTGTGCAAAAGGCAACACCAACAAAGGTTATTGATTAACGTGAAGAAAAATTATTGTGACAATGAAATTAAAGTATGACTTTTATGGCAAAATGAGGGGTTGATTTCCGTTCCGACTGGGCGCTTTGTTGCTGCAGCTACGCTTTCGCACAGAGCAAAGCTTCCTGGGGGCGTCCTATGAGCCGCTTCACTCGCGATGCTCGCTCCAGGGTCTCGGGCCAACAGATGTTTTTTGCGCGAAAGCGAAGCGGCAGCAGCACCGATGTTGGTCACGAAGACGTTATCACAGGATGTGATGCTTTTAGCCTTCGTTCCTCTATTGCTGGTCCCCAAGGAGTCGCCCAGTCTCCACTCAACCACTACTTTGGGTGTGTTTTTTTAGATGTCACTTTAATTTATAGTAATAAAACAATATGTCAGCAACAATGGATTGTCTGTGGGAAAGCGAGACAGGCGAGACCCTGCACGGAGCGAATGTTTTTCGTGCGAAAGCGTAGTGCTAACGCAGCGACAGCAACGTAGCGGAGGAAGCTCTGCTTTGCACGAAAGCGAAGCGTCAGCGACAAAGCGAATAGCCTGGAACGGAAATCACACTCACACTCACTTAGAGAGCCGCAACATTCACAAAGATTTCTTTGACCATTTTGTTTTTCAACATTATGAAATCGAAGAATAATGATGTATATTTCCGTTTCATTACACCTTCTATAACTAAGTATTGAATACCTCGATTTTGTTAATGATAAAAAAGAGGAGGTGTAAAAACGATGGCACAAGAAATTCTTTGTGAAGTCAATAACTGTACATTTTGGAACTCTGGAAACAGATGTGGTGCAGAAAAAATTTATGTTGTAAGTCAAAAAGGACAACAGGCATCTAACAGTGAAGAAACAGATTGTAAAACATTTAATCCTGAAACACATTAAATGTTTTAAGGGTAACCATATAAATGGTTACCCTTTTCCTATATCTTTATAAATAGACATTCACTTTTTCTTTGTTAAACAAAAGCGTATGAGCATTTTTCACTTTTTCCTCTACATAATCTAATGAATACTTTCCATAGGAATCTGTTAAGTCACCAATCGCACGAGATAAATTATCAATAACAGGAATCAACGTTTCTAAGTGAGTAAGTACTCCACCGTTATTCATTTCATCAGTAATTTCATGAGCAAGATGTTGAATCTTTCGTAATCGCAATTTTTCAGATTGCATGAAATCCTCCTTGTTGAACCAATTTATGATGCTTAAATATATGTCCAACAATATAATTTCATGAATGATTCCAATAGCCCTTCACATTGCTCGGATCGACCAATCCACAGCTTAGGCGAAATCTAAAAGTGTTCAAGTCCCATATTATTTTTAGGCAACGTAATAATAAACGTTGTTCCAATAGAAGATTCGCTCTGTACAGAAATAGTGCCATTATGAGCTTGAACGAGTTTATAGACGATCGCCATGCCCAGTCCAGTACCTTCAGAAGAAGATTCTGTAGTAGTTCCACGATAATATTGTTGGAATATATTTTCCATCATGTGTTGAGACATCCCTACGCCGTTATCCACAATGTGGATTTCTACATGCTCAACTCTATCGGAAATCTGTGTATAAATATTTGTGTTAGATGGATTGTGGATAATGGAATTCATAAGAATGTTTTGTAATATGCGTTGCATGAATTTCGTATCAAAGTCAATGTTTATAACAGATGTATCAGTTTTAAAGTGCAATATATAGTCATTTGCTTGTGGATTGTTGCTTATGTTCGCAACAATTCTTCTTGTGAAATCCACAATATCCTGCTCAGTTTTATGCAAGGGTAACTGACCATCTGTATTATTAAGCTGAATAACGAGACTTAAATCTTGAATAAGCTCCTCCATATGCATGCCTTTATCTGCAATCTCTTGAATAAAAGAACGAGCTTCATCCTTAGACCAATCGTATTGTTCGTTTAATAATAGAGTAGAGTAGCCTGTAATATACGTTAATGGTGTTTTTAAATCATGTGAAATACCAGCAATCCATTCCTGTTTTGCTTGTTCAACCTCTTCACGTTCTGTTTCAGCAGCTTTTAATTTTCCTGATAAGGATTGTAGGTGTTGAAGTACTTCTTGATATAGCATATAACGCATATGGAGCTTTCCTTTGCGTGTATAAATTTTAGATAGTCCAACAGGCTGTTTGTAGTTTTCCTGTGATAGCTGATGGATCCAAGACATTATAAAACCAAGAGGACCCCCAAAATACCAACCAAATACGGCAATACAAGCAAGGGTGCTAAACCCAAAAATCCATAGAACTAGTAAATTCTCATAATCCTCACTCACAGATTTTTTAAAGAGTGGAAGAATACCTTCGAGACCGATAATTATACAAATACCACTCAAAATCATCCACAGAATAATCCCCAATGCAAGATGCAACGTAAATCGAGTGTTTATTCGCATAGTGAATCCTCTTTCGGGGGAATGAATTTATAGCCAATGCCCCTTAAATTCACAATTATTTTAGGCTTACGTGTATCATCCCCAAGCTTTTTCCTTAGCTTTGAAATATGAATCGTTACGGTTTTCTCCTCGCCATATACATCATTTCCCCACACGAATTCATAAAGCTGTGAAGTTGTGAAAATACGATTTGGATTTTTACAAAAGAAATGCAGTAGCTCTAGCTCTTTAGCTGTACATTCCACGAGCTGATTGTTAACGGTTAATGTAGCCGATTCAGGATTTAGAGCAAAGTAACCGAAATCAAATTTTGTATGCTGCTGTTGCTGAGAACGCTCATACATTTTTTGACGTCGAAGGATGACCTTTATTCGGGCGACTACCTCTAAAGGATTAAAAGGTTTTGTAATATAATCATCTCCACCGATACCCAATCCCGTTAATTTATCAAAATCAGTAGAGCGAGCACTAACAAAAATAATGGGTGTGTTTGAATGCTTACGTATTTCTGTGCAAAGTTCAAAGCCACTTATATCTGGTAGCATAATGTCGAGCAAAATAACATCGTACTGATTTTCTTTTACAAGCTGTAGTGTACTTTTTCCCGTTGAGGCAGTATCAATATTTATAAAGTTTTCTTTTCGTAATGTAATTTCTAATAATTTTAATATACCAATCTCATCATCAACGATTAGGATTTTTTCAGTAGTTTCCATTTTTATCCCTCATTTCAATTTCATCATAACAGCTTCTAATCTTTATATCCGTATTCTCTTGAAAAAATTACTGTCATTTTCCATCGAGTTTACTTTGATTTTACTTTCACTTATTAAGCTTAATGTAACGAATTCAAAATAGTAGGGAGTAAATAACATGGAAACCGTTATTCAAATACATCAATTAAGTAAAAGCTTTAAAGGAGTCAAGACCGTATCGAATGTCAACATGAACATTAAGAAGGGAGAAATTTATGGGTTTTTAGGTCCGAATGGGGCTGGAAAAACGACGATCATGAAGATGATTTTAAACTTAGTAAAACCAACTTCAGGTGAAATTAAAATAATGAATCAATCCATTTCTACTACTTCATATCAATACTTGAGCAAAATAGGCAGTATTATCGAGTATCCGGAATTTTATGAAAGACTAACAGCTAAAGAAAATTTAGAGCTTCACTGTGAGTATATTGGAGTTTATGAAAAGGGAGCAGTGGAGGAAACGCTAGAGATAGTAGGTCTCAATGGTGTTGAACATAAAAAAATACACGAATTTTCGCTTGGGATGAAGCAAAGGCTAGGCATCGCACGGGCAATTGTCGCAAAACCAGAAATCCTAATTCTTGATGAGCCGATTAATGGTCTCGATCCTATAGGCATTAAAGATATACGAGAGCTTTTATTGCTGTTAAAAGAAGAGCATGGAATCACTATATTAATATCAAGTCATATCGTATCAGAAATTGAATCGATAGCAGATACAATTGGTATTCTTCACAGTGGTAAATTATTGAAAGAGGTGAAGATGGAGGATATTCGAAAAGAGAATATGGAGTATTTGGAGATTAAAATAGACGATGTGAAAAAAGCAATTCCTGTGCTAGAGAACAAGTTAGGTATTCGGAAATATGAAATTGTGAATCAACATTGTATTCGAATTTTTGAACATGACAATTCTCAATCTCAAATTAATAAAGAACTTGTTTTAAATGACATTGTTGTCAATGGAATTAAAAAACAGCAACAGCATTTAGAAGAGTATTTCTTAAATCTTATTAATGGAGGGAATCAAATTGCATAAACTGCTAAGGCTTGAATGGAAAAAGAATTGTATGACTGGCTATTTTAAAGGTTTAATCATTTGTATTATAGGGATTTTTACTGCAGTTGCACTTATGGCAATAGGCGGTGATGGCGAGAGTGAGTTTTTAAATTATACAGAATTTATGTCGTTAACAGATATTTTAATCCGAATAGTTTTTATTATTTTTTCAAGTGTGATTTTAGCTCGTTTAGTTATTGATGAATATAAAAATAAGACAGTTCAATTATTATTTACGTATCCATTAAAAAGGAAAAAACTTATTCTTGCTAAGCTTTCTTTAGTTTTCGGATTTTGTTTTTTTAGCATTATGATTGCAACTTTTATGATTAATATCGCTGTTTATTTTTTAAATCCGATGATTGGTTTGTTTGAAACACCTGTTGAGATTCAAGAGATGGTAGCTACTATACCGTCAACCTTTATCAATGCATTTATGATGGCTGGGGTAAGCTTAATTCCTTTGTACTTTGGTATGCGAAAAAAGTCGACAGCTTCGACAATTACGTCAGCTGTTTTAATTGGATTCGTTATTAATGCAACAGTTTCTGATGGAACTACTTCTTCAAGTCTATATCAAATAATTGCTGTGCCAATTACTTTGTGTTTATTAGGGCTTCTTATTGGTTATCTGTCTTATCGAAAGGTAGATAAAGTGGATTTAACATAATACCCATCAATGAGAAATGAGGAGATAAAGTGAAAAAAGCTATAATTATTCTTATATTAATAATTGTTTGCGCAGGTGTAGTGCTCGTTCTTAAAGTAAATAGCGAACAGAGCTTTAAAAAGCAACAGACCTTTGATGCGCAACAAATTGAAGAATTAGAAATAAATAATGAAACGTGGAACATTTTATTGGAAAGTACTGACTCTAATGATCTGACAATTGCGATTGATGGAAAGCAACAAAAAAAGCAAAATGCTCCGGTAGAAATTAAACAGGACGGTAAAAAAATTAACGTACTTCAACATGATACTGAAGAAGGTTTTTTTAAAAACATTAGCATTGGAGATAAAGGAACAATTCGTATTTCTATTCCGAATAACACAGTGCATAACATTGGGGTAAGCAATAGCAATGGTGATATTAACATTAATAATTTAACAACAAAAGACATTATAATCTCCAGTGATTCAGGATATAAGGTCATTAAAGGATTAGTGGCAGATAAGGGTGAATTTACATCGCAGGATGGGGAATTGAAGATGATGGATAGCACTGTGAATGAATTAACGATTGCTGCTACGAATGGTGATAGCTACATTACTAGAGTCTCTAGTCCACAAATGAAAATTACTGCTGGAAACGGTGAAGTACTTATGAAAGAAATGGATGAAGAAAAATCAACATTTATAGAAACCGGGTCAGGAGATATTTCAGTATTCTATAAACATGCACCAAAGTCATTAGAGGTGGTAGCTAGCAGTAAATCCTCTGATATTATTGTTGATTTACAAGGATTTAAGAAAGAAACACATACTGAAGATTCGATGAAAGGTAAAATTGGCGAAGCTACAAAAAGATTAGAAATAATTAGTGAATCTGGTATAATTCAGGTAAAATAGCACTATAAAAACTAAAAATTGTAAATGATTTCTGAGCAGTAGTTAATATCAATGAGATTTTGAGTTAAATATGAAAGCAACAGCGGGGGGAAAAATGGATAGGTTATTGCAAGATATCGTTACTTGGATCAAAAAAGAAAATAAATCAATTATTATCGGAATTTCTGGACATGGTGCAGCAGGAAAAACAACGTTTGCCAATAGGCTTATGCACCTTCTGAATCATGATGACGTAAATTATATTAATACGGACCCATATATTGTTAGTTCGGATATACGAAAGCATACAATTATCAATTATCCTTATCGAAACGAGCAGCATCATTTTAAAATGACAGCTTGCCATCCAGCGGCGCATCATTTACCTTCTTTGGAAAGAGACATTCAAATGGTTAGAAAAGGCCTGGATTTATTGACAATAGATACGCACTATATGAAAAGTGCGTTAATTTCTTCAAAAAATAAAGTAACTATTGTAGAAGGAATGAGTGTAGCATTTATTAATCCAAAGCTATTTGATTTGAAAATTTATTTTTATACAGATAATGATACGGAAATGAAGAGACGGTCATACCGGGATGTAGTTGAAAGGGGAGCGGATATCCATTATTTAAAGCAGTCGCATGAAGAACGTCGAATTCAATATGAATTGTTTATGCATTCGTATAGTCAGTATTTTGATATTATTGTTAAAACTTCTGATGAACTAGTATGTCTAGAAAAAAATACGTTTGAATTTAACTACAGATAATCTCAAATTGTAACTACAAGCTTAAATAACTTTAAAAGCCTTCATGCTATTCAAGCAGAAGGCTCATGTAAGGATACAAATTAATATTGAAATTTCACTCGAACAGTCGCATGAACGGCTATTTGCCCTTGTTCAATAGGCGTAGAAATGGCGGAGTCAGTCATCGCCATCGATCTATATAGGACAGGTCTATTTTTATGTTCCTCAACGATTTCGATTGGTTGAAGCTGGACGGGCAAATGCATCGTCTCTGCAATCGTTTTAGCTTTCATCTGGGCATTATGAAGGGCTAAACTAAGAGCTTGTTGATAATAGGCATCTTCGTTGTCAATGTCGAATTGGATAGAGGAAATACGATTTGCACCATTGTCTACTGCTGTGTCAATAATTTTACCAATCCGACTCGTATCCGTGACTTTAACGGTAATAGCATTTGTTACTTCGTAGCCATTAAAAATCTGTTTGCCATCTTCATAATCATAAATTGGTGAAATAGTATAGACAGCTGTTTGAATATTTTCTCTAGGTATATGGAGAGCTAAAAGAGATTGGATAACACGATTCATCACTATTGTATTTTCTTGTTGCGCATCTTGTACATTTTTTCCTCTTGAATGGACTTCTATTTGAAGTTGAACATAACTTGGAGTAGCCATTACTTCTCCATTTCCAGTGACAGCAATCACGCGAGATACATGGGGTGGTTGTTGACTAACACTTGCATAGTACATAGAGTACCACCTTTCGAATGGTTCATACTTGTTATCCTATGCAAGCTACAGAAGAAAATTGATTTACTTTGCCTGCCTTCTCAACAATTTATCATGGAGTTTTGTAAATAGCAGTAAAGCCAAAATTGTCCCAAGGAAGGCCGAAAGCATGTCCCATTGTGCATCCCATCGATCTCCTTGCATACCTACAAAATCTTTCGCTCCTTCACTCCCTTTTGAAATTTTTGTACTGAGCCATTCAATGATTTCATAGAGAGAAGCAATAGCAAGGAGTATACTTATGGATATGCCTGTTAACCAGGCGCCTTTAACTAGTGGTGTTTTTCGTATTAATATTTCTCTTATGACAATGGCCATCAAACCTTTTAGGAAATGCCCAAATCGATCGTAGTCATTTCGTTGTAAGTGAAACTCCTCTTTAATCCAGTTAAAAAGTGGAACCTCCGAATAAGTATAGTGTCCACCGATGAATGTTAAAATAGACAAAAGGGCAATGATAAAATAAGAAAGTGTTGTAAGGCGAAACTTGTTATAAATAGCGACTACAATAATAATTGCAACGACTGCAGGACTAACTTCTACGAGCCAATCTAAATAGGAAACTGGTTTTATGACAGACCACACGAAAATAATAAGTACTATTAACAACAAAATCACATGTATTTTCCGATGATTATCTTTAGACAAAACAAACACTCCTTTTGTCTAAAGTATAGGAATAGAGTAAATAGCTTATACACTTTTACATAGGACTGAAGAAAAAAGCGCCTAGTCGTATTGCACTGACGCTTTGTAATAATTTTGTTATACCATTCTTAATAATGCCTCTACACCAGACATTCCTTCAGAAATACCAAGTTGATGCGCTTCATATGTCACAGATTCTAATGGAGCTGTCAATAACTCATCTATCGTTTTCACGCCAACTGCTCGACCGGCAATAATTTTCCGATCTGCTAAACGGTCATTTAATAGACCAACATCTAAAGCTCCACACATAATGTACCCCGTGTCGTTAGAAATTGTTAGCAGTGTTGTTTTTGGTAATTGAACAACTATTGCAGTGAAAAAATGGCCTTTGATCATAATAGGCTCAATTGTTACCATCCGAAATCACTCCTTTTCTCTATATACATATGGCGATAGTTAAAAAGGTGTTCGATATTTTTATTAAAAAAATTATTAGGTACCAAAGATGACCAGTGTTTTAAGAGGAGAAAACAGCCAAACCTTCATAAGTATAATTCATTGTAATTCGTAAATAGTAAGTTGACGGAGTTATGTGAATTTGAACTTGGGAGGTGATGCTTATGACACGCAAATATGTATTGGTTATATCCCTATTTTTTTTAATCATATCGGTAATTTCTACAGTAGTGACAACCTATGCGGATAAAGGTCGACCTTATTATGAGGAGACAGGGGAAGTTGTATGGGACATTAACGTAAAAGACAAAATAATTGCTCTGACTTTCGATGACGGCCCTCATCCCGAGTATACGGCAGCTATTTTAGATTTATTGGCTAAGTATGATGCAAAAGCGACGTTTTTTATTATTGGAAAAAATGCAGAAAAATATCCAGACCTTGTTTTACGATCTTTTTCAGAAGGGCATGAGCTTGCCAATCATACGTATTCACATCCGTTTAAAGCTTCCATAGCTGAATTACAGTCACAATTACGTAAGACAAAGGAAATAATTTATAGTATTACTGGATTTGCACCAGTATTGTTCCGTCCAGTAGGTGGTAATTATAATGATCAAATGATCAATGCCGCTGTAAAGGATGGATACAAAGTAGTGATGTGGTCTTGGCATCAGGACACTCAAGATTGGAAACAGCCAGGGGTCAATAAAATAGTGCAAAAAGTGATGAAGGGAACGGAGCCAGGTGATGTTATTTTGTTCCACGATGGAGGCGGCAATCGTACGCAGACCATCAAAGCGTTGGAAGAAATATTGCCAAAACTGAAGAAACAAGGCTATACATTTGTCACAATATCCGAGTTGATTAAAATCAAACAGCAACAAGAGCAAGTGCAATGAGGACAATAAGCCATCTCAGTAGATTGAAATGGCTTATTTTTTCTCCATGTCTTCGCGCAACGGATAGTAAAATTAATCATTTCAATATTACCAAAATAGTAGTGGTGCTAGGGCAATTCCGGCAACTACCCCAAATGCGATTCCAATTCCAAAACCTGCTCCTGCTCCTCCGAAACCCCAACCCCATCCTAAACCATAACCACCAAATCGTCTATCAGGTAGAATCCATACTTGTCTTCTATCCACCCTAGTTATTTCTCCATAATGTACTCTGCCACATCTTTCTTCAATCCTTACACGTTTACCATGATATTGACAACAAAGATTATAAGTATCAGCTGGATTCACAAACTATCCCTCCTTTCGACTTCCTTACAAGCTAATATATGCGGTTGCGAACATTATCACTAGCCGATTGACTACTTTAGACATAAGCTAAAGTAAGGGGGGAATGTATGTCAGTAATACCAACAGATGAGTGGCTCAATGAATTAATAGCTAGTCAAAAGCTAAATCACAAAAGTTTTGAGGACTTACAACGCTCTATTATTTGCAGTCGTTTAGTAGAGGTTTTTATTGGCGGATCTCTAGATGAAATCCAATTTGAGTTACTGCAACAGGGACTTTTTCAGTCACATGAAAAAATAGATATTAACAAGTTAAAAAAACAAAATGTTTGGGAAGTAGTGCAGAAGGAATTTATTTATTTAAAGGAGAGATGGAGCGGTCCAAATATACCAATCTATATCTTCCCAATCACGAAGGAGCAAACGATTACTAAGAAAAACGGTGTTGCCTATCCAAACGCTATGTTTTTATATATAGGAGAGCTTGAAAAGCAGGAGCTTAAAGCGTTATTTGCACATGAGTATAACCATGTTTGTCGTCTGCAATATGTTAATAAATCGCTAGACGAAGTGACTTTATTAGATTCTTTAATTTTAGAAGGATTAGCAGAATGTGCAGTGGAGGAAATTTACGGGGATAAATGGTTAGCACCATGGTTGAGGTACTACTCATTGAATAAGATGCTAGAAATTTGGAAGGAGCATTTTTTGCCTCAAATCAATATTCAAGGATTAAACAATCATATTGAATTCTTATATGGTGGAAAGCTTCCTCAATGGATAGGATATTGCATTGGTTACGAAATAGTAAGGACCTATATAAAAAATCATTCATCAAATAAACTTCATGAAAAAAGTTCAGAGGAAATACTTGCTGGCTCTGATTTTTCTTTATAAGACGCTACCTCTATAAAAATAGCCAGCTGCCGATTCACTACTCGACAACTGGTACTATATTTCATCTCCAACATTCGGTGATGAGTTAGATAGCAATAATTCCTAATGCTACTGCAATGAATAGTAAAGTAATGCTCAATCCCCACATCCAGAAGAAAGAGTATTTTAAGTGTTTCCCCATTTCTAAGCCTGATAAGCCTAAAGCTAACCAAACGGCAGGGGCAAGTGGCGATACAAATGTACCTACAATATTACCAATAATCATCGCATAGGCAGTTGAAAGAGAATCAATATCGAAAGATAAGCCAATCTGTTCAACTACAGGGAATAAAGCGAAGTAATATGCATCCGTACTTAATAATAAATCAAACGGTACCCCTAAAACCCCGATAATGATATGCAAATAAGATGATAGGGCTGATGGTAGTATGTGTACGGCGTTGTTGGCAATTGCAGTTAACATCCCAGTACCATTAAGTATGCCTAAAAATAATCCAGCGGCAATAATGATAGACGCCATCGTTAAGGCATTCGGAGCATGTGCTCGCACACGTTCCATTTGTTCTTTAGGAGAACGATAGTTGATTGGCAAGGCGATGGCGACGCCAATTAAAAAGGCTAATCCTGCTGGTAAAATACCTGCAACTAATATTCCGATAACAAGAACAGTAACTATTGCATTAATCCACAATAGTTTTGGTCGTTGTAAGCTTGTGTCTACTTCTGATGAAACAACTCCTTGTGTAATAGTATGATCATCATTTGTGAAGTCCAGGGTACCGTATTGTTTCAGAATACGCCTCTTTTCTCTAAAACCAAGGAACACCGCTAAAGCTAACATTAAAACGACACCAATGATTTGAATAGTGATTAAAGGATACCAAAGTTCAGTTACATCTGTCTCTAAAACTGAAGCAACACGACCTAATGGGCCACCCCAAGGAATCATATTAATAACTGCTGCTGCTCCCCCAACTAATAACAGCAAAAGATATGGATTCATCCGTAAACGTAAATATAAAGGCAGTAATGCTGGGATTGTAATTAAAAATGTTGAAGCTCCAGAACCGTCTAGTTGCGCTACTACAGCAATTATCACTGTTATCACTGCAACGACAATAATGTTTCCTTTTGAAAGCGCAATCATTTTATTAATCAATGGCTCGAATAAACCTACATCCTGCATAATACCAAAGAAAATAATAGCGAATATAAACATAACAGCTACGTTCATCACAGAGCTTAATCCAGAACTAAAGAATTCTCCCAATTCATCGAAGTTAAAGCCAGCTATGAATGCAGCTACGATAGGTGGTATAACCATTGCTACAAGTGGTGATACACGACCACTAATTAGTAGAGCAACAATAATAATAATTGTTAAAAAACCGATTATACTTAGACTCAAAAGTATTTCCTCCCTTTGCGATTAATCATTCAGATTATTTAAAAAATATCACAGTGCTAAAGAGAGGAAAATAATATAATCATATGTTAAATAAATAACATAATATTAGTTTTGTTCATAAGTTCCATGAAAAACATATTTCCGTTCAGGTCTTCCAACGGTACCGTAAATTAGTTTTGTCTCTAAAAACTGCTCACCAACTAAGTATTCTAAATAACGGCGAGCTGTTGAACGACTAGAACCGATTAGATCACTTAATTGTGAGGCTGTGAGCTCTTGGGTTTTGAGATCTTCAAAAATGCTTTTAACAATTTGTAATGTGTGCAAATCAATCCCTTTTACAAAGGTTTCTTCATCTACTACCTTATTGTTTGATTCATTGTAAAATAAAGAATCAATGTCATTTTGAGTGACATTTTTGCTATTTTGAAATAAACGAAGTTCCTGCAAATACTTCTGAAATGCGCGTTGAAGTCGTTGCTCTTCAAAGGGCTTTATTAAATAATCTAAAATTCCTAAGTCTACTATATCCTTTATTAAACTTATTTCAGTTGCTGCTGATATTACGATAATTTTTATAGATGGATAGAGGTGACGTATATGACTTACTAATGTGCTACCTTCAACATCCGGAATATATAAATCTGTTAATATAATTTCTGGTAAGTTAGAAGTCATCTCCAGCTTTTCAATCGTTTCTTTTCCTGTGCGTAAATTTTCAGTGACGATAAAACCTTCTATATTATGAACATAATCGGCATGAATTTTTGCTACTCTAAAGTCATCTTCAATAATCCATACACTTTTTAATGTTATCATTCTCAAATGTCTCCTTTAGGAACTATAATTAAAAAACATGCTCCTGATAAATCACCGGAATCCAATAAAATTTCCCCATGTATCTCCTGAAGAGCTTTCTTGCTTATAGCAAGTCCATGGCCGCGGTCTAATCCTTCTTTAGTCGATATACCCTTTGTAAAAATTTTATCGTAAATATTGTGATTAATACCGGGTCCATTGTCTTGAATCTCAAATAAGTAATGATTTTTATAATTGTTGATGGATAGTCGAATTATTTTATCTGAGGATTCCCAGCTTTTTAAAGTTTCAATAGCGTTTTGAAGTACATTACCAAGAGCTGTTAGGATAGCATCTTCTTGCTGTTTAGATAATTCGATAGATGAAGAAATTTCGTTTAGCTCGAGTTTAATCCCCAGTTCTGCGGCTTCTGCAATTTTCCCCTGAATTAAGGCAAGTAGAAGTGGGGTAGTTATCTTGCTATTTAAAAAAGCTTGGTTTTTAAGTTGTATGTTTCGTTCTTCTTTAATAAAATCAATGGCTTCGTTGTAATGTTTATGAACAAGTAAACCTAAAATGATATGAAGCTTATTAGCGAATTCATGAGTATAGGCTCGTTGAACATTCGCATACTGCTTCATCTGTTTTAATTCATCAGTGATTTTTTGGATATCTACTTTTTTTCTAAAGGTGTATAACGAACCAATTTTCCTTTTCTTTTCAACTAAAGGCACTTTATTTAAAATAATAATATGCTCATCAAGTGGTAGCTCTAAATTATGAATGTTTTGCTCTGCAACAATTTTAGGCGTAAAAATATGTTCAATTTTTGCACCCATCCAGTCTGAGAGAGATTTATTGTGAGCCGAATCTAGCATTTCATAAGCACTCTTATTAATGGTAGTAATTTGATTAAAATGATTGACAGCCAGTATACCCTCTGCGGTTGTTTCTAAAATGACCTTGTTTTGTTGATATAATTTAGCAATTTGAATAGGCTCCATATTAAACAACAATTTTTTTATATAAACGGAAATTGCTATTGCACCTAATATGCCTATTAAAAGAATAATTACGGTGTATTTGCTCCATTTGTGAATATAGCTTTCGATGATTGTGTCGATATTTTCTGTTAAAAAACCGACAGATACAACACCGATAATTTTATTGTCTAATAGGATAGGGGCTTTACCTCGAATCGATTCACCTAGTGATCCTATAGTTTTAGAAATATAAGCTTGTCTATCTAGCAATGCTGCATCGTTGTCTCCGCCAATCATTTTTTCTCCAATTTTATCTTTTAAAGGATGTGAATAACGAATTCCTTCAGAATTTCCAACGACAATATATGCTGCGTCAATTTCTTTTCTTAAAGGTTCGACGATTGGCTGGATTATTTCACTTGGCTCTTCTTTTTTGAATGCCGCAATAATCTCTTCTGTAGATGCGAGGGTTTTTGCAATATTTAATGCTTCCATCCCCATCTGTTTTTCTGTCGTATCGCGAATATGTTCTTGTAAAAGATATATAAACAGTCCACATATTAAAAGGATCAGGATACTTATTAAAAAAATCATTCTAGCCGTAAGAGACTGGAACCAACTTCTCATATTTTCACCTCTATGTAGTTTAAATACTCGTCATTTACTAAAGTGGCAGCATGTTGACAAAAACATCTTAAAAAGAGTGCATTTGATTTAGTCTATCATAAATATCCAACAAATAGAGAAAGACCCTTTCTTAGGAACGTGCCGGTTGAAACGGAAGTCACCCCAAGTTATGGTGATGAGACTGAACTTTAATATGTGATACATGCCCTTCAATGACATGGCCACAAATCTTCCGCTACAATAGAAGGAAGGAGTGATTGTCATGTCAAATGAACTTAAAAATGTATTACCACCGGTTATAGATTTGTCTACGAAGGTGCTAATTGTCGGCTCGATGCCAGGAAAGCAATCATTAGAGAAGCAGCAATATTATGGGAACCCGCGCAATCACTTTTGGCCGATTATTGGAGAAATAGTAGAAGTGGTTATACCGCAGGATTATGGAGAAAGGTTAAAATTGCTAAAGAACCATCATATTGGTCTTTGGGATACAATAGAGTCGTGTGAGCGTAAAGGAAGCTTAGATGCTGCTATTCGTAATGAAAAGCCGAATGATTTTAAAACGCTTTTTGCACACTATCCTAATATTGAGTTAGTGCTTTTTAATGGTGCAAAGGCATTTGAGGTGTTTAAAAAGCATATCGGCCTTGCGATTTTAGATGGTCGAGCATATCAAAAAATGCCTTCGACAAGCCCAATACCAGGGAAGAATATTAAATCTTTTGAAGAAAAGCTTGAGGATTGGCGAGTGATGCACTCTTATTTGTCTAGATGACAAAAAATCCTCTTCGTTTAGTTTTGCATGAGGGAGAGGATTGTGAGCATTATTTAATAGATGAGGGTGACATTACTGCCATGTGTCGTAGTAAGATCCTGCTGGGCTATAAAAGCATTTAAAATGGTATTTTTCAGCTAAGGCAAAACTTTTCTCTTCGTCGTTAAATCCGATTGTCATCACCTGAGTACCGAATTTTCTCGGATCTGAATTAATTACTCTTATTCAGCGCCCATTCATCTTCGCCGACTACATCATAAGAAAAGTTTTCCCACATAACAAAATCGATATATGGTGCAGTATAATCCAAATCCCAAGGGACAATAAAATTGTAGTAATTAGTAAAATTATTTTTCGCATAAGCACCCCTTTTCTTGAAAAAATACCTTTTCTTATAGAATGTTCACCGTGGAAATACGAATGCAGTTTAGGTCGACTAAATACAAGGCTAATAGGCAATTGCTCAACGGTTATTAGCCCTCCTACATATATTGAATTATGTAAAAGGAGGGGTTTATCATGAGCAATCCATATGAACAGATTATGCCATTTCCAGAATCCGATTTCGAACCTTCATTCGGACGACCTGGTTTTGGCCAATCACCATCATTTAGACCGCCTGGTTTTGGTCCGCCACCATCGTTTGGCCCGCCAGGTTACGGCCCACCACCATCGTTCGGTCCACCTGGTTTTGGTCCACCATCATCATCTAGACCACCAGGTTACGGCCCACCGCCATCGTTTGAACCACCTAGCTTTGGCCCACCACCAGCAGGTCAAATGCCTCTAGGTCCACCACCTAGCTTTGCACCATCAACTCCACCATTCGGAATAGGTACAAGTGGTATTCGGTCATGCCTATTTAGAAATACGTATATATGGATGTTTAATGGATCAAGCTTTTGGTTCTTCCTAACTTCTGTAGGAAGAGAGTTTATTACAGGGTTCCGATGGAGTAGCAGAAGTGGCTGGCGCTTCCAAACTATTGCAAGAAGAAATATTCGCTCGTATGAATGTTCGAGATGGTAATTAAGAGCATGTCTATGAAATAAAGTTGTCATTTTAAATAAAGTATAGCTATTCAGCAAAATGAGGGATTGATTTCCGTTCCGACTGGGCACTTTGTAGCTGCCGCTTCGCTTTCGCACAGAGCAAAGCTTCCTGGGGGCATCCGATGAGCCCGCTTCACTCGCGTTGCTCGCTCCAGGGTCTCATCTGTGACGCTGATCCCCAAGGAGTCACCCAGTCTCCACTCCAATCAACCACTTCACATGGCATGTATCTTCTCGTATGTCACTCTAAGTTATAGCGAAAAATACGAAAGAGAAGTGCAAGCGAAGCGGCAGCAACAGTATCATGATCTGTGCGAAAGCAAGTAGCATGGAACGAAATCAACCTCATTTAAAGCACCGCAACATGCACTAAGACTTCCTTACCTATTTTGTTTTTCAACATTTAAAAACCCCTAGGGCATAAAGTTCACACCCTAGGGGTTTATTCTTGATATGCTTAAATCTTCTCTACGTAAGCAACTAGTTGCTTATACTCTGCAAACCACTTTTGCCATTCTTCCATTGGGAATTCTTCATGTACCGTTCCATTTAATAAATCCGAAAGTAGGCCTAAGCATATATGCCACCCGGCTAAATCTTTAGGGGTATGCTCAGTTAGCTCACCAATCGATTCAAGCAATACTAATATGGAGCCGCTGCCAGAGGGGGAGAGTTCAAATCTAACTGTATCTTTGCCCCAATCAAATTCGAGCACTTCCTTCTCAACATAGTCTGTAATTGTTATTTCCTGAAAAGCATTTGTTCCATCATTCATATTAAAGTGGATTTTGCCGTTCTTTCGAAGATCAATAATTTCTAAGTTATTCATCCATTTTTGAAGCTTTTCATTCTCTGTTAAAACGGCCCAAACGGCATCAACTGAATGTGACAGCGGACGGTTAAATTTCACGATATAGCGATTATGTTGATTTTGAATAGTAGCGAGCATGGGAGTCCTCCTTATTTTATTACTCTTATCATAGACTCCCTCTACAGTCCTTGTCATGCATATTAATGGGACGGTTTTGTATGAGTGAATTAATTCAATATTTAATAGTAAATCTTAATTACGCTGTTAAAAGAAAAAGATATATTTTGTAGGTGTTTCAGCAGTTGAGCTATAAGCTATTGTGGAGGAATTTAATTAGCTAATTTATGTAGGGGGCTTGGATTGCGTTTTTCATATTCAGTCAGCTATTGTTCTGCGAATATTTTCGATAGAAGGTACTCACTAAAGAAAATAATACAGAAACAAGTACCCCAATTAACAGATGGCGAAGGAAACCCTTAGCTACACATTGGTCAATAACCCATATTCCAAACGCAAGACTTATTGTAAAAGTAATACTAATCATAAATTTTTGCATATGATTATCTCACTTCCGTTTTATTGGTTCTATTCTTTGTATAAGTAAGGGGATTTATAGTAATGATTCTGATGTTATTTTCTTGTTAGAACCATATATTGTAAAGGTTGTTCCGGATAAAAGAATGACTATAGGATGTTGCTTATATGCCATCATAATCTTATTCAAAACATAGCTGGTGCTCACTACAAAATTTCGCTAGTTATTTTTTCTAAAATACATAAGAGTTCCTGAACATATACATGCAATTATGCCCAACCCATAGAGTTTAATAAAAAATGACGCATTTTCAATGATTGCTACAACTAAGGCAACACAAAAAAATATAAATAAGGGAAGTATTCTTTGTATCTTTGATTTTTTCATTATATATTTCTCTCTTTATTTATTTTTTGTTTGAATTAAATTTCCTCTATTAATAGTCCAAAATTTAATCTTTATTTCGAAAAAGTTTTTGATCAAATTAATCACGAATTTTACAATAGCCTCTTTAGGAAAGAGCACTTCCGTTTTGTTAAATTTGTGTCTAACAATTGGGTGCAGATTAGTAGAGGTTTTTCATTTTTTTGAATGTGAATAATCCAGTTAACATTGTTCTCGATACTAAAGCTCTTTCTCTCTTTTAGTTACAAATAATGAATATAATAAAACAATTGCCAAAAAGATTACACCGAATAAATAGAACCAGAATACGGTCGTATTTTCTCCCCATTGAATTATTACATGGCGTAAAAGTGTAATAAATAAGACTAACATAGGGATAAGTACAGCTTTACTATTAATCATCATTGTTCACCACCTATCTTTTTCTTATTTGCTTTGCTACATCCATTCAACCTTTGAAACTATTTTCTTCCATACTTCCACCAAATATGTCGGGAGCCTGAATTTTCACCATTTTCCTTCATCAGCGTCTTTTTTTAATGCACTCTCATAACCCTGTAACGGCTTACTTTAGCGTTATGATATAAATACGAATACTATATTCTAAGTGAAAAGATGCCCCAGCTTAAACGGTTATTTTTATGTAGTTGGTAAATAAGTTTTATATTACCATAATTGCAGTGTAGAGTAATTATGTATATGCAAACAGCATATTAGGAAGTAATTTACTAACATGCTATTTGCATTTCCGATTAATGGATTTTAAGATGAGTTAAAAAAGGGGGAATTACCATGTCATATCAACAAGCTTTAGAGCGCTATATTGTAGCTACAAATTCCTGATTTCAATCGTAGCAATGCTTGTTTGAATAGGTATGCCAACAAGCATCATAGCCGGGATCGTAATAAGCCCAGCACCCCCAGCAAGAGTGCCGATAAAAGAGGCAATAATTCCAATACTGACGAGCGTCAGTGAAAGCTTCGTATAAAAAAGTCCCATTACAATGGTAAAGGTCACAATCAAAATAAAAGATTTTTTCATAAACGTCTCCTTTAACGTTATTAGTTAAAGGGTACTGGTAAATAATTTATAAATCTAATATATTATTTTTTATTTTGTATAAAATAAATTTATAAATATAATCGATACAAAGGTCAGCCAATTTTTTCTTTCCACTATAAATACTATTCGAAATATAGTCCCCATAAAGCTCCAACCTCTCCTGATTTGCCAAACGCTTTTTTCATCTGCTTGCCTCTTTGAAATAGAACTATAAATGGTTATCATTGTAATTGATGGGGAAAATCATTAACCAAAGGGGATGGTAGCAATGAAACAAAATATATATCAATGGGGTGACTCTCAAAGTCCAACTTTAATCTTTTTTCATGGATTAGGGAGTACGGGCTTAGCATATGGAGAACTAGCTAAACTTTTACCAGAGTATCATATAGTCACCTTTGATTTACCTGGACACGGCTATGCAAAAGCCTTGGAAGAAGAAAACGCTTATTTTCCTTCCAATTTAATTGTAGAAATAGAAACAATACTAAATAAGCAGTTAGGTAATGCATCTCATTATTTAATTGGTCATTCCTTAGGAGCTGATTTGGTAGTGCATTTTGCTGCTAAATACCCTAAACGAATAAAGGGGATTGTCTTGTTAGATGGCGGTTATTTGTCACCTCAAGATTTAGGAATGACATTAGAAAGCGAACTACAAAATATTGAGAAGTTCTGTAATGAAGTAAGATTCCCATCTTGGGACGTATTTTTTGAATCGGAAAAAGAAGAGCTTTCAAGATGGTCGGAAGAGCTTAAAGAAGCATCAAGGGCTCAAGTTAAGGAACAAGATGGAGAAATTAGACTAACGATTTCTACTTTTACAGCACAATCCATGGTAAAAGGTAATTATGCAGAATCAGTTACAGATGTAGTAGGACAGGTACACTGCCCGGCTCTTTTAATACGCGCTACAAAACCAGTTGAACTAGAATCTGCTAGAAAGAAGAGCGTTCAAATTTTGCAATCAAGAATTAAAAACCTGGATATTGAACCAATCGCTGATGCAGGCCATGATATTTTTCGTGAAGCACCTAAGGATGTTGCTAACAAAATAAGAACATGGGTTGAAAATCATTAATTAAAAGAGTGCAGGCATTAGTATGACAAATTCAGAGGTGAATGAAACTGATAAAAACAGAAGAAGAGCTAAAAAGCTTGATTGCTGCAGATGAATGGATGATGGACATTTTAAAAACTGTAGAAAAACTCCAATTACCTGATTCATGGATATGTGCAGGATTTATTCGATCTAAGGTGTGGGATTGTCTGCATGAAAAAGAATATAGAACGCCATTAGCTGATATTGATGTGATATATTTTGATAAAGTAAATCTCTCAGATAACTATGAGAAGCAACATGAACAAGAATTGACGAAGTATTTACCTGATGAGCCTTGGTCTGTGAAAAACCAAGCAAGAATGCATGTAGTAAATAACAGTGATCCTTATCAATCATCTATTGATGGCATTGCGCATTTTCCAGAAATGCCAACAGCTATTGGTGTGAGGCTTGCTAATGGAAAACTTGAGATAGCTGCACCGCATGGTATTAAGCACTTGGTTTCTGGAATTGTCGCTCCTACACCATATTTTCAGAAGGACTCTCCGAGGTATGAGGTTTATTTGAATAGAGTTCGTAACAAGCAGTGGGAATCAAGTTGGTCGAAGCTACAAATTGTCTACTAAAATGAAGCGAAGGAGCGAAGGGGTTTGTGTCACGATAAACATCAAATAATCTCGCATTATGAAAGATCTATCGTATTTGTGGAAAGTTTAGCAGGCATAACTGAAGAACAATGGCGTACCCCTATAGAGCCTGGGAAATGGACGGTTGCAGAGGTCATTGGACATCTTACACCGTGGGATGAATTTGTGTTAAAGCAACGTCTACCGTTTCTTTTTATAGAGGGGAGCTTACCAAAAGGGCCAGATGTAGGAGAGATAAATGCTTGTGCAGCAAGGAATAGTCGTGCACAAAGTAGAGAAGAAACGATAGCCGATTTTATCCATCAGAGACATCAGCTAATTGACGCACTTTATAAAATAGTGGATAAGCAGTGGCAACTGCCTTTTACAATAGGTGCTTCTGAATTAACACTTTACAGTTATTTTGCTAGTTTAGTAGATCATGATCAACATCATTTTTCACAAATCCAAAAAGTTTTAAAGAATATAGAGGCTATAAAATGGATATCAAGCATTTAATCGATTACTATGCACATGCGTCTGTAAAATTTACGGATGTTTTTACGAATAAAATGGAGCCAGGCCAAGTAGACAAAGGTCGAACGACAGCCCCGGGGAAGTGTGGATTGGTTGTGCCGCTTGCTGGTAACGCTATATTTAGTTTTAACGGTACCCCTTATGCAATGGAGCCAGGTATGGTCGTACATGCAGGACCACAAATGCCAATCGAAATTAAAGCTTCTGATGATAAAGGATGGGAATACGCAGTTGTTCATTATCAACTTTCTCCCGAAGAGTCAATTTTATATCCATTATCAACCCAGCACTTTTTAATCAATACAGGCTATCATACTAAAATTATTGACTATGTACAGCAGTTAATAGAAAGCCAAGCCATGCCAGGTAATATGTCAGTGCTAAAAGCAAAGACTCTATTTATGAATCTTTTGGAAGCCATTCTTATGTCGGCAAAAGTGAAGGTGCTCGATACGGCAAGTGACCAGATGGAGCAAGCTTTACAGTATATACATGAGAATTATGCTACACAACTTTCTGTTTCGAAAATAGCTGAAGAATTTGGCGTGGAGCGTCGTAGGTTTGCCTATCTATTTGAACAGCATACAGGGATGAATCCTAGCGTCTACTTAACGGAATATCGTATTCGACGGTCGAAGGAGTTACTGAAATATGATGATTCGCCAGTAGCGGAAATAGCAGAATGTGTAGGTTATATAGATTGCTTTTATTTCAGTCGAGTATTTAAAAAATGTACGGGAATGTCGCCGACAACATATCGAAAAACAATGCTTGAGGAAGCTAAATACTTATAAAAAGTTGTTTCTTGAAAAAAGAAGCAGCTTTTTTTGTGATCGGAAATCGGCAAAAGTCCATGTGATTCGTGAAATCGTCCATTCACAACTGTTTTCCACTTTGTTAGGATAGTATCCGTAAATGATAATAGATATCAATTAAAAAAATACTATTGACTTATAAATGAAAATGATTATCATTATCAATATAATGAAGTTCGTTAGGAGAGAATATCTATGAATAAATATTTTAAAATGTGTGCACCTGCTCTATTAGCTCTATCTTTGGCTGCGTGTGGAACGGATAAAGCAGAAGAATCATCTACATCTACAAATAATGCTGCAGAAACTAGTGCATCAGAAACGCAAACAAATCGAGCGAAGACACAAACGATTACATACTTAGGCGAAAAATATGAAATTGCCGCAGATGTTAAAAATATAGTAGCTGCAAGCTTAGAGTCTATGGAAGATGCGGCAGTGCTCGGTATCAAGCCTGTTGGTGTGCTTGATATCGGTGGGAAAATTCCAGCATATCTTGCTTCTGAATTTGAAGGTGCCGAGCTTGTTGGAAATAAAATGACACCGAATACTGAAGCCATTCTTCAACTTGATCCAGATGTTATTTTAGGTTCCTCAAAATACCCTAAGGAAATGGCTGAAAAGCTTAATAAAATTCAAACGATGATTCCGTATTCACATGTCTCTACAAATTGGAAAGAGAACTTAACGTTACTTGCACAGCTTTCAGGGAAAGAAGATGAGGCAAAAAAAATCATTGCAGATTATGAAGCGAAGGTTGCTGATTCCCAAGTGAAATCTAAAGAGCAATTAGCGGACAAGCAAGTTCTAGTTATTCGAGTACGTGGCGGCATCATGTATATCTATCCTGCGGGCGTTTACTTAAACCCTGTTCTATATGAAGATTTAGGGGCTCCAATACCAGAGGTTTTAACAACTGCAAAGGCACAGGCTGAACTATCTCTTGAAACATTAGCCGAGGTTAATCCTGATGCTATTTTCCTTCAATTCGAGGAATCAGAAAATGCTGACGCACCAAAAGCGTTAGAAGAGCTACAAAAAAATCCGATCTTTACAAGCTTAAAAGCATCACAAAATAATCAAATTTTCGTGAATGCCATTGAACCTTTAGCACAAGGTGGTACTGCATGGTCTAAGGTGAAATTCTTAGATATCGCAGCTGAAAAATTACTTAAATAGTATAAAGAGGCTGGTAGTAGATTTGGTGGTATCACCAGGCTATTACCAGCCTTTTATAAGTTAGAGGAACTCAGTCTAAGAACGCCACGTCCTGTGGCAATGACTGAGTGGCCACCATCATGTTGTGTTGCTGTTGCTTCGCTTTCGCACAGAAAACATTTGTTGGCCCAACGCCTCCGGACGCATTGTTTATCCGCGCGACAGCGGCAAATGTTTTCTGTAGCGACGGCTACAATTACGTCGAGGCATATTTGATATAGAAAAAGGTGTGGAAGTTGAAAAAAACAAACATTGTAGCATTTTCAATATTAGCAGCTTCTCCATTCCTAATTGCGATTGTGGCATTAGTATCCGTTATGTACGGCACGAAAGACATTAGCGCAATAACGGTATGGCAGGCGATCACTGCGTTTGACCCTTCGAACGTGGACCACCAAATTATACGAACAGGACGTATTCCTAGAATTGCAGCTGTTTTATTGGTGGGAGCATTTTTAGCAGTAGCTGGCGCAGTGATGCAAGGTATTACACGAAATTATTTAGCGTCCCCATCATTAATGGGCGTGAATGATGGTTCTGCATTTGTGATTACGTTAGCAATCGTATTTTTCCCAGGGCTTCCTAATTACCAAATGATTTTACTTTCTATGCTCGGTTCAGCATTAGGCGCAGGGATTGTATTTGGTTTTGGCTCTTTAATTCGCAATGGTTTGTCACCAGTAAGGCTTGCCATTATTGGGACGGTCATTGGTACGTTTTTAAGCAGTATTGCTACAGCTATTGCGATGTATTTCCAAGTATCACAAACGGTAAGTGTTTGGTATAACACAAAGGTCCATATGGTGGATATGGATATGCTCATGCTATCTATTCCATTTGGGTTAGTTGGTTTAGTGCTTGCATTATTATCAGCTAAGGCTATTACGATCACTTCATTAGGAGAAGATATCGCTATTGGACTTGGGCAAAAAACAAAAGCCGTGAAAATTATTAGTATGCTTGCCGTTGTATGTTTAACAGGAACGGCTGTTGCACTTGTAGGAAAGATTGCCTTTGTAGGGTTAGTTATTCCTCATATTACACGTTTCCTTGTTGGCGTAGATTACCGCTTTATCATTCCGTGTGGAGCTGTAGTAGGTGCGTTTTTCTTAGCGCTTTGTGATGTGCTCAGTCGCTTTGTTAATTATCCATTCGAAACTCCAATCGGCGTCTTAACGGCATTGGTTGGTGTCCCATTCTTCTTATATTTAGTTCGTAAACACGGAGGTGAAAAACGTGCGTAAAAAAACCTCGAGTGTATTCGTAATGACTGTTTCAATATTGGTGTTATTAATTTTTGGTGCAAGTTATCTCCATCTTACAAATGGTGTTTTTGATATGTCCGTGATGGATATCTTAAAAACATTGCTACGAATTGAGCCGAACCCTAAATTTGATCTTGTCATTTTTGAATTCCGGTTACCACGTATTGTCATTGCAGCATTAGTTGGTGTTGGCTTAGGAATGGCAGGGGTTGTGCTACAAGGTATTACGCGCAATGGTCTAGCAGACCCTGGGATTCTAGGGATCAATGCTGGCGCCGGTGCAGCAGTGGTCATATTTATGTTTTTCTTTCAATTACATCTTACATCTGCAGATATGAGTAGCTGGTTATCTATTTTAATGATGCCGATTTTTGGGTTTGTCGGTGGTGCGATGGCCGCTGTGTTAATTTTCTCATTTGCCCTGAAAAATGGCCATTTAGATATGCAACGGCTAATTTTAACAGGGATTGCGATTAATAGTGGCTTCGGAGCATTGTCATTATTTTTATCATTGAAAATGAATGCTCAGGATTTTGAAGCTGCTGCAGTTTGGATGGCAGGCTCCATTTATAATGCAAACTGGTTTTTTGTTGTGACTATGCTGCCGTGGCTTATTTTATTAGGCTTTTACGTTTATCGGAAATCATATTTGCTCGATTATTTTCAATTAGAAGAGGATAGTATTACTAGCTTAGGGATAGCGGTAGAAAAAGAGAAAATGAAGTTGTTATTGGCGAGTGTTGGCTTAGTCAGTGCCTGTGTATCGGTATCAGGTAGTATCGGTTTTATTGGATTAATGGCACCGCATATTGCTAAACAGCTTGTAGGTATACAACATCGTTACGTCATGCCAGTAAGTGCGTTAATAGGTGCGGGATTGCTTATTGCAGCTGATTTTATAGGAAAAACAGTGTTTGCGCCATCTGAGCTAGCAGTTGGTATTGTTGTCTCGATTATCGGGATTCCGTATTTCTTATATTTACTAGTGAAATCGAAGGCATAGGGGGAAATCGTATGCAAACGGCATTTAGAATGGAAAATTTGGCTTCTGGCTATGAACAGGTTCGTGTGTTTGAAGGCTTAAATTTAACAATAGAAGAAGGAAAGATTACGACTATTATTGGCCCTAATGGATGTGGTAAATCTACGCTTTTAAAAACAATTGGTCGTATATTAAAGAAGCAGCAGGGGACGGTCTATTTACAGGATCAAAACATGCAAAATTTATCGACGAAGGACATTGCGAAAAAGCTAGCTATTTTATCACAGACGCCTATTGCACCAGGTCAGTTAAAGGTTGAGGAGCTCATTGCTTATGGTCGTTATCCACATCGAAATAATGTGAATCGCTTAACAAAAAAGGATGAGGAAATGATTGAATGGGCTTTAAATGTGACAAATACAATGGAGTACCGAAATCGAGAGCTTTCTCAGCTTTCTGGAGGTCAACGCCAACGTGTATGGCTTGCAATGGCCTTAGCGCAAGAAACGAGTATTCTGTTGTTGGATGAACCGACAACTTATTTAGATATGGCACATCAGTTAGAGGTGCTAGAAATTGTGAAAAACTTAAATGAGCGGCATCGTTGTACGATTGTTATGGTATTGCATGACATTAATCACGCGGCGCGATATTCTGATCATTTAATCGCAATGCGACAGGGGGCTGTAATGAAAACAGGAACACCTGAGGAAATCTTATGTGTAGATGTTATGCGTAACGTATTCAATATTAATGCACGTATTATGCAAGATCCAGTTACGAAAACACCCGTATGTTACGGCTATGATGTTATGAAGGAGACCGACAAATGATTGAGGAGAAAGCACTTGATTATGTGACGCAAGAAATTGTATCGAAGTTTACGGATTATACGTATACGGTAAATATCTATGTACCGAATGGAGAAGTACCGGAAGGAGGCTTTCCAGTCTTATACGTATTAGATGGGTCGTCCTATTTCCATCTTGTTAAGGAAGCGGTCCGCCTACAGAGCCGTAATGCACCAAAAACAGGAGTTTTACCAGCCGTTGTTGTTGGAATTGGGCATGGTGTGGACATGCATGAACGCCGGTTTTATGATTTTACAGGACAAGCCGAAACGTATACGTATCCTGCAAGATTTAAAGGTAAGGGCCATGAGAAACATGGGGGAGCAGAGAACTTTAGTAGATTTTTAGAGGTGGAATTAAAGCCAAGTATTCAGGCTCAATTCCCTGTAAATACGCTGCAGCAATCACTGTTCGGGCATTCATTAGCGGGCTACTTTGTGCTTTGGCAATTATTCCATCATCAAGCAACTTTCCAACGTTATATAGCGATTAGCCCTTCTATTTGGTGGAATGAGCATGAACTATTCAGTTATGCTTCAAAATTTATAAAAGAGCGTCCATTTGCATATGAAAAATTATTCATCGGCGTAGGGGAACTTGAAACCTTTATGGTGGATGATGCTCAACAAATTGCGAGCGATTTAGGAAAAATTATGGACATTGCGTTTTATGAAGCGTTGGAGGAAAATCATGCATCCGTCGTCCCAACGGTAATGAGTAAAGCCATTCGTTTTGTGAATAAAAACTAATAGTACTAACCGCATTATCTTGTGATGATGCGGTTTATTTTTGGTTGAAAATGCAATATAATGTATTTTTAATTAAAAAGGAATGTTGGTATATGAACATTATTTTAGCGCAGGCAAAGGATGCATCAGCAATTCATAACGTTATGCTACAAGCCTTTAAAGAGTATGAACATGCAACACCACCATCAAGTGCACTAAGTGAAACAATTGAATCGATTGAACAGACGATGGAGAAAGGGGAGCATGCCTTCATCGGATATATCGATAAGCAACCAGTTGCGATTGTAAGATTCACACTTAGTGCTCAAAGAATTTATCTTCATTCAGAAGAAGACTCCCTCCTCGGAGGATGTTGAGATGAATGAAGATGTAGTTCCTTTTAAATGGGTGTTTAAACACTGAATGAAGATAAAGCCTCCGGCGGATGTCACGGATTTTGGAAGGAATGAATTGTGCGGGCACAATTCAAAATCCGGACGCAATTACGCCAAGGCGAAATTGATTTTTTAGATTATCCGTTATTCCAGAAAAGCAAGGACGAGGATTGGCTAAGGCATTAATTGAAGAGCTTGAACAATTCGCATGTATGAAGGGAAAATTGATTAGCGAATGTAAAGTACGAATGAGCGTACCAAGAAACATTGAGTTATATCGCTCATTAGGTTATGTTGTCACAAAAGAGGACAAAGAAGAAAATCGTAACGGTTTCGCTCTTTCTGTAGCGACAATGGCTTACTAATTAGGGGGACTTCACTTGAAGAAAAAGCTTGGTTGTTTACATGCACATCATTCAAATATTGAGTATATAGAACAGGCATTTCAAAATACGGAGAAGGTAGAACTAATCCATTTTGTGGATCCAGGTCTTATCCAGCAAGTTTCAAAAGGAACTGAAGGGTTAGCCTTTAAGATTAAAGAACAACTTAAATGGATGGAAAGCTGTAATATAGATGTCATTCTAATAACGTGCACGAATTATATTGCATTGTTAGAGGAAGAACAGCTAGAACTTTCTATTCCCATTATTAAAATCGATGAGCCGTTCTTTGAAACAGTATGTGAAGAAAAACAGCCTCAAACAATTCTTTTTACAAATCCTGAAACCGTAGAAGGGACGATGAACAGACTTCAGCAATACGCTTTACTACATGAAAAAGCCATTAATGCTGAAGTAAAAGTTATCGACAATACGTTTGAATTGATTATTCAAGGAAAAAAGGATGCGTATAATAACGCTATTAAACAAACTCTTCATCATGTAGCAGGGGAACAGCAGCATATTTCGGTTGCACAGCTTTCAATGGTTGAGGCTGCGAGGCAATTCGAAAAAGAGTCAGCGTTAACGATTATTCATCCTCTAAAGTCGTTAGTTAAATATGTGATGAGGTTTATAGAATAATAGGTTGAACTAGAAAATATATTTTCTGAATAATCTGTAAAAGTGTGTGCAGAAAAATCGTTTCATAGGAAAGAGCCATGATTATAATAGGGGGGATGAAGTGAGGCAGTGTGTAGTTTTGTTTTCAGTGTTGTTGTTTTTAGTAGGCTGCACAATGAATGAGAAAGCAGTTACTCTGCCAGATGATTTGCCTGACTTTGTGCAAGAAAGTGATTTTAATTCAATTGATTGGGACAAAAAGGCTGTTGAATTTGGAGACAGAGGTATTATTGGTAACTCAAATAAATCAGGTGTTATTGGAGTCGATATGCCAAGTTTAAACACTCAAAAATGGATGTGGCATATTTGGGGTATTGAAGAAGAACGTGATAATCAATTAACAATTGTCAGGTATCACAAAAATTCTAACACCATACATCCGATTTTAGTAAATGGTTGGAATATAGGACTTAGTGGATCTGTTAATGGTGCAGATGCACATGCACCTTCAAATGTGAAGATCCCGAAACCTGGGGACTGGGCAATTTTACTTTATACGAATGGGAGCTATTTTGATACGTTAATTTATGATATTACTGAATAAAAAATTAATATACCATATAATGTGACCCTCGTTTTGTAAGATAAAATTCTTACAAAATGAGGGTTTTACTTAGAATGATAAATGTGAATAGCGTGAAAAATATAAAATTGGTAATATGAAAATTAAGAACATAGAAATGGAGGATAGCTACATGACCGATTTTCGATATCCAATTGGACAATTTCAATTTCCGGAAGTAGTGACAGCGCAGCAAGTGAAGGAATGGATAGAGGATATTCGTCTATTACCGACACAACTAGCAGAGGCACTAAACGGAGCAAGTGAACAAGCCTTAACCAAATCTTACCGAGAAAATGGCTGGACGGTTACGCAGCTTGTCCATCATATTGCAGATAGTCATATGAATAGCTATATCCGTTTTAAGCTAGCTTTAACAGAGGATATTCCAACGATTAAGCCTTATAACGAAGCGGAATGGGCACAGCTTCCGGATTCGGAAATACCAGTTTCGGTATCTTATAAATTGATTGAAGGCTTACATGCACGCTGGGTTTATTTGCTAGAAAGCTTAACAGCAGAGCAATTACAACGAGCATTTAATCATCCTGATTCAGGATTAATGACGCTTGAAAAAGCAGTTGCCTTATATGCTTGGCACGGGAAGCATCATCTTGCTCATATTCAGATCGCTTTGGCGAAATAATAACTTTATTATTAGAATGAAAAGTAGGCGATTTTCTTAGGAGAAAATCACCTACTTTTGAAATTGTTTTTCAAGTAAATATCATATGTTACACGGATAAAGGTACTGTATGTTAGCTTTAATCTAACTTACGAACATAATTATCTATTATACAATATTAATTCCTGCACTTGCGTTACCTGTAATAACAGCAGCAAGCCCTGATGTAGTAACGGAGAACACCATTAGTAAACGATCACCAGCAGCTACTGGTACTGGTGTAACGTTTCTAGTACCAAATGCAATAGTACCTACTGCTATTGTTGATAGAGCTGGTGCTAAATCAACAAATGCATCTGTAGGGCTGAAAATATTACTTCCCGCAGGCGCGCGGTAAATTTGTGCTCTGATTGTTGCTGTTGCTCCTATAAGGGTTAAAGCAACTGTTGCAGAAAATGATGCAGATATAGATGTAATAGTACCTGCACGTGGAACTGAAAAGGCCTCCGTTCCAAGAACAGCACTTGTCACGTCTATAGTTGTGCCAACAAGAGTTACCCCTGGAATAGACGTGCCGAACCCTACCTCACTTACAGTACCGATCAAGCCACCGGCAACTGCTGTTAAAACAACAGGAACAATACCTGATGAGAATGGGATGATAGAGCCTGTTGCTGGCGGAGTAGTAATACATGCAGCATCTATAGCTTCAAAAGGACCGCGTGCAACACAATCATTATTATTATTTCCACAGCCGCCGCACGCTGAATTCATACAATTCATACACATTTTTACACCCCCTTTCTTCATTATTCTATTCAGCTAAGATTATAGGGTTAGGGCAAATATCCACATTGTAGTTTTTATATGTGGAATTTATTGAGGCATTTTAGAGGCGTTATTGTCAATGGCAAGTATTCTATAATGAATTTGACTTTCTGGTTAGTTAAACAGAAAAAGTCCAATATGTATTTTCACACGTATTGGACAAATTTATCGTACATATCTAGATTGTTACCCTCGGGACACCACAACTTTAAACTAACTCCATTTTCGAAAGAAATTGAAAAACAAAGAACCCTTCTCTTTTTTCTTGTTTTCCTCAGGTGCTTCGTCTTTTAACTCGGGTTGCTCGTTTACCTCTTCAATTTGTGCATGGGTTTCATATACTTCCTCTAATATAGGTTCAAGAATTTCACATTCATCAACTTTTAAAATAGAGGATTCATTTACGTCCTCTTTCTCGTTAACCACTTTGTCTGCTTCCGGAATGACAGGTTTATTAGCAGTTTCAGGTGCTTCCAGAGTGACAGGCTCATTAACAGTTTCAGTCGCTTCCAGAGTGACAGGCTCATTAACAGTTTCAGTCGCTTCCAGAATGACAGGCTTATTAACAGTATCAGCAGCTTCCAAAATGACGGGCTCATTAACAGTATCAGCAGCTTCCAAAATGACAGGCTCATTAACAGTATCAGCAGCTTCCAAAATGACAGGTTCATTAGCAGTTTCAACAGCTTCCAGAATGACAGGTTCATTAGCATTATCAACAGCTTCCGTGACAGGCTCATTAACAGTTTCAAGTTCTTCAAGATTGCTTGGCTCATTCGTTATTGTAGAGTTCATTTCATCTACAGTGACAGCAGTGTTTTTTCTTCTGTAATTCTCAGGAGTTGAGGTATCTTCAGGTGGTAAAGCAGGTCCATTCATACTAATTGGAATTTCTTGTGTGTTCGTAGCGTGTTTAAAATGGAAGGTGGAATCGGCGGTGGTATTTCTATATAAGCCATTATATATTTGGCTTGGATGAGTATTTATTGATTGAAAATATTGTTGATTAAAATGGCGTTCCTCGGGTACCTCTCTTTGATATTCGTTACGAGTAGAAGGTATACCATTGTTACCATCTAATTGCGTATTTATTGCTTTACCTGCAAGACTTTGTAGCATTTTATAAGATGGCTGTTTTGATGTAATCGCCGATTGATTTGTTGTTTGTGTAATGTTCAGATCCCTTCGTACACTGTTAGCAAAAAAATTAGATGTGTTTTCAGTTTTAGGTATAGTTGTTAAAGCTTCAGTATTTTCAATCGTCAGTAATTTGTTTAAAACCATTAATATTTCTTGGTTCATGCCCTCAATCGTTTGATTCAGAGATCCAATTTGTGCCGATAGTAACTGTACCTGCTCATCATATCCCCTGATTTTTGGATTTTTTTTCGTATCATCTATAGTTTCAGTTAGCTCTTCTAAAAGTGCCATTTGCGTTTTAACCTCGTCAAAATCCATTTTCATAAATAGGTAATCTTCAATTGAAGTTCCAGTTTTTAATGAAGTTAACGTGTCCTTGTAGGTTTCTATCTTTTGCTTCATTTTTTCAATGTCTTGAGTGGAGTACAATTTTGAATTTTCCATTGCATTTCACCCCTTTCTATCCATTCATATTTTATTAAAAATATTTACTTTCTGTTACAAATATACCGACCTTTCGAACATTTTAATTCCTCCATTAGATGAGGAGAAAAGCAAAAATGATTCATTCTGATACTGAAGAATTTTAACTTCTTTTAATGGTGTACAAACACCTGTACCTGTCGCTACGCTTTCGGTACAAAAGACATTCGCTGAAATAGAGGAACTCCGTATAAGAACACCATGTCCTGCGGCAGTTTAATTGTACGAAAGTGAAGCGACAACCAACATCGTTTTATCTGGGCGACAGCGGCAACTGTTTTCTGTAGCGACAGCTACAACTGTGCCGAGGGATCATTGATTAAAAATCAAAACAAATTATTCATTAGCCCATACACTTATAGCAAAAAAACATATGATACAAACGAAAGATAAAAAATTTATGGAGGTGTCAAAAGGATGCTAGACAATATGCCATCCCAGGCGCAACAAGAATTAATTTGTATAAACGTCGATAAGGTGTTTGACTGGATTGTAAAGGAAATGTCGTTTGATTTTTCTCCTACAGGACCAATTACTTTTCCAGGGGTAACGCCATTGACAGATTTAACTGGTGCGGTAGTTACGTGTAGGGTAGTTCCATCAGCTACTAATCCTATTGTTATTTTGAACCGTGAGAATCGCCAATTCTCCATCGATGGTTCAACTGTATGTCTTCAAAATTTAACTATTCAAAAGAATTTTATTCTTACAATAGTTGTTTGTTTACCGAACGGCACTACGTTTACAAGCAATACTGTTTCACTTTCTCGTTGCGAACAAGTTACATTATGTGCGCCAAAAGGGACAGATGTAGAAATTTTATTCACAGATTTAGATTGTTTCGTATGTACAACTGGAACATTAACAGCTGGTACAGGTACAATTACGTTTTCTGCATTAACTATTACTTTATCTGTTTGCCAAAGTATTCAATCTACATTCCCAGTTACTGTGGAATTTTTAGCGACTTTCTGCGAGCCAAGAGCAGAATTACCGTTCGCATGTCCGGGTGTAGTTCGCCCAGCGCAATGCCCTGCTATATTCCCACCTGTCGGTTAATGGTACTAACACATAGAAGAACATCATATTGTAAAGAGAGGGTAATCCTCTCTTTTTTTTTTATGGAATGACGTAACTGCCACATAAAGAATTTTGAAATTGCTTGGATTAATTCAATACTATTAGCAAGGGGGTACTGATTATGCTTACTCGCATCGATCGTGTAGAAGAAAAAATAAATGAGTTAAAAAACCAAACGGATTTTTATGTTCATGAAATGAAAAAAGCGATTGAGGAGTTGATCGTTCCGGAAAGTGTCAACGTTATTAGTTATTTCACATCCTCAATCAATATTTCTTATAATCCCGATGAGGAAAGCTTATGCCTGGGCTCTTATCATATTCGTAATATAGGTAATCAGCCTATAACGAATCCTTCTCTATGTATAAAGCTACCTGAAGACTCCCCATTCTCCTTCTCAGGAAGGTATGTCTATGAACATTTCGCACCAAATTTAAAAGGAAACAGTAGCTGGGAGCGAATTAATGATCAATCGAGCAAGGAGGAGTTTTGGCTTAGACCTATAGGAAAAACAACGTTAGAGCCAAACGAGACACTATCATTTCCTAACTTTCAAATCAAATGGGGTAATAATTCATCTTATTCAGGAAGTATTATGGGTTTTACATATTGTGATCAGTTCGAAGAGGGTGTCGTCGTCTTAAACCCTATTAATCTCAATGGAATGAGTTATACACAGGAGGATGAAAATGAGTGAGTCTGAAAATATAAATCAAAAAATAGATAGTGTTGTCCATCAACTAATAAAGGAACAGCTTACGAATCTATCTAACTATAGTAATACGAAAAATAATAGCTTTGCTTATCTCGAAAAAGGCACATTGAATCTACTTCTTGCCTATTTAATGTCAGGAGAAAAGAGAAAAGTTGAAGAAGTTGGCGATGAGGAAATAGAAATGAAGCTGATTAAACAGCTTGATGAGATGTTAGAGGAAAGTAAGGAGCAATTTGAAGAAGTGATTAGTTTACTTAAAAAATTGTCGTGATAGGAGGTGTAAGTGTGGATAATGATATTGTCAAAAACAATGATCCTATTCAACTTCAGCAAATGATCATTTTTTTAAGAGCCGAATTAGCGAAATATAAAAATGAAGTTAAAAGGCTCAGAGATAGTGATTATTATTCACTAGTCCTGAGATTAGAGCGAGAAAATGTTCAATTAGCAAAACAAAAAAAGGAGCTTTCGATGGAGCTTTTAAAGCTGAAGAGAGACCATGATAGAACAATAAAAACTTACTTTGATGATATACAAGGAAGAGAAATCCAGAAGAAAAAACAACTTTCTTCGATAGAAGGTTTATTAAAAGAACTGGAAGAACTGCGTGCAGAAAATAAGCTATTAAAGGAAACTCTAAAATTCACTAAAGATGAATTACTTTCTATGAGTTCAGATAAGACTTCAGTGGATGGCCTTGAAAATAAGTTGAATGTTTTTACAAGAGATATAGGCCAACAAATGAAGTTGATCATTGAAGCCATCGAAAGATCCCGTTTAGAGCAAGCCGATTCAGACATTCTTAACAAGCATTTAGCCAAAGAAATAGAGGAGAAAAGCAGTGAAATAGCAAAATTATCGGAAGAATTAGCAGATGTAAAAAAACAAAGCCCTTCCCTAAATGGAAAAATGAAGGTAGATCCCGAGTTCCTGACACGCGTAGATGCTCAAGTGAATAAGGTATTGGCTCAATCAATGGATTTTGAAAAGCAGTTGAATCATAAATTACGCTTGCTTGAAGACCTGGATCACAAATTGAATGAGCTAACGATAGAAATCAATACTGATAAAACTGTATAAAAGTATGTTGTGGAAGGCTGTTTCAAAAGGAAGATGAAACAGCCTTTTTGTGTTGTAAAGTGGAAAAAGATTTCGGCTAGGATTCCGAAATCTTCTTGTGAAATACATGATTATAATTTGTTGCATCTCGTAAAGCTTTTTCCTCAATTGGAATGCGTACAGATAGCATTGTTATATTTAAAAGTGTGAAGCAGAAGGCTGTGAAGTATGCTTGAAACATTAAAGGCAAAAGAATAATTTCTAAACAAACCACTGCATAATTTGGGTGACGCATAAATGTATAAGGGCCTTTCCGTACCACTTCTACATTAGGCAATATGAGTATTTTTGTGTTCCAAAAAGACCCTAATGAACGGATACACCAAATGCGTAATGCTTGAACGGCAATAAATAATAAAAACAATAACGGAAATAAAGGCGATACACTTTTATGATTAGTAGCTACTTCAATCATTAAAAACAAGAAAAAGGCGGCGTGCAAAGTAACCATATACGGATAATGAGAGGAACCGACTTCATAGGCCCCTTGTGAGAGCATCCATTTTTCATTGCGTTTTGCAATGAAAACTTCTGTCAATCTTTGTAGAATGACGAGGACCAAAATAATGTAAATCATCATGCTACTCCCTCCATTTAAGTAATACAGCTTCAGCACAAAAGCCAGGGCCAAGAGCGACGAGCAAACCAGTATCCTCTACTTGTCCTTCATTTAACATAAATTGCTCCAACACGTATAGCACCGTAGGAGATGACATATTTCCATGATATTTTAATATTTCCCGAGAAATGTCGGTTTTTTGGGGAGCTAAGTAAAGTGTTTCTTCATAGGCTGTTAATACTTTTTTACCGCCAGGATGTGCAATGAAATGGTCAAGCTGTTCACTGTACAGTTCATGTTCCAATAAAAATTGTTCAATGAATGGACCGAGCCAATTGGTGATGATGGCAGGAATGCTTTTCTGAAAAACGACATGTAGGCCATTATTTTTAATATTCCAGCCCATAACATTTTCTGAATCTGGCATCCACTTAGAGCCAGTTCCGATAATTGTAGGTGTTGATTTTTTTACTGCGATATTCACTTCGTCTCCACAGACGAGTATACATGCTGCGCCATCCGCAAAAAGAGAGGCACCAATTAAATTACTTTTTGAAAAATCATTTGGCTGAAAGGTTAGACTACAAAGCTCAACGCAAACGACAAGAACTTTCGCTTTCGGGTGAGCACGACAAAAATCATAGGCTCTACTAACACCAGCTGCACCACCAGCACAGCCAAGTCCCCAAAGTGGAATACGCTTAAGTCTGTCTGAAAAAGGAAGTTGATTCATAACCCGTGCATCAATACTCGGTGTGGAAATGCCTGTGCTACTCACAAAAATAATAGCATCGATATCTTTAGGAGAAATCGGTGATTGTAAAAACGTTTCATTTTGTAAACAGGCTTGAATGACGTTAACGCTATATTGTGTAGCAAGCTCAATATATAAATCGTTACGTTCCTCAAAGGAATGATCCGTACGATGCCATTCCGGTGGCACACAAAAATGGCGTTTTGCAATACCACCATTCTCAAACACTTTTAAGTAGCGTTCTAATTTAGGGATTTTTGCATGAAAAAGCTCCTTCGTTAGCTCCTCTGCATTTGTCTGTTGTAATGTGTACGGTGGTTTGTATGTACTGATCGAAATGATTTTTGACAATTCAACATCTCCTTCGCCAATAGTGGTCTTGTTTATTGTATGCAGGGGGGGAGGGAATACATGATTCTGTAATTTTATAATTTTGGTCGGCTTAAAAAGGCCCAAATTTTTTAGAGAATTTTGCGGGATTTGTGGGAAATACTAATTTTAGTATGCGGGATGTTTGTGGAAGTGCTTCGGTGGCAGAAAGTAAAAGAGGTGTTATATTTTTAATATAATCATTAATTAAAAAAAACTACATTTATCCATATTGATTAGTTTTTCCGAAGTTATTGTTGCTAACTTTATTTGTATATACGATGTTATTAAGCATCTATTCGATTTTGTAAAGTAGAGATATAAGAGCAAAAATATAAGTATGCTTATTTTTTATAGCTAGAAGGGAGTAGATATGAATATATAGCTTCAAGAACAAACATTAAAAAAGCTAAATAATTAGAGCATAAGATAGTTCGGCACTTTGAATTGTTAATATTTTAAAAGAAAGGAGAAATTATAGTGAAGGATATTATATGTGAATATGATAGCGATGGAAATCTATCTTATATAGTAGATATACAAACTTCAAAAGGCTACAGGGTCAGAAACAACCATAATATTAATGACTATAAAATGATTGAACAAGAAATATTCGATTACATTACAAATGAAAGATTTAAAAATACAAAAAAGTTGAATAGAACAGCTGATGTTATTAATAGGATTATTAGCTTTAAAAAAGAACTAAGTACAGAAAAAGTTAAAATTTTTCTTTTGTCGCTATATTTTATACTGATACCTATTAATGTTTGGTTGTTTTTTCAGTATTCGGTATTTAATAATGTCTTCTTTCTAAATAATGATGTTTTATTAAATACCAGTGCATTAGCGAAAGGTGTATTGTTGTTTTTAATTGGAGTAATCTTCTTTCATGAAGGATCTCATATTTTAATAGCTAGAATGCTTAATATTAGAATCGAGAAGGTTGGTTTTAAATTTAAATATTATACTATGCCAATATTTTTCGTTCGTATATTTCCGACCTCTTATACTAAGAAAAAAATGAATATTGCATTTGTTGGATTAGTTGCAGATTTATTATTACTAATGACATATTTATCGTTGTATGTCGTATTTGAAAGCCCTACATTGTTAATTGTAGTGAATTTCCAATTACTGCTAGCTATTTACAATTATAATATTTTTTTACCAACGGATTTTACTCAATCTGTTCTTAATTATTTTGACAAATCTAACTTAAGAAATGAAATGGTAAGTTATATAAAAGAGATTTTTAAAGGGAATGTAAAAGTAGTCCTGAAAGAACTAGGGATCTTTAAATTATGTTTTTATTTCTTATATACACTACTTTTTAGTTTGATATGGCTATTTATGATCATCAATTTGGTGAACATGTTCATTAGTCTATTCGGATAGGTTGGTGATTTGAATGTATACATATAAAAGAGAAAGTTTATTCGATTTTAAAACATTTATGCACTTAAATGATTTTTCAATCGAAGAAGTTCAGCAATTAAAACTATTAAAAGTAAAGTATGCAGAGTTAAAAGAAGACATTTTAATTGAAATTAAAGAGCTATCTAAATCATTATACCTTGAAAATAATCAAGAAGAGTTAAAAAAGGTCATGAAAATAAGAGATGCATTAAAAAAAGATAAAATTCAAAATGCATTGCTTGATAAGGTAGACAGTGCTACACAGTTGGCGAAGATAAAACTGGAGATTGAGAATCTTTATGAAGTTTTAAACCAAAAGATAAATAAAGAAAATAAGTATCATTTTTTCTTACAAAATGAAAATTTCAAAAAGCTAATTTTAGAAACAAATGCATTAGCTTTTGAACAGATAATAAATGAAGAAAAATACAGGAAAATATCATATAAAAAAAATAGATATTCTTATGTTCAACGTAACATTTTAAAAACTAATGCTCTTAGTTATACGGGAATAACTTCATTCCCAGGAGAACAGGGAGTAGTTGAAAAATCACTTAGGGAAGTAAAGCAAGTAAATCCATATTTTGTTTCAGCTGTACTAGAGGCGATGACGAAAAACCCAAAAATAGTTGGGCTTTTAAAGTATCAAATTTCACCATTTGTTAAAAGGGCAGATAAAAGTTGTCTTTTGCAGAAAATTCAGAGCATAAGTACTAATTTTAAATCGTTTTATATAAGGGAGAACTTATTGTTTTCAAACGAGTATAATTCGTTTCTGAAAAATAAATCTAATAGTGAAGATCAAGAACTTCGTTATTTAGATTTATCCGAAATTCGTCATGATTTAAAGTTTGTAATAGAAAATCATTTAATAAATATTAATAAAGACTTCTATAGTGACTTAAATAACTTACAAGACTTATTAAAGATGGACGAAAATTTAAGGGATATTAGTAACAAATTGGTGGGCGATGGAAATGAAGTTATAACTAAAGGGAACCTACAAACATATTTACAAAGCTTTGGTGTCGAGCAAGAAATTATAAATGTGATATGTAATGAGCCAGTGTATATAAGTTATATAGGTTATAGTGACTCAAAGAAAAACTTTTTCGATGTTACAAAGAGCAAGGATTTTCAAAAAAACAAAATGGCAGATGTAGTGGTTGAAAATCAGAAGTATAAAACTTATGCAGAAAAACTATATGAGCTTCATTTACAACATGGGAATAAAACATTACTGGATTATTTATTTGATCTAGAAGGGAAAATCCTTTACAGGGAAGATTATTGGAAAATAAATAGTGATAGGCCATCTTATCAAATTAAGTGCAAGCAAAAGAAATCATATAGTATTTTTTTTAATAAATTAGATAACGATATGATTTTTTACAATAATATTTATCCTGGCAACGGATTTTTATTAGGACGGGAATTTTTAAAAATGGATTCTGTCGCTAAAAAACATATAGATGAATACTTAAAAACCGTTTACCCTGCTAACCGAGAAATGTGTGAACTCGTAATTGATAATGATATTTCATCAAATGTAAATACAGGTCATTCGCCATATCAAAAGATTTATTGGCCACAGGATATAAAAGATATAGAAATAGAGTTTTTAAAGGGTGAATTAATTTTTAAGTATATGGGAAAACTTATTAACTTAATTTACTTCGGTAGTATACCTATTCATCTATATTCTGGAGCTAAAGGGATACTATTAAATTTACTTTCGCCCTGGAGAATGGAAGGTAAAATGAAGGAAAAGCTAATGTTAGTAAATGATAGACAATCATTTAAGGTGAACTATAAGCAAATTGAAAATTGCTTAGTTAAGGATCCGCTTACAACGATGCTAAATCTCATAGAGCATTTTGAAGTAAACCAAATGCCAATACAATTCTTTTTATACGCTATAAATAATCCATTTCAAAAACCTATTTATATTTCGTTGTTAAATTTAGAAGCAGTACATATTTTTATAGAATATGTTAAGCAGCAAGATATGTATTTAATGGAACAAAATCCGAATGGAATGAATTATAATTGCTCATCAAAATTAATTGAATATATTAATTTAATTGTTGAGGAGGAACTATAGATATGTGGGAGAGTTTCCATATTTATAACTGTAGTTACGAGAAGTTTATAAGTTGCTCAAAGGCATTAATACACCAATTTAAACTTTCTAAAGGGCAGTTTTTCTTTACGATATATAGTGATTTAAGGGGTCAACATTTTAGACTTCGAATTAAAGACGTAGAAAATATAGATGATTTTAATAATAAATTACACGCTCTTTTTCCTGAAAATTCAGTCTTTAGAAGAATATACGATCAGGAAATACTTAAGTATAAAGAGAATTTAAGTATGTATGAGGATTTCTCAGGCATAGTGAGTGATTTCGTTGTATTTAATCGCTTAGAGGAAAAAGAAGTCGTTGGTTTAGTCATAAAATTACTAGAATGTTTCTCGTTGTACAATCCAGAGTTTATACAAAAGGCTATGAAATACTGGGCTAATACTTACAAATATTTTAGTCCTAATAGTAGTTTATCGTTTAATTTTGAAAGCGTACATTTCGATGAGTCATTAATAGATAAATTAATTCATGAGGTAAAACCAATAATTAATCAATTAACTATTGCCACACCAGAAGATCAAAAACATTTAGCATTTAATTTTATTCATATGACGCTTAATAGACTTAATTATAATCCTCGTGACGAAGTGTACGTATATTATCTTTTACTACAAAACTGTGATAGAGGAGTAAATGTCCATGAATAACTGGATTATCGCACCGAATTTTGGAATCCAAGAAACGTATATATCGATTTCAAAAGTAGGTAAAGTAGACTACTTGTTTGATAAAAAAATTACTAACGCAGCTAAAGAACTGTATGGAGCTGGTACAGGTCCTACAAAAGAAGATGCAAAAAAGTATGCAGAATTTGAAGCAATCGAAAGAATCGCTAACGCTGTTAATGTGAGAAAAGTCATCGTTGATACATACTCAAATTTAAAACATCAGGTTGTAGATATGACTGAATTCCCATCAAATAATAAATATGAAAATTCGCCTAATATTGTTTTTGATGAAAATGAGTTGTATAGCTGGATTGAATGCGTAGATTTACATACACAGCAAATTAAGCTAATTCCTCAAAACTATGTGTATTTATATAACGATAAAAGCTTTCATGGGGACAAAATAACGAATCCGATTTCTACTGGTGCAGCACTGCATGAAGATCATATTCAAGCTACGATTAACGGTATTTATGAAGTAATCGAGCGAGATGGTATCGCACTTACATGGCTTTTGAAGCGAGTTAATGGGAGAATAAACCACTTTTTAGATGAAGAGGAGCAAAAAGTATTTTCATCACCTTTCTTAGGCGAAGTAAATTTTTATGACGTCAGTACTGTTCCAGGCATTATAACGGTATGTGCTCATGCTAAATCAAACTTTAGTGATAAGGTGAAAAATGTTTTAATGTTCGCTGCTGATACGGATTTTACTAATATTAAACGTAAGTTGAAAAAGGAATTAATTTCGGTCATGTTTAGCTTTAGCCAAGAAACTAAATTTGATGAAAATGTGGATTATAGAAATTTTGTCCATGTAGATGAGGGGGGAAGGTATATGGCCCATGATTTCAATGATCACGTGTTTGATTTTTTCAAACAAGCCCCCACACTTGAACAGCTACAATATGTAGGGCAAAACTTCGAATGTAAAAAAGAAGAGCTAAAGTTTCTAGTGAATACCTTGAAAAATTTAGAAATGTCGATTTATGTTACGGATATGAGTTGTAGAGAAGTGCTTGAAAAGGGCTTTAAATCTGTGAAAGTTATTATCCCTCAATTACAACCAATTTCATTTGTTTATCGAAGCCGTTTTTTAGACTCTAAGCGCATTGAACAATTTGCTAAACCGATTTATGGGGAAGACTATTTAACTAAATTAAATCATTATCCTTTAGCTTTTTCGTAACTTATAAAATTAAATACATGATAATTAATCCAAATTTGAATGAAAAGGAAGTAATAATAATGATCATTTCAGGCTTAGGATTAGGAAAAAACTATTTTGAAGATGCTTTTAAGCAACTTGAGCAACCAGTGAGCCTTATTCCGTATAGTAATATTGAAAATTTGCAATCAGAAGAAGTAGTTTTACTTGTATATGATGGATTATGTGTAAATGAGCTTGAGGAAAAAGCTGATAAAATCAACGGGTTGAAATACATACCTATTTTTATCACACCGAATCATATTTATGTCTTCGGTTTTAATATTACTGGTGAGAAAGCAAAGGAGTATTGTTGTCCTAAATGTGTAATTAAACGATCCAAGCAAAATATATTTACTCTGAAATTGTATGACACTCTATTTAATAGAGTTGATTATAAAACAATTCCAAACAATTTTGGATATGAGATTGAAAACTTTTGCAATATTTTACTGAATTCAATTAATAAGAACGAATTATCAGGTGCATTATTTTCATATAACATGCTAAACAATTTGTATTCTCTTGAAAAATTTAGTGGCACTACAGGTTGTCGGTATTGTGATTCGTTCATGTATGATCAAACAACATTATATGCCAGCATGAAGGGGGTTTTAGCGAATGACTAATATGATTTGGGATCCAATGATTTACTGGCCAGAGACACCGACTTTACTTCCTAGCGTACAGTATTTTGTAAACGATGGAATAATTATTTACGGAGGTGTAAAAGGTCCATTCAAATTAAAAGGTGAAAAGTCTATACAGTTAACACTACAGCTGCTTAATGCTTTGCAACAAAATAATAAGCCTTTTAAACAATTTATTGAAGAACTTCACACAAATGAAGAAATTGGAAATGAACTATTATATCTATTAAGTATTTTACATCAAAATGGTTGTTTAGATTCTTTAGAACCAACATTAAAAAACGCTCAATATTATTCTAAGTTAAATCAATCTACGAATAATTACAAAAGTGTTGAAGCGATTGAAAGCTACAAAAAATCCATTGGTTTGAAGCTTAGCATCAATAATAGTTTAGTAAAAAAGAAGCTAAATGATTTGTTTGTACTAGATGGTTTCCAGGTAACTCAAAATAATAAAGCGGACTGGGAGCTTAAAGAAGTGAAGGATTTGGCAGACATCGAATTAGTGGATGAAAATAATAGAACTTTACTTTTTTGTAAAACAAATGATGGATTAATAATTGGACCGGTTATATCGAGAGATGCCATTTCGAAGAATCAAGCAAAACAGTTATATAAAGGTCTAAATTTTATAAATGATTATCAAGCGATAGATGCCCAAATAATTTTTATGACAGCCATGAAGTTTATTTTAAAATTAGCAGAATATAACTTTAATCGTGGTATGTATATTTTCTCAAATAACCACACGACCTTTAAAAGTGTAATGGAAATGAGTGAAGACCTCAGTTTATTAGAAAAATTCGAATTAGCTACAGCATTTTCGGCGGGTCACTACTCACATAAAAAGGGGCATTTTTTACACTATAGAGCTGGGAATTTAAAGCTAGCGCGAAAAGAAATAAATGGGGAATTTTGGTTAGAGTTTGATGGCGAAATTCCTGATGATATTCATAAACTGTTAATAGCTTTAAATGGATTTAAAGAAAATGATTCAAGGAAAAAAAATACGCCTACGGGAGGCAATATAAACTCCAATCGACTATTTTACCTAAATTTCAATCCAAATAAATTAAATGGTATTGGTATTTATTTATACAATAATATTAAAGATAATATGTTCCAAATATCAAATAGCATCGAACAAATTAAAAGATGTTTCATAGAAAATTTGGATGGTTATGAAGGAGTAATTTTAGTTGGTAGTGATGTCGATATAATCGCAGAAAAATACAGAGAATTCGGCTTTAAAGTCGCCAATTTAAATAGCGGTGTGGTGTTAGCAACGCTAGTAGCTTTAAAACATACTCTATCTGCCAATTCGGAAGTATTATTTATGGACAGTTTTGATGAGAAAGCTATTACTAAAGCTTTAGGGTTAAATCTGAGCAATATAATAATCAATCAAGGAGTGGGGATAAAGAAATATGATTGAAGAAATTGTAAGAGAAACATATTCAGCGAAGCAATCTGATAAACTATTCGATTTGAATAAAATACGTAGTTTAGCTAATTTAAATTACGATAAAAATATCCACATTCGAAATTCCTTTAGATTATTTGAAAAAGAAGGTATGGAGAGACTAAAATACCATGATATTAAAGAATTGTTTACCTTTTTGGAAGAAATAAAGGGAGAAATAATGTATGACAAAGATTTACTTACATTTGGATTTGTAGATAATCAAAGTTTAATCGCTCAAAAGAATGACAAAACCATTTATCGATTCGTGAATGGGGAATTTGAAGAAGTTCCTTTACGTAAAGAAATTGAGAATAGTAATTTATATTTGCAGGAAGAAATGCATTTGGCTGCAGGTGTACTATTTTTTCTTTGGAATGTAAATGATTTGAAAAATCGTTATGAAGAACTAACTTGGTACAAACAAATCTTACATTTAAGTGGTTTTTTTGGTCAGCTAGCAAGTATTTATGGCATTAACAAAGAACTAAAAGGAACTGTTTTTGCGGGAATAATTCAAGATGAATGGAATAGTGTTGTGTTAGGAAGTCAGAATGTTCCGATTTTTTCTTATGCATTCACTTCCAAATAAGGGGGATTTTTAGGATGGAACTAATCTTAGAGAATATATCCTATAGCTACAATGATGATACTCAATTATTTCACAATGTAAACATGGATTTAAAATTTGGAAATATATATCTTTTATGTGGAGAGAATGGTTGCGGGAAAAGTACCTTATCTAAAATAATTTCAGGTAATTTAAAAATCCAGCAAGGTGAAATAATATTCCCAAATGGCTTATCTCAAGATTCAGTTGCGTATCAAACGCAGGAGTTTCAGGCATTTCCGGATTTAAAAGGGAAAGAAATAATTAGTTTCTGGAAAAAGATTAATCAAAATATTTTAAGCGATGACAGGCAGTTAAGGGAAAGCTTAGAGATTGACAAGCTAGAAAAAAAACTTATTAAGAAAATGTCTAGTGGCCAGAAGAGAGCACTTAGTATCTATTTAACTTGTTTATTAAATAAACAGATTATTATTTTAGACGAACCATTTGCAGGTTTAGACAAAAGTAAAAAAGAAAGGCTTTGTGTAAATCTAAAAGAGTATACGAAAAATAATAACAAGTTAATCATTATGATAAGCCATGAGATAAAAGGCTATGAAAATTTGTTCGATTATATGATTGAACTAAAAAACAATGATTGATGGTTCCGCGTGAAATGATAGATGTTTAACAACAGTTTCTTACAAATAAACAAATGATTTAGGAGAATACTATGGTAAATAAAGATATGCTGTTTTCTGTAACTAAAATTCATCTTATTGAACAGTTTAGAGGTTATCAACTGTTACTAACGAATATATTTATGCCCTTGTTGTTTTTTGGCATCGCAGTATTAATGATTGGAAAATCTAATATGTCTGAACAAGAACTGGAGTTACTAGTTAATAGTCAGTTTTTCTCGACATCTCTGATGTTTGGTGTACTAACTTATTCCTTTGTATTTCCGTTACAAAATATAGTCGGGTTCAAGGAAGAAGGTACATATCAATGGCTTAGACAAACTGCTATATCAGATACAGAATTTTTATTTGGAAGAAAAGTAGCGAATATTATCATTCTGAATTTGCATAGTATATTTGTTATTTTATTGTTCAGTAGTCTAGGGTATATGGAGTTTGATATTATCCTGAAGCTATTAATTTTAATTAATGTAAGTTTCTTTACTTTAAATCCATTAGCAACTATTTTAGGCAGCAAAATTTCAAATAAAAATATTGCTAATAATATAGGGACATTTACAATGCTAATTATCATTTTTAGCTTAACTTTCTCAGTATTATTTTCAACACAATTAAATATAAGTTTGGGAGATATTCAGAAATTTTTGATTATTAATCCTTTAATGGGATATTACGATGGTAGTCTAGTTCTTTTTGGAATAAGCGGTGATTACTTTTTTGGTACGTATGTGAATAATATTTTATACATTTTGATTTATGCATTAGTAATTACAGTTTTAGAAGTTGTATTTGTTAATAAAAAAGGACTAGATCTTTGAAAGGAGGTGAAAAACATATGAAAACAGGAAAAATTCAAGTTGAACAAAAAATAGAAAATCAAGTTGTTGAAACGATGAATGCTATTTATTTAGAGGAAGAAGAAACTTCGTTAGAAGTTGCAGCTTCTTTCGCAACAGTTTCTACACTAGGTACTGCAACGGGTTGTGCATCATCGCTTGGTACAGTGTCATGTTGGGGTTAAAATTTATGTAAAGGAGAACTAATATGAATAAAAAATTTGAAATGGTAAAAAATGCACCTAATGAAGAAATGAACAAGCAGTTCTCAATTTACTTAGAAGAAGAAGACAATTCTTTAGAAATAGCAGGTACTTGGGGATCTGCAGGTACATTTGGAAGTACTGTCGGTGGCTGCGCTTCAACAGTAGGATCAGCATCTTCATTTGGTTGATAAAGAAGTAGAGAGGAGAATTAATATGAAAACAAACACAAATATTGAAGAGCGTAATGCTCAAATGTCGTCAGTTATCGAAATTGTTGAAGAAACTGAAGTACATGAGTACAACGGCTTTACAACGGCTGGTACATTTGCTTGTGTAGCTTCTTGGGGAGCTTGTGTTTCATCTGGAAGTTCATTTTCATCAGCTGGTGATTAATAATTAATGATTGATTGATGGCTTGAAGTTACTTCAAGTACATAAATTAATATATGAGTAGTACAAACTGATTTATAGTTTGTACTACTTTTGGCTCTTCACCATAATGTGTGGTTGACTTTCTGTTAATTCAATAATTTTACATTTCTCTTTGTGCTCCAAGTTTATCAAAATGCTATTACCGTTAAGCCCTATACGACTGTTGAGCGTTGGTATTACTTGTATGCAGCTGATGAATTAAGTGAAGAAATTGCCACAAATATCTGTGTAGATAAGGTCGCCTTGCGCAAAGGACATAATTATACGACCGGTGTTTTAAATGCCGATTACAGGTCGTATTTTGGCGATTGTCCCACACTGAGATTAAGGCGAGGTTACCACTTTTTTATAGAAAGTAACGAGTCCTATTCGTGCAGTGGTCAGTGATTTCGCTCCAGCGATGGCAAACGCGATCCAAGCAGTTTATCCAACCGAGATTCATTTGCTGGATCGCTTTCATCTCTTGTAGTTTTTCACCGTTGCCCAGCAACGAAGACGACGTTATTTAGGAGAGGCCAAAAAGCATCATAAATCGCGCTTCATTGACCGTTGTTTGGCACGAAAACCTGAACCATTAACTGAAGAAGAACGCGGATTTGTTGCGAAATGTCCAGAAATTTACATACTATACATATTTATCGAGCATTGAATCATATGCGCGGTGCCGTTTCTAAAATCGCAAAAACATTGATAACACGTGAAGAAGCGTTGCTAGATAGCATTATTTCACGACTATTTAAGTGGCATTATGGAAGGCACGAATAATAAAATTAAACTCATCAAACCGTGGTTTCGGCTATCGAAATGAAGACCGTTTATTCCTCCGTTTACGTTTAGAACAGGTCGCTGATTTTGTCACTTACGACTTTTGGTGATGAGCCATATTTATAAGTAAAAGGATAATGTTGACATATGAAGGGGTGTTAAGTATACTTAACGTAAAGTTGTTAAATATACTTAACGAAGGGGTGTGGAAAATGAAAAATACAATTGAAAATGAGCGAAAGAAATTGAAATTATCGAGGGAAGATTTAGCAAGTTTAGTTGGGGTTTCTAGGCAAACTATATATTTTTTGGAAACCTACAAATATAACCCTTCACTTCAATTAGCTTATAAAATAGCTAAGCATTTCAATAAGCCGATTGAACAAATATTTATTTTCGAAGATGAGTAGCCTTAACTACTAATAAAAAGGAGGAATTTAGATGAAATCCCTTTTAGGTAAAACAGATGAAAGAGAAGAAATGAATTTAAAAAATGCTTCTTATTATGTAATGCTTACTTCATGGATGATGGCTATAGTTTTAATGATTGTATTAATAGCATTAAATGAAAGAATAGCCTTCTTTGCAGTTGCTGCATTATTTGTAGCACAACAGCTAGTATTGATTGTTTTGACAAATTTTCTCAATAAAAAACAATACGATAGTTTCTCAGTAATCATGATTATATTATTTATTGTTGGATGTATTAGTGTAACGATACTTTCTGTGATAACAAGTCAGAAAATCTATTTAATAGGTGTTATTATTTTCGCTTTTATTGGGTTTTTAGGTATTAAAAGAATGTATAAATTAAACCATCTTTAAAATATGTATTTTCAGAATAAGAAGCAGAATCCCTATCTAATAAAGCAATTTATTATACTTTTCTTATCAATTTTTAAGTACCTATCTATAAACCTACTTTTTAATTTGTTGGAAAATAAACAATTTTTAAAGTTTTTTAAGCGTTAGTTTGGTATGGAGATGTCAATGATAGATGGGGGTCTTATGCACCGTATTGTGTAATTAAAATGTAAAATAAGTAAATATTTGGTTGTTTTCTGTTTTTGTAAGATGTAAAATGATAGCGATATACAAGATATTCCATTTTGAAATTTGAAAGGTGGTGAAAATGATGACATATAACAAAAAGAAATCAAATGTACTAGAGTTGCAAAAGATGGATGTAGATAATAACCGAAATTTAGAAGGTGCAGCTCGTAATTCCACAAACAGCCAATTCTTGTGTATCGGTACACCAAGCCAAATGAGTGCATTTACTTGCGGTGGTCTAGGTACAGGATTCTAAAACTTAAGTAGCTAATTTCAGAGTGGAGGTAATAATTTATGGATTTGCGTTATGTACAATATATTAATCATAAAGAGAAATATTATGAGCCTCCACTTGAAAAGGCGACAGAGTCGGCTCTGAAAATTTCTAATGTACCCTTCAATTGGGTTATAAACTGGGATAAACATTGGACATATTATTCTAAGCCTGACTCTGATTTGCCTATTCAGGGTTGGAAGATACATATTAGTTCTACTCCAAAAGAAGCTAAAGAAATGTTAGAAGTTGTTTCGGATTTTTTGTTTGAGAATTCAGTTCCATTTAAGCATGTATCAAATGTGTGGGAATTGATATTAAAGAACTCTAAATATGGTGACAGGGCATCATCAGGTAAATTTATTACGATTTATCCGAATAACGAAAATCAATTTACTTTCCTTTTAGAGAAGCTACATTCTCTATTAAAAGACTTTTCAAACGGTCCATACATATTGAACGATAAAAGATGGTTGGATGGGAATGTTTATTTTAGGTACGGGGCATTTAAGGAAATGTACTTGATAAAGGGTGCATCAAAAATTCCAGCCATTCTAAATCCTTTAGGTGAGTTAATACCCGATTATCGATTACCCTATTATACGATTCCCGATTTTGTAGAAGAACCGCCAATTGTAAATAAAATGACAGAAGAGCATGAAAAAATACAAACTGCTGAATCAGAGCTTGATAATTATACTATTGAATCTGCGTTGCACTTCAGTAATGGTGGTGGGGTCTATGTGGCAAATCACATACCTTCAAGTACTAAAGTGGTATTGAAAGAGGGGCGCCCACATGCAGGTTTAGATGGTCAAGGAAGAGATGCAGTAGAGCGTTTAAATCATGAGGCTAGTATTTTAAAGAAACTTCTAGGATTAGAATCTGTGGTTTCATTTCATAAAAAATTTCAAGAGTGGGAACATGTATTTTTAGCAGAAGAGTATATTAGCGGGACATCTTTAGATACTTGGATAGCCACGAATTATCCATTCTCTGCACAGCAAGACTCAAGTGAGTATTGTAATAATGCATGTTCTATACTAAGACAATTAAAAGATGCTCTGCAATCTATCCATGCTAGAGACGTTGGTATGGGCGACTTGCAGCCAGCAAATGTAATGGTAACAGCTTCTAACGATATTAAACTAATTGATTTTGAAGCTGCGAGTCATTTAAACGATAGTATTCCTTCAGGTTTAATGCGACTTGGTTTCGTAGGTGCTCCAAATCTTTCAAGGGAACAGACAGATTGGTTTGCCTTACTTCGCATTGCGAGATATGTGTTTCTACCGATAGGACCTGTTCAAGATATAGCGGTGAATATCATAAAGAAACATGATCAATGGATTTTTGATCAATTCGGTAGTAAGGCAATGAGATTAATTGAAGAAATTGGAAGTGAATGTAATGAAAGGAGCGTTATCCCGCAAAAAAGTCTTCTATCTGCGCCATCTAAATATTTTAATCGATCAGATTTACCGGAAATTATCTCATCAATCAGAGCAGGTATTGTCAATGATTTGAAGACTGATAATAAACTATTATCTGGGGATATTCGCCAATATGAAACCTTAGGTGGATTCTTTAACATACTAACGGGTGGCTTTGGAGTAATCATGGCACTATTACGTACAGGTGATGTACCTGAAATAGCAAAATCCTGGACATTAAAATATAGTTCGGAAGAATATATTAATCAGCTTGATAATGGGCTTTTTTCAGGAAAAGCAGGAGTAGCAGGAGTACTTTATGAATTAGGGATGATTGAAAGATCCAAAGCAATCTATGATTCAATAGAATTAGAATCGGATAATGCAGATATTTCAATCAGAACGGGATTAGCTGGTATAGGCTTAGCATTTATATCTGCATCCTATATACCAGATTTAAAGACCATGCTTGATCGTGCTATTAAAATAGGTCTTCAGTTGCGTTCTCTTCTTGAAAAAGATATAGTGGTAACTTCTAACGATGCTGATGCGATTCCACTAGGATTAATAGATGGATGGTCAGGTGTTTCTCTATTTTATAGTGCCTTATATAAAGCTACTGATGACAAAGTATGGTTAGAACTTTCCCTGCAAGCTTTAGAAAAAGATACAAGTATATGTATTATGGATAATTCAGGAGTGTATCAAGTTAACGATAAAGAAAACAACAGGTTTATTCCGTACCTTGCAGGTGGCAGCGCGGGTGTAGGTCTTAGCATGATAGAGTTAAGACATTTGTTAAAGGATAAGAGATGGGAAACTGAATTAAAGGGAATAGGGGAAGTGGCTAGTTCCAAATGCTTTTACGGTTCGGGTTTATTTCGTGGCTTAGGCGGGATGATCATAACTGCCAACACAATTGATATCGAGCTTCAAACGGGAGGAAGATTCTTAGATAGAACATTAAACACCTTAAATTTATATGTACTTAGTGATCATGATAAATATTTTATGCCGGGAGACTATTGCTATAAGCTTTCAGGTGACATTTTTTCTGGAGCAGCGGGGATGTTGTTGGCACTTTCAGGAATAGAAGAAGATAGATTTTCTTGGTTACCATTACCTAAATTGAAAGAAACTTTTTCTTCAATTCAAAACTCAGCTAAAGAAATAGCTGTTCTTTAGGCTTGTGAAATTATTCATTTGCTATAAAAAATTCAAAATCAATTAGCTAGAATAAGGCAACATTTAATGAATAAAAATAGAGAACGGAAAAATTCAAAAACTACAAGTGGTAAAGACTTTTTACAGCTTATTAATAACCCCCAAATTGTTAGAAGTATTTCTAACAATCTGAGGATATTCAAATAGCTTCCTACATTTTAATGTTCTTAACCTCAGGAGCATGTCTTACTTTATATTATTAGAACATTAGGGCAGATCACCTTTTTAAAATGTCTAAGCGTATTACCTCTGATACAGCTTCTGTACGAGAGTTTACGCCTAATTTTTTATAAATTTTAGTTAAGTTATATTCAATGGCGCGTATACTTAAAAACAATTGATCAGCAATTTCTTGATTACTATACCCTTTAAGCAAGCTTTGAAGAATTGATATTTCTTTTTGAGTGAGTCTTAAATTATTGCTTGAGGGTGATTTTTGTTTAAGTTCTTTTAATAAGGGTAAAGGCAATAAAGCATACCCTTTTAATGTAGCACGTATAGTCATAATTAAATCTTCATAAGGAACAGTTTTACTAACTATCCCACAAATATTCAAAGCCATAAGTGAACTAAATTGTGAATAGTAGTCATAGCCCGTATATAAAATAATTTTAGCTTTGGGCTGTATTGATAAAAGCTTTTTTGTTAATTCAATACCTGAACACTGAGGCATTTGGATATCGAATAAATAAATATCATAATCATGCATTTCAAATTCTTTATGTACCTCATTTAGTTCATGTAAATAAGTAACCTTAAAATCTCGCTCATTTTCTAATATGGTTTTAGTACCTAGACCGACCACTTGATGATCATCTACTAAAAGAATGTGAATCAATTGTTTCACCTCGGAATTGTTATATGAATTTCAACACCATGACTAACTTCAGTTAGAAAGACAATATGTCCTTTAAAACTATAAATTCTTTCTTTTATACCGGTTAGTCCTGTATGCGTATTATTTATTGTTGTAGTTGTAGTTAATCCAACACCATCATCCCGATAATCTAGGTATATTTGCTTTTCATCTTCCCATAAACATAGGGAAACTAAAGATGCGTTGGAATGCTTATATGCGTTATTGAGAAGCTCTTGTATAACACGATAAATGCAAACTTCTAAATTATAATCGTTATGTTCAATAATCGGAGAGAAATCATATTTTATGTCAAAGCCAGCCTTCATCTGCGTCTTTTCACATAATGCCTCCAAAGCTGAGACTAATCCGACTTCTGTTATTAAAGCTGGTCGAAGTTCATTGCATGTAGTTCGTATTTGTTGAATGACATCTTGCATCCCTGTCTTTATTTGATTTAATTGTTCCGTTGTCTCAAACGAAAGATTAGGATTCGTAGCTATCAAGTTTTCAAGTGTACGATACCAAATAATTTGATCTTGTAAAGCTGAATCATGAAGATCAGCTGCTAAACGTTTTCTTTCTTGCTCGGATAGCTGAAACAAAAAACGAGATAAAGTAGAAGAAGATTGTGTTTGTTGAAGTTTGGTTTGTTCAATAGAATGAATTAGATTTTCAACGGCGAAAATGTTTTCATATACGAGCCTTAAATATTTGACAATATTAATAAACCATACTTTTTCATGAAGATTAAAAACTGTTTGATTCTTTTTATAGCCAATCCATATATAGGTGTGGGAAGATTCGATAGTATGAATCCTCATACCTAACAAACCCTGATATTCAAGCAAATCTATATTTTTATGATTACGCATCATATCTTTAAATTTTTCAGAAAGGTGAATGGCTTGTTCGTCTCTCGAAATTTCTTCTAACTGAAAATCGTCTTTAAGATAGTCAAATGCTATAAAAGCAATAATGCTTGGCCCTAACGATTCTTGAAGTTGGCTAATAAACAAATTTTTTAAATCATTTTCTTTCATACTTGATGATAATTTTTGAATAAAAAATTCAAGTTGTTGAGACAAACTATCATCCCGCATCCAAAGTCGGTGTCGAAGGATGAAGTCCACTTTCTCTTTGGTAAAAAGTAAAATAACAATAATACTTGCAGTTACAAACATTAATAAGAAAAAATATAAAATCTTAGAATCAGGATTTAAGTTGTCAGAAATAATAATTGTAGCAAGGCTTATTGCAGGTAAAAGTGAAAGTAAAAAGTAATAAGGAATTTGATTTAAAATGAAGTTTAAATCAATTAATTGTTTAGAAACAGATAAATAGAAATAGCCAATAGGGATGATAAATAAAAAAATTTCAACAGCATCGTCGTCTAGGTAAGGTAAATCTAGAATATAAGGTAATGCATGGAGTAATATAAATGGTGTAAAGGCAAGTATATTAATCCATAACAACCATTTTAGTATAATCTTTCCTTCCTGAGATTTGTTCTTTATGTAGTAGTAACATAATATAAGAATCACGCAAAAAACGTTTGCGCAAAAGTAAAATAAAATTAAATTTGCACTAATTGCTGAAATATGCCCTTTATAAAATAAACTGAATACTCTGATTGATACGACAACTGTGCATAATACTTTATTAAATTTAAACCACATAGATGATTGTTGTTGAATAATTCCTCTGTCATGAAGAAGAGCAAAGATAAATAAAACTAAAAACAATGATCCAAGTGGCAGAAAAATAGCCATGATGATATTGGCGATAATATCATCCCTTCCAGACTCGGTCGAAGCAAATAAACTCAAAGCAGCTGATAACAAGAATCCAATGAAATATCGATTTACAGCATTCGGAGATTTAACCACTAACATGGATAAAACTAGTGCTAGTACAGAAAATATATTTGGAATAATTAGTTCTTCAATAGTACGTCTTGTCTCAAATTTTGGAGTAGTAACTATTTGCGTAAATTCACCATCTGTAATTTCTAGTTCGCTTCCTCTGTTTATAGAGACATCAGAGATTGGCTGTCCGTCAACCTTTGTAATAATATCACCGGGTGAAACGGCTGTATAACGTACCCATCCATCGTTTTTATTAATATGGGTTATTATATAGTCACCAGATGAATTACTAGAAATATTTATACCCATATATGGCTTGAGCATTAATGAAAATAAATAAAAATGTAAAATTATGAATATACCACTTAAAATTAAAAAGATTTTTTTAAATACCATAATTTCGCTTCCTATCATTAATAGTGTTTTTAAGAACAAATAACATATAGTTGAAAGGATGTAATGTAAATGTTAATGGATTTAGTTCATTTTTTATTAAATAATTCGAGTAATGTCGGGCAAGAAAAATTGGCATATATGGTATCTGCAGATGAAATCGAAATAATTAAGAATGCTCTGAAATCCCTTGAAAGCGCAAATACTTCTATTCTACCGACTTCAAGCTCTTGGGCTTCAAAATAACGTCTAAACTTTGATAGTGAGTAGTAAATTTTTATACTTAGGTGGGATATTTAAAGAATATATACATTCTTTAAACTTGTTTAGATATATTTGCTCAACAATTTTACAATATGTTATTGCATCACCGCTATTAATACAAGAGTGTAATGCATGAAGCTCGCTATCAAGCAATTCTTCAAAAGAGACATCATTGTTATAATACTCCTTTATTGATGCAAATCTTGGATCTTGTATGTGTAGATAATATAAAATAGGAAGTGTCTTCTTTTTATCTTTGATATCATTTTTATGTATCGCGTAAGATAAATCATTTACATCATTTCTTACTTGTGCAATAATGCCGAGATAATAGGAGTATTCTTTTATTTTTTCAAATGTTGTTGGGTGTACATTTCCGGCACCAAGTAAATTTGCCAACAAGATGAGAGATCCTGATTTCAATGCTGTCATGTCAAAATACTCTTGTTCAGTAGTATGATTATTAGTTAAATCAGTATGTTGTCCATTAATTGCATCAAGTAGAGATGGATATATAATTATATTAAAGAATTTTTTTACATTTTCAGAACAGTCGATGTAATGTATTCTTTGAAAAGCTATAAGCAAGTACCCGAGTAAAATATTTAAATTACAACTAAGGCTTTTGTTACTCCAAGGATTACACGGGGCATCATTGTCTTGAATATCATCTAATATATCAGCTGATAAAAGAATAAGTTCTACAATAGTTTGAATTTCTATTAATTCTTTTTTATTATGTACATTTCTAAAAACTTTGTAGTGTATTTCAGTTAATTTTGAGAAATTTAAAGGCTGTTTAAATTTATATTGTATGTATCCAAGGGCAGCATCTTGTAATTGCTGGTTGAAAAAAGACTCAATAATCCAATTAGATGCACAATCCATAATTTCTTTTTGGGAAGTAGTCGTGTTCATATTTTATCCTTTCTTTATAAAATGTCTGCAAGTGATTAAGTATATTTTTTACAATATTGGTAATTAAGTGAGTATATTACAGTATAGCATGGTTTTTATAAATGGTTAAGATGTCTTGAATTTTAGTAGATGTAAGTTCTTGGATATAGGCTTTAATATTTGGTTTTAACGATAACACACTTTAAAATGGTATCAAAATCAACTTTTGTTGATTTTGGATCATATTTTGATAATCGTTTTACTTGACGCCTTTGTGAGTAATACCTATTGTACTATAGGTATTAGTCGCTCTTAAAAAAGCGACGGTCGGAGAGGTAATAACCCCCATTGTTATGGTGAAGATTCTTTAAAAAGATATCTTATAATTGACAATTTCGGAAGATTCCGTTATATTAAAAATAACAAAATCGAAAGTAGGTGATGTGACATGATGAATAGATCCGTTTTTAATGAGCTGCAATTCGGTTTGTTCAATTTCACACGCCTAAAATATACAATTTAATTCATGATTGTGGTGTTTTGTATATTCTCTTAAATGTGCCTGTGAACCTTGTAACTGCCGAATTGCGCAGAGACATGGTTTTTTTGTGTTTATTTTCAAGTGATGATAAACGATATGCATATTTAGGAGGAAAACAAATTGAATTTAACAACTTTAGGATTTTTAACATATTTTGAAGATCAAATGACTGGATTTAAACAGGAGGCTAAGCTAGCGAACTGTGTGCCGGCTAGGGTTACATTGGAGCATAAGCATTCCTATCGTGTGCTGGCTGAAGAAGGAGAGTGGCTGGCAACGATTGCTGGACATTACGCGTATACATCATTAGCACGTGAGGATTTTCCCGCAGTTGGGGATTGGGTGCTAGTTGAGAAAATGACTGGTGAGGAAAAGGCGATTATTCATAAATTGTTTACACGAAAATCAGTCTTTTCACGGAAGGCAGCGGGGGCGGAAGTACAAGAGCAGATCGTAGCATCGAATGTTGATATCGTGCTTCTAGTGATGAGCTTAAATGCAGACTTTAATATTCGTCGTTTAGAACGTTATTTAGTAGCTGCGTGGGATTCAGGTGCGAAGCCGGTCGTTGTATTGACGAAGGCTGATCTTTGTGAAGATATTGCTAGTAAAATACGTGAGGTTGAGTCTGTAGCGTTCGGTGTGGATATTTTTGTGACTAGTGCTCTGTCAGGTGAGGGCTTAGAGGATATTCGTGCGCTATTTACGGAAGGCGTAACAGGAGCATTGCTTGGTTCTTCTGGAGCAGGGAAATCTACATTGACGAATGCCCTTAGTGGTGAGGACTATATGAAGGTTTCGGATATTCGTGAAGATGATGCGAAGGGGCGCCATACAACCACACATCGTGAATTAGTTTTATTGCCAGGTGGTGGCTGTTTAATTGATACACCTGGAATGCGAGAATTACAATTATGGGATCAGAGTGACAGCTTATCTTCTAGTTTTAAGGACATTGAGGAACTTTCTACAGCCTGTCGTTACAGAGATTGCAAACATCAGAAGGAGCCGCATTGTGCTGTACAGCAAGCCATTACAGATGGTGTGCTTGAACAATCCCGCCTTCAAAGCTATTTTAAATTGCAAAGAGAGCTTGCTTTTATCGAACGAAAAGCAAATGCACAGGCAAAACTTAATGAGCAACGCAAATCAAAGCAAATTGCGAAGGGGAAGAAAGGTAAAAAATCTAATTAAACGAAACTTGATATGAGGGTGAACGGTTATCTCATAGTTGGGGGACACACATATGACAATCCGAAACATAAATCATTTATTATTTTCAGTTTCAAATCTAGAGGAATCCATTGCATTCTACGAAAAGGTTTTTGACGCAAAATTATTAGTGAAGGGGAAAAGTACAGCCTATTTTGATGTAAATGGGCTGTGGCTTGCCCTGAATGTAGAAAAGGATATTCCTCGTAATGAAATACATCAATCCTATACACATTTAGCTTTTTCTATCCACGAGGAAGATTTTGACAAATTGTATGAAAAGTTAATCCAACTTAATGTCAATATCCTAGAAGGTAGACAAAGAGATGTGAGAGATAAAAAATCGATTTATTTCACAGATCCAGACGGTCATAAGTTCGAATTTCATACAGGGACTTTACAGGATCGCTTGGATTATTATAAAAAGGAAAAAATGCATATGGAGTTTTTTTGATGTCTAAAGGTTGCAACACTCTTTCTAATGAATACGTTGATAATAGTAGAAGGGGTGATTTTATGAAAAAAGCTATTATTTTTGATATGGACGGTACTTTATTTCAAACAAATCTTATATTAGAACCAGCACTATCGGCAACGTTCGATGTGCTACGTGCAAAGGGCTTGTGGCAGGGAGAAACGCCAATAGAGAAATACCGTGAAATTATGGGGGTTCCATTACCTGTTGTGTGGGAAACGTTATGTCCTATGCATACGCTAGCGACACGGAAAGAAAGCAATGCATTATTCCATGTTAAGCTTATTGAACAAATACGAAATCGTCAGGGCGCATTGTATCCACATGCAGAGCAAACACTGTCTGCTTTGGCGGATAACTACGATTTATTCATTGCTAGTAATGGACAAACTGAGTATTTACAGGCGATAGTAGAAACTTATCAATTACAACGTTTTATTAAAAGTACATATAGTATTCAGTCCATTTCGAGTGGTCATAAATCGGATTTAGTGAAAAAGGTAATTGAGGAAAATGCTATTGAACGCGGGGCAGTTGTTGGTGATCGTTCTTCTGATATTCAAGCTGCTCATGACAATCAGTTATTCTCTGTTGGTGTTCGTTTTGACTTTGCACAGGAAACAGAATTACAGAAAGCAGACATCGTCATCGATGATTTAAAAAACTTACTAGATTTGAAGTTAGGCTAAAATTTTATCGACTACATTTCCTGATTTATCGAGAAGATTGAATGATTTATCACCCAACTTTTTTGATTTATCGCCTAACTTTTTCGTTTTATCGAGAACTTTCAGATATTTATCGACATGCGTTGCAATTCAAGGGTAAAAAGAGTAAGATAGTGGAAATCTATAATAAAAGCATTGATAAGGAAAAGTAAATTGGATAAGCATTATATAGAGAGCCTCTGTTGGTGGAAATGAGGTAAATGTCCCCTTTTGAAAATGACCTTTGAGCTTCGTACCGAAAGCAAGTTTGCGAGTAGATTACGACGAGATGGGCACTCGTTACAACAGCGGCAGTATCTCTCATTGAAATTTGAAATGAGACGCACTGATGGAGGCAAATAGTGAGAGTTATTTGTAAATATAGGTGGTAACACGGGTATACTCGTCCTAATCAATTTTGATTAGGGCGTTTTTTTATACATTTTTTCAGGTGTCTTGGTTAAGTGAATACAGGTTTAGATGAATAAAAATGGTTGATCAACACACCTTACACTTTTTACATTTTTTCGAGGGGAGCAACTTAGGATGACAATTGTTATTGGAGGCGCGTGGCCATATGCAAACGGTTCTTTGCATTTAGGGCATGTTGCTGCATTATTACCGGGCGATATTTTGGCTAGATATTATCGACAAAAGGGCGAGAAGGTATTATATGTTTCAGGAAGTGACTGTAATGGCACCCCGATTTCTATTCGGGCTGCACAGGAAAATACGACAACGGAAGCAATTGCTAATCATTATCACGAAGAGTTTTCAAAATGCTTCAATGAATTAGGATTTACCTATGATTTGCATACGCGGACAGATGCGCAGCACCATCATGAATCTGTTCAAACAATTTTTTTACAGCTATTAGCGAACAATTTTTTATACAAAAAGAAAATTGAACAGGCTTATTGTGAAACGGACAAGCAGTTTTTACCTGACCGATTTGTCGAGGGGATTTGTCCAAACTGTGGTGCGATGGCACGTGGTGACCAATGTGATAATTGCTCAACCATTTTAGACCCGCTCGATTTAATCGATAAACGCTGCAAGATTTGTGGGAATGCGCCAATTATCAAGGAGACAGAGCATTTTTACTTTGCCTTTAGTCAGTTTCAGGGGAGGCTAGAGACTTATTTAGCGGAGGCAAAGGCAGAAAAACGCTGGCGAGACAATGCCTTAAGTCTAACAGAGCGTTACTTGGCAGAAGGGGTTCCGGATCGTGCTGTAACAAGGGATTTACCAAATGGAATAGATGTGCCAGTACCAGGTTTTGAAGGCAAAAAAATATATGTGTGGATTGAAGCAGTAGCAGGTTACTTAACAGCGAGTTTGGAATGGGCAAGGCAGCACCAAATAGCGATTGAAGATTTGTGGAATGAAGAAACGATTTCATATTATGTGCATGGTAAAGATAATATCCCGTTCCATACAATTATATGGCCAGCCATTCTAATGGGGATGGGAGTAAAGGCATTACCTACAAATATTGTATCAAACGAATATTTAACATTAGAAAAACGAAAATTATCGACGAGTCAAAACTGGGCGGTTTGGGTGCCTTATATTTTAAGTCGATACGATGCAGATTCTATTCGTTACTTTTTAACAATGAATGCGCCAGAAAATCGCGATACTGATTTCTCTTGGCGAGAATTTATTTATAGTCATAATGGTGAATTACTTGGCGCTTACGGTAATTTTGTTAATCGTACATTGAAGTTTTTAGAGAAATCGTTTGATCGTCAAGTGCCTCATGCAGAGGTAGATGACACTATTCGAAAACGAACAACTCAGCTGTTTAATGATGTTGGGAATCATATAGAAGCGGGTCATTTTAAGCAAGCATTAGAGGCTGTTTTTGAATATATTCGTGCGGCTAATCGCTATTTTGACGAGCAGCAGCCATGGCTACAGGTGAAAGAGAATGTGGAAGCTGGAAATCAAACATTAGCAACATGTGTTTATATCATTGCCAACCTTGGACAGCTATTACATCCATTTTTACCGTTTTCAGCTGAGAAGGTGAGAAAAATGTTAGGGATCAAAGAAGTGAAGTGGCATGAACAAGTAGACTTACCAACAAGCATTAGTGAAGTGACACCACTGTTTGAACGTCTTGATGTGGCACTAATTGAAGAGGAATATCAAAAGTTAGTTGAGGGCAGTCGATAGGAAAAGTAAAAGCAGTATGACTCCGAATAGTGCCATACTGCTTTTAACTTCTTTCAGATGAAAGTAGTTAAAGCCTCCGGCGGATGTCACGGCATCGGAAAAGAGTGCTTAGGGGAATCATCGCATCCATGCGATAACGGCTAACTGACCTGCATCGGTAAAAACGCCACGTCCTGTGGCAATACCGAAATGACCGACATCGTGTCGGCCCTCGTGCAGGCCTAAGCACAAAGCCGATTCCGGACGCAATTATGCCGAGGCATAATTGATCTATTATTTAGTTCATAACAGGCGTTAATTTAGCAACAACAATACTGTTGATGGCATTAATATAAGCTAGCGCACTCGCTTTTAAAATATCTGTATCTGCAGCTTTTGCGATATATTTTTCACCTTCATGCTCGATTGTTATTTTTACTTTACCAAGCGCTTCTTTACCACGAGAAACACTATTGATATTATACTCTACAAGTTTCACATCGATGTTTGTAATTTCTGCGATGGCTGAATATAGGGCATCAATCGGACCTGAGCCAACTGCACTTGCTTTAAATATTTCCCCGCCTTTACGTACTTTCACACTTGCTGAAGGGAAACTTACGTTGCTGACGACTTGTAAATCATCGAAATCAAAGAATTGATCACTATAGTGAGTGGCGTTAGCATTGTTTGCATCATGCTTTTCATAATAGCTTTCTACAATAACATATAAATCGTGATCGTAAACTTCTTTCTTTGCATCAGCCAGCTTTAAGAAGCCTTCGAAGATTCCTTCGAATTCATCCGCTGTAAGATTTGAAAAGCCAAGTTTTTCAAGAGCATTTTTCACCGCGTGACGTCCAGAGCGAGCTGTCAGGACTAGCTCCATATCGTCAAGACCTACATCTTCTGGATGGACAATCTCATAGGCATCACGAGATTTAAGAAGACCGTCTTGATGAATACCAGATGAATGGGCAAAAGCATTATCTCCAGTAATCGCTTTGTTTACTTGTACGTCTAAGCCCATAAAGCTTGAAACAAGACGAGACGTATTCATAATTTCTCTTGTGTTGATACGCGTCTCAGCATTGTATACCGAGCTACGTGTCTTCAATGCCATGACTACCTCTTCTAATGCAGCATTTCCTGCGCGTTCGCCAATTCCGTTAATTGTACATTCTACTTTATCTGCGCCGTTTTTAATCGCAGCAAGCGTATTAGCAGTTGCCATTCCAAGATCATTATGGCAATGAACACTTAACAGAACGCTATCGTCTAAGTTTTTCATACGATCATTTAGTTTATAAATCATCGCTCCAAATTCTTCTGGTTCTGCAAAGCCAACTGTGTCAGGTACATTTATCATTGTTGCACCAGCCTTCATTACGGCTTCAATGGTTTTCCAAAGATACTCGAAATCTGAACGAGAAGCGTCTTCTGTTGAATACTGGACTTGTGGTAGAAGAGTTTTCGCATATTTTACTGCATCTACGCCAATCTGTAGAATTTGATCCTTGGATTTACTAAATTTTTTCTCAACATGAATATCAGAAGTACCGAGTACCATATGAATCATCGGATTTTCTGCATATTTTACAGCATTATAAACAGCATCAATATCTGCCTGTACAGCACGTGCTAAAGCAGTAATCATAATGTCGCTTGTATTCCCAACTTTTTGTGCAACAGCTTTAACTGCATCAAAATCTCCTTGTGATGAAGCGGGGAACCCAGCTTCGATAATATCGACGCCTAATTTTTTGAGTTGCTGAGCAATCTCTACTTTTTCATATAAATTCAGTTTTGCACCTGGCACTTGCTCGCCATCACGTAAAGTCGTATCAAACACCCAAATTTTTCTTCCCATTTTCAAACACTCCTTTTGTAGTAGTAATATTAATATTGTCTCTGCTTTTAACCTTTAGCTCTGCTAGAGACGAAATCCACACCTAGGCCAATAAAAATAAAAAAACTCGCCTCTATATAAAAATATAGAGACGAGTTTATGCTCGCGGTACCACTCTAATTGACGTTCTCTTTACAGAAAAAGCCCCCTTATCGACAGCTATCACTGTCTATCCCGTTAACGGAGGAAACCGACGTCCCTTACTTAAAGTTCAGGGAGTGGCTCATGGACGAGTTCAAAATGTGTGCCTATCGGTTTGCACCAACCACCGACTCTCTACAAGTACACTTTCATTTCTACTATTTCCAATCTTGGCCTACAATAATGTGTTGTTGAAAGCAATCATACTGCGATATTTTTGATTTGTCAATAATATTCTAAAAATTATTTCTTTTCTGTCTTGTTTGAGGTCATTCATTTATTATGAAATCAAACATTTGAAAATGATAAAAAAATTCTCTTATTTGGTTCATCGGATGCCCCCAGTCGGAATGGAAATCGACCCTACGTTATGATAATAATCACTATTATTTCTACAATAAATGTAAATATTTATGAGATAATAAATGGGTAATTAACAGTTTAGAAAGAGGGCGTGACAATGAAATTTGTATTTGATTTAGACAGTACGATTTGCTTTAAGGGACAACCATTAAGTGAGGGTGTTACTAATGCTTTAGAAGCTTGCATCGAAAACGGGCATGAAATCATTTTTGCATCAGCTCGTCCGATTCGTGATTTACTACCAGTATTACCTGAAACAATGCGAAAATTTTCAATGGTAGGGGGAAATGGTGCATTTGTTGCACGGAACGGTGAAATTATTGAGGTAACAGCATTTGAAGCAAAAATTGTAGAAGAGATTCAAAACATTATTTCAGCATTTGGATTGCCGTATTTAATAGACGGTGATTGGGATTATGCATATACAGGTAGTGAGACACATCCAATTTATCAAAATTTAGATCCATTAAAACTTGCGAAAAATGTTTCGTTGCAAGAGTTGAAGGATATAGTGAAAGCTGTATTATTCCCTGGAGAGCAACGTAATGAAATAGTAGGCGAACTAAAAAAACTACCAATCTCGTTGTATGAACATACATCTGAAAATATTGTAGATATGAGCCCGAGCGGCATAGATAAATGGAATGGTTTAACGAAGTTAGGTATCGCTGAAGGTGAATTTATCGCATTTGGTAATGATACGAATGATGCGTCCATGTTTGCAAAGGCAAAAGAAAGCGTTTGTGTAGGTGAACATAAAGTACGTGAGCTTGCGTCCTTACAAGTACCAAGTGAGGAAACGGCAATTATTAAGATGTTAAGTGTGTTAAATGAAAAGTACAAGGAAGAGGCTGTAATTGATTAGATTCCCGTGCTGCTCGTACTGGTAATTATTAGAAAATCGAAGAATCCTGTACACATAAATGAATGTCATCGATAGATACCATCTAGGGATAATCAGAGCCCATTCTCATATAGGAAGATGTTAAAAAGGAGAAGACGATATGGCGGATTCTAACACAATTTTGTTCCTATGGCAGCTCTCATTTTTCATTTTTGGAGTCACATTAATAGTAGGTATTTTTAAAAAGTCTTGGGTTTTTATGCTGATAAGTACAATTACATTTTTGCCTATAGCATTTTATTTTTTATTAGGAGCAAAAAATTCTTTTAAATATATTGGACTAACACCATTTGTTCTTTTCATTTTAACTTTATTATTTTGGTTTTTAAAAAGAAAAGGATAAATATATTTGTTTTATGAGCTGACTTTGCACTCGTAGAATCAATGATTTTCTACGTTTTACCAGGTAGATGCTTTGAAAACAGCTCATACGTTTAACTATAGTCGTTGTGCTTCGAGGCATAATATTGTTAAAATGCATGCAATGTATTAAGTTGATTGGAGTGGAGGCTGGGCGACTCCTTGGGGATCAGCGATATAGAGGAACGAAGGCTAAAAGCATCACGTCCTGTGATAACGCCTTCGTAACTAACATCGTGTTGGCCCGAGACCCTGCAGCGAAGCGAAGCGGCTCATCGGACGCCCCCAGGAAGCTTTGCTCTGTGCGAAAGCGTAGTGCTAACGTAGCGGCAGCAACAAAGCGCCTAGTCGGAACGGAAATCAACCCCACGTTATGATAATTAGCTATTATAGAAACTTTACCAAATTCCTTACTCCACTTTAAAACGCGAAACCTGTGTTTGTAATTCCTCGGCCATGTTTGATAGTGTGGCAGCGGAAGCGGCCACTTCTTCAATAGTCGCAAGCTGTTCCTCGGAAGCAGACGCTACATTTTGTAGATTGGAAGAAGACGTCTGTGCGATTGTTGCAATTTCATCAAAGGATGCGTAAATTTGCTCAGCGTTTGATGACATTTCCTCTGAAACTGTCGTTGCTTCTTGAATTTGTTTGGATACATGCTCGGTCAGTTCAACGATTTTTGAGAAGCCTTCCTCCGCTACTTTTACAACTTGCATACCTACTTGAACCTCTTGTGTACCGGTATCCATAACAGCTACGGCGTGGTGTGTATTCTGTTGGATTTCTGAAATCAAAGTTGAAATTTTTTCAGCAGATCGTTTGGATTGCTCCGCTAATTTTTTTACTTCATTCGCAACTACTGCAAATCCTCGACCATGATCTCCTGCACGTGCAGCCTCAATTGCAGCATTCAATGCTAGTAAATTTGTTTGCTCTGCAATATCTGTAATGAGGCTAATAATATTTCCGATTTCAACAGAATGGTTTTCTAAATCTTTCACAACGCTAGCAGATTCTAAAACCGCTGAATTGATTGTGTCCATCTGTGTAATAACACGGTGTAGTGATTCATTTCCTTTATTCGCTTCCGTATTTGTCTCTATAGCAAGCTCTGAAACAGCAGCTGTAGTCACAGCCAATTGTTGAATGCCTTTTGTCATAGTTTTCATAGCTACCGAGCTTTCAGTAGCGTTTTTCCCTTGAGCTTCGGAGCCGCTTGCTACTTCTTGTATAGAGGAAGTGATTTGTTCTGTCGCTTGAATAGTTTGTTCAGCACTTGCGGTTAGCTCAGCAGCAGAACCACTTACTTGTACAGTGTTATGACGTACATTTGTAATAAGATCCTTTAAGTTTGCCGCCATTTGATTAAAGGCAAGTGCTAAATCGCCTACTTCATCACGATTTTTAATTTGAATTTGCTCAGCTGTCAAATCGCCCCCAGCAATCTTTTTCGCAGTCTTTGCCATTCCCCTGATTGGGCGGGAAATAAGGCTTCCCATGATCATAGCAATTATCAGACTTATGACAACAGCAAAGATACCAAGAATAATCATTTGGAATTTAATATCTTGAATTTCTTTTGATGTAGCAGCGATTTTTTCTTTTATATATTCATCTTGGTAGTTAGCAAGGTTAGCTACACGTTCATCGAATTGTTTAATAATTAGTCGGCCTTGTGTGCTATCAAGCTTTACATATTGTTCTGTTTCTCCATCTGCCTTTAATGAAAACATTCGATCTGCGAACTGTTGGACATCTTGCTCGCTTTTATTGATTGCCTCTAATAATTCAATTGATTTTTGAGAATCGAATGATGCCATTAATTCATCATATTTCTTTTTAAATTCTTCACGGGACGCCGTATTACTTTGAAAATTTTGCTTGTCTCCAAGTAATAGATAGCCTCTCATATTTACAATTTCTTGTTTAGCAATTGCGCGAAGCTCTTGTATACTAATAGATTTTGTTGTTTGTTCTTCAAGTAACACGCGATATGTTTTGTTTACGGAATTAAGCTGTTTAAAATTTAATCCGATAGTGCCAATTAATACTAAAATAACAATAAAAAAACCGAGTGTTAGCTTCTTATAGATAGTAAATCGCATAGTTGTCGTTTCCTTTCTCAGTAATTTAGTAGAAATGTTACAAAAAAATGAAATATGTATATACCATTTATATCAGATTATATTAATTTTACAAAGTATTATGAGAATTTCTACTATATTGAATAGGAAGAGTAAGGACGTAAGTTGTAGATAAAATGATAAAAAAGGTAGAATAAAGTGCCGTTTCACTGCTAGTGAAAGCGGATAGTTATGTGCATATTGCAAACAATTAAGACAATTTGCGCAAATTTGAAACTAAATGAACTGTAGTAACGTAGAAATGGTAAAGGAATAAGCAAGGATGTGGGAAGATGTATAGGCCTGTTTTGAAATTGCCAAAAACAACATATGAAAAGATTTGGGACTATATCGGTGGTGGATTATTTGTACTGTCTATCCTTTATATTTTTGTCATGTGGGGCAAACTACCTGAGGAGATTCCAGGACATTTTAACGGAGCAGGAGAAGTTGATCGCTGGGGTTCCAAAATAGAATTATTTATCCTTCCGTTTATTGGACTATTTCTATGGATTTTTCTAGGGTTCCTTGAAAAGGTTCCACATACGCATAATTACCCAGCACGCTTAAATGAAAGTAATGTTGAGGCTTTTTATTTAAATAGCCGAAAAGGATTGAATGAAACAAAAAACCTCTGTCTCATTTTATTTGCAGCTATATCATTCCAAATGATACGTATTGCACTTGGGGAGACAGAGAATATTGGTTGGTGGTTCTTGCCGATTGTGCTAATTGTAATAATCATTCCGATTGTTAAAGCAATAGTTGCGGCTACAAAAATTAAGTAACTTATCTCAATTTAAACGCTCGAGAAAATTTGAGCGTTTTTTTTGTACGAATTTTTCATTAAATCAGCTATACTATCAAAACTAAGAGAAAATTGTATGGATCATTAAAAGAGGTGTCAAAACTATGCAAAAGAAATTTAAAGTTAAAGATGGATTGTCCATTGCTATTCATAATCAGCCGCAGGATATGTTACTAGAGGGGATACCCCAATTAGGGAATACACCTCATGATCGAATCATTACCTTTGTATTTACTATTGATGAAATGGTAACGTATTTACAAAATGAAATAAAGTTAAACACTCTCGTGGAACAAGGCTATTTATTTTTTGTGTATCCGAAAAAAGGGAATAAGAAGTATGAACAATTTATTCATCGCGATGAAATCTTCCCGGCTATTCAAGTAGACGATGAAAAATACATTGTTGGCAGTGATTATAAATTTGCGAGTCTTATGTCTTTAGATGAGACATTTTCAATATTAAGCATAAAAAGAGATGGCAAAAGCCGTGGTAAGAAGAAGACAGCGAGTAGTCAATGCGTAAGCGACTATGAAGGTATGATTCCTCAATTGCGTGATTCACTTGCGGAAAATAAGGGTGATTTAACATTTTATGATGGATTAACACCGGGCTATCAAAAAGATTGGGCCCGATATATTTATAGTGCGAAAAAGGAAGAGACGCAGGTAGCGCGCTTGGAGGAGATGCGTGAAATTATTAGACTAGGCTACAAAACAAAGGAATTATACCGAAAAGCAAAGGCGGAAGGTAAAGCATAAAAAACAAAGAGACTTTATTGTTTCCTTTTAGTGATGCTATATTCATTGTAATTGGCAATCCTATGATTAGCCTAGTATCCATTACACAATAGAGCGATTAAAAACGGAAATCAGATTGGCTCATCATAAAAAAATAGGGATGATATTTAGTATGAAATTTAAGTTGATTGGAGTGTAGACTAGGCGACTCCTTGGGGATCAGCGATATAGAGGAACGAAGGCTAAAGCTTCACGTCCTGTGATAACGCCTTCGTGACCAACATCCTGCTACTATCACTACGTTAGCACTACGCTTTCGCGCAAAAAACATCTGTTGCCCCAAGCGGCTCAGCGGGCGCCCCCAGGAAGCTTTGCTCTGTGCGAAAGCGAAGCGACAGTAACAACAAAGCGCCTAGTCGGAACGGAAATCAATTCTACGTTATGGAAAGAGTCTTTTATAAAGATATACACCTAGCAATAATACTATATTGAAAAGGGGGACAGAGTATGAAAAACACTTATATTGAGCAAGTAGATGAAAAATGGCAGGAGGGTTTTGCCAAACTTGTAGATGTGGTAGAAAGCAATTTACCAGAGGGTTTTGAAGAAAATATGAATTATGACATGATAAGCTATGTTGTCCCGTTATCTACTTATCCGAAGGGCTACCATTGTACACCGAATACTCCTTTACCCTTTATAAGTCTTGCTGCACAAAAACGTCATATTGCGGTTTATCATATGGGCATTTATGCAGATCAAGCGTTACTCTCGTGGTTCCAAGAGGAATACGCGAAACGAGTTCCAACAAAGCTTAATATGGGGAAAAGCTGTATTCGTTTTACAAACACTAAAAATATTCCGTACGAATTAATTGGAGAGCTCGTTTCGAAAATGACACCAGCACAATGGATTACAAAATATGAAGGGGAGTTAAATAAATGAAAAGTGCCACTACGTTTCTAATGTTTCAAGGACAAGCCAATGAAGCTATCCAGCAATATCAACAATGGTTTTCGGAGTTACAAGTAGAAAGCTTAACTTATATGGAAGACTCACAACAGGTTGCAATGGCTGTTCTTCATTTAAAGGGTTTGAAAATAATGGTGAATGATAGTGTGATACAACATAACTTTACATTTACACCGTCAACTTCTATCTTTGTGGAATGTGAGTCTATAGATGAAATCGACAGTCTGGTTGCTCAAATTTTAGAGGGTGGACAGGCGTTAATGCCGCTTGATAATTATGGGTTTTCAAAGAAATTTGCCTGGATTCAGGATCGTTTCGGTGTATCTTGGCAACTAACATATAATTAAATTTAGGAATAAATGAATATGCCTCATCGTCAAAGTTAGGGATGACTTTTTTAAAAACGTATACTATGTGTATAAGTTGATCTTCGTTAGAACTGGGCGACTCCTTGGGAACCAGCAATCGAGGAACCAAGGCTAAAAGCATCACATCCTGTGATAACGCCTTCGTGACCAACAGTCCCTGCAGCGAAGGGGATGTTTTCTGTGCGAAAGCGAAGCGTCAGCAACAAAGGGGATGTTTTCTGTGCGAAAGCGAAGCGCCAGCAACGAAGCGCCCAGCCGGAACGGAAATCAACCTCACGCTATGGTGATGAAGCCATAGACATGAATAAATGGATGGAAAAAGCTCTTATGCCATTAGAGGATGATACAAAAATCCAATGCTTAGGGCACGATCATATTAAAAGGAGAATAGAATATGGCCGTAACTTTAGTGAGACACGCTATAAAATATGCTGAAGCAATGCATGCACTGTCTTCTATGCCACAGGTTCGAGATGCGCTAGGGTTACCTGCTGGAAAAGTGGAAGATACGATTAATTTTATTAAACGTGAGTGTGTGGACGAAGAAGCAGGAAAGACTGTTCCTCGTGTTGTCTTAGATGAGGAAGGACAACTGATTGGTGTAACGGCGTTAATGTTTATTGATCACAATAAAAAGAGCTGTCATATTGGCTCATGGCTAGGCTATGAATTTTGGGGTAAAGGCTATAATCTTCAATCTAAAATTGCCATTTTAGATATTGCATTTTTTGAGTTAGGGTTAAAGTATGTTTTTGCAGGAGCTAGAAAGGTCAATATTCGCTCACAAAAGGCACAGGAAAAGTTGCCTTTTATTCGACTCGGAGTTGAAAGTGATTTTCCGAAGGAGCATTCATGGCTAGAGGTCAAAGAAAAGCAACCTTGTGTTTTAAATGTTTTTGAGCGCGAAGATTTTGTCCAATATCGTACATCTTTAAAGAAAGTGGAAGGTGTGAGGGAAGACTATTTACCACAATTGTTATTGGCCGATGAAAGTGAAGAAGCTGTTCGGAAATATTTAAATGATGGTGAATTATATGAGATTAAATGTGGGGAACAGTTAGCGGGTGTAGCGTTACTTCTAGAACAGTCTGATAAGACAGTAGAATTAAAAAATATTGCGATCGTACCGAAGTATCAAGGTAAAGGGCTTGGAAAAGAAGCGCTTCGTCAAATAACTACAATTTGTCAAACACAAGGATATCAAACGATAATAGTTGGAACTGCGAATTCTAGTATTGATAATATTGCGTTCTATCAAAAAGCAGGTTTTCGAATGGAAGCAATTGAAAAAGATTTTTTCAGTAATTATCCAGAGCCAATCTTTGAAAATGGAATTCGTGCGCTAGATATGATTTTCTTTTCAAAGGCATTGTAAAACAATATAGACATAAGAAATACCCGTCCAACTTGAGTTGTGCGGGTATTTTTATTCGCCAAGCAACAGTGCCATCAACTTGTCTTTCGAATGTAAAAAATCATCAAGCGTATAGCGATCTAAGACTGATAAATAAGCTTGTAATGCTTCATATAATACGCCTTTTAGCTGACATTCTGGTGCAATTTTGCATAGATTATTTTCTTTGTCAAAGCATTCGACAAGATGAAAATCCTCTTCTGTATGACGCACGATTTCACCAATTGTAATGGTTTTTGGATCAATCGCTAGGCGAATTCCTCCGCCCCGTCCTCGAATTGTCTCAATATAGCCCAATAATCCAAGTTGATGTGTCACCTTCATTAAATGGTTTTTCGATATATTGTAAGCATCAGAAATTTCTTGGATAGTTGATAATTGGCCTTCATCCTTTGCACCCAAATAAATGAGTGTTCGAAGAGAATAATCGGTGTATAAAGTTAAGCGCATAAGAACACCCTACTTTCTATAGTTCAAAATAATTATAGCATTTTTACATTGAAGTATAATAAATTCAATACTTTTTTAAAGATGTATTTAAAATACATTAATTATGTCCATTTTGTTAAAGATGTATTTTACATATTGCTTTAAGAAATTGATAGCGTTATATTGTAATCACGAAAGGATGGTATGCGATATGTTAAAACAAGAAACAGTACAAATTATTAAAGCGACAGTTCCTGTATTAGAAGTTCATGGAGTGGAGATTACTAAAACGTTTTACAAAAATATGTTTCAAGCTCATCCAGAATTATTAAATATTTTCAACCATACAAACCAAGAAAAAGGTCGCCAGCAAACAGCATTAGCAAACACAGTTTATGCTGCTGCGGTTCATATTGAAAATTTAGAAGCTATTTTACCAGCGGTGATGTTAATTGCTCATAAACACCGTAGTCTAGGTATTTTACCTGAGCACTATCCAATTGTTGGAGAAAACTTACTAAAAGCGATTAAAGAAGTGCTTGGTGATGCAGCAACAGATGATATTATTAATGCTTGGGCTGAAGCATATGGCGTCATTGCAGATATCTTCATTCAAGTAGAAGAAGAGCTATATCAAAAAGCTGAGCGTAATGGCGGTTGGCGCTTATTTAAACAACTGAAAGTGGCGAAAAAAGTAGTAGAAAGTGATCTTGTTACATCTATCTACTTTGAAAATGAAGACGGTACGCCGCTACCAGCTTATGAGCCAGGTCAATATATCAGTATCCGTGTGAAAGTACCAGGCGAACAATATTTAATGAACCGTCAGTATACGCTTTCGCAAGCAGACGCAGAAGACGGCTACCGTATTTCAGTGAAACGTGAAAGTGATCATACGCCAAATGGTAAAGTATCTAACTTTATTCATGACGTATTAGAAGTGGGAGATTTAGTGGATGTAAGTGTTCCAGCGGGGCTATTTGTCTTAGAAGAAACTTCTACTCCTATTACATTTATAAGCGGTGGTATCGGTGTCACACCATTGAATAGTATGCTGCAATCACTAACAGACGATGCAACAAACGAAGTGAGCTTTATCCAGTGTGCACGCAATGAAAAAGTTGTAGCATTTAGCGATGACATCAAAAAGAAAGTAAATGTGCTACCAAATGCGTCATATACAGCGTTATATTCGGATGAAAATAAGAAAATCTCAAAAGAATTGTTAGCCGAAAAAGTAGCCGATAATGCAGATGTTTACGTATGTGGACCTGTTGGCTTTATGGAAGCAATCATTGAAAATCTATATGAGATTGGCGTGAAAGACGAAAAAATTCATTATGAATTCTTTGGTCCAGCAATGCAGTTAGCCAAATAAATAATGATCTGACCCCTTGTTATAAGAAGCAGTTTTCTGCACTTGTAGCAAGGGGTTTTTGTGTGCGCAAATATGAAAAAAGTCATTGTATTTAAAATAGTAAAAAAAGTCATTGAATTCATAGTAAAACAAGTGGTAATATACCCTATAAGAATACTAAGGTATCGGAAGGGGAATAACGATGGTTCAAATGGTTATAACAGGACTTATTTGCGGAGCTTTACTTGGATTTGTTATGCAACGTGGTCGTTTTTGCTTAACTGGCGGATTCCGCGATATGTATTTAACAAAAGATAACCGTATGTTTTACGCATTACTTATTGCAATAGCAATACAAAGTGTGGGTGTATATACCTTAATTAGTTTAAAGGTATTTGAATTCAGTGCTGGTTCGCTACCAATCGTAGCTGTTATTGTTGGTTCGTTTATTTTTGGAATTGGCATTATTTTCGCAGGTGGTTGTGCAACAGGTACTTGGTATCGTGCAGGGGAAGGTTTACTTGGCAGTTGGATTGCATTAGCTGGTTATATGCTTGTAGCAGCAATGATGAAATCAGGTGTATTGTTGCCGATGGATACGGCTATTAAAGAAACGAAAATTGAAAGTAATTCTATTGCCGAGACACTTGGCGTAAATAACTGGTTGATTATTACGATTTTTGTAGTAGTCGTTACATTTATCATTTACCGTGAGCTAAAGAAGCCACGAGTGAAAATTCCGGGGTTAAAGCCGAAAAAAACGGGATTAGCACATATACTATTTGAAAAACGTTGGCATCCATTTATAACTGCAACAATTATTGGAGTGATTGCAACTTTAGCGTGGCCATTAAGTGTTGCTACTGGACGCATAGGTGGGTTAGGCGTTACAACACCTTCTGCTAATATTTTGCAGTTTTTGGTGACTGGACAAATTAGCTTCATCAACTGGGGTGTTTTCTTAGTGCTAGGTATTTTCTTAGGATCATTATTAGCAGCAAAAATGAGTGGCGAATTTAGATTCCGTATTCCAGATACAAAAACGGCGATTAACAGCTTATGTGGTGGACTTATGATGGGGTTCGGCGCAGGTTTAGCAGGAGGTTGCTCAATTGGTAATGGATTGGTGATGACGGCGATGATGACTTGGCAAGGATGGATTTCATTAGGGTTTATGATTTTAGGTACATGGACTGCATCTTACTTTGTGTTCGTTCGACCAAGTAAAAAAGCTAAGCAAGCTACAGAAATAATACCAGCATAAAAAAAGGAGTGCTTTCATATGAAAAAAATATTAGAAGTTATGGGAATGGTTTGTCCATTTCCTTTAGTAGAGGCAAAAGAAGCGATCAAAGGCTTAAATTCAGGCGATGAATTAGAAGTGCAATTTGATTGTACACAAGGTACAGAATCCATTCCTCGTTGGGCAGCTGAAGAAGGGCATGAGGTAACGGAGTATGAGCAAGTTGGCGATGCGGCTTGGACAATTACGATTAAAAAGAAATAATTTAAAGTTCATATAAGCGAGAAATTCGATGATAGCATCGTCGGATTTCTCGCTTTTTTTATGAAAAATTAAAGGGAGATGAAGATAACTACCTGAGATTAATGGGGTAAAACGTTGATACAGAAGGGGTATAACATGGAAATGATGTTTAAGAAAAAATTAGAGCTTTCATGTTGACAATATACCTAATGGGGTATATTATAAATCTCGTAAGCAAGTTCAATCAATCGTTTTGAAAGGAGGCGTGAACAGTATGGCTTACGATGCAAAAACAGTTAATCGAGTAAAGCGAATAGAAGGTCAATTGCGTGGTGTTTTACGCATGATGGAAGAAGAAAAAAACTGTAAAGATGTGATTACACAGCTATCTGCCGTGCGTTCTGCGGTTGATCGAACTATCGGAGTAATCGTTAGTGAAAATTTATTGGAGTGTGTAACGACTGCTGAGGGGGATGCGGGAAAAATGAATAACGCCATCCAAGAAGCAATGGATTTAGTCGTTAAAAGTAGATAGATTTTATATACCCTTAATAGTATCAAGTTGGAGGCGATATTACTTGGAAACATGGATTATACTTGCTGTTGTTATAGCATTTTTCGTTTGGCGAATGAAGCCAACGAAAGGTGTGCAGTCAATTTCAGCGGCACAATTGAAAAATATTCTAAATGATAAGGATAAAGTTTTTGTTGATGTGCGTACACCTGCCGAATATAAGGGGCGAAATATTCCGCAGTTCAAAAATATTCCGCTCGGTTCTAGCTTTGACAAGTTACCGAAGGATAAAGAGATCGTTGTCATTTGCCAAAGCGGTATGCGTAGTAGTCGGGCATGTAAACAGCTGCAGAAACAAGGATTTGAGCGTGTGACAAATGTCCGTGGAGGCATGAGTGCGTATTAGGAGGAGAATAGTATGAAGGAAATTTCAGTAATGGAAGTACAACAAGCTTTAGAGCAAGGGCAGGCAATAAATTTAATCGACGTACGTGAAGTAGATGAAGTGGAGTCAGGACACATTCCTGGCATTATTCATATCCCACTTGGCTTACTTGAATTTCGTATGCATGAGCTAAATAAAAATGAACCCTATGTTATGGTCTGTCGATCAGGTGGTCGTAGTGGTAATGCTGCTCAGTTTTTAGAAAGCCAAGGCTTCGATGTATCTAATATGGTTGGTGGCATGCTTGCTTGGAATGGCGAAGTAAAATAAGAGGATGCACCTGCTATATTTTTTTAACAAAAATAATACCTATACAGGTATAAGGGAGGAAGTTATGAGTATTAAGGCAGATTTTCAGCTGGATGCCAAGGGACTTTCTTGTCCTATGCCAATCGTTAAAACGAAAAAGGCGATGGCTGATTTAGTAGATGGTCAAATTTTAGAAGTATCAGCAACAGATAAGGGTTCGAAGGCGGATATTGCTGCGTGGGCTGAATCTGTAGGTCATCAATATGTTGGGACAGTGGAAGAAGAAAGTGTGCTTAAACATTATATTCGTAAATGCTCAAACGACAAGATGGATGAGCAAACTTTTGAACATACAATTGAGTTAAAAGAGGCAATGGCAAGAGGAGGACTTATTCTCGATGTTCGTGAGGAGGCAGAGTTTGCTTTTGGTCATATCGAAGGAGCAAAGTCAATTCCGATGGGTGAGCTAGAGGGACGCCTTTCTGAACTTGATAAAGAGCAAGAAATTTATGTCGTTTGTCGAACTGGGAAGCGCAGTGATTTAGCTGCTCAAAAGATGGCGGCACAGGGTTTTACAAAAGTATTTAACGTTCTACCAGGGATGACTTCCTGGACGGGATATTTAACAAAACATATTTAGGAGGAATTTATTATGTCAAATAAAGTAGCGATAATTGCAAGTAACGGTGGTCTTTTCGATGCGTATAAGGTGTTCAATATTGCAACTGCAGCGGCAGCTACGGAGAAAGAAGTAGCGATCTTCTTTACATTCGAAGGATTAAATTTAATTCATAAACAAGGGATGCATGCATTACCTATGCCTGCGGGAGCGGAGCATTTTGCAGAAGGGTTTGCTAAAGCTAATGTACCAGCAATTCCGCAATTAGTGGAGATGGCGCAGGAATTAGGAGTTAAGTTGATCGCGTGTCAAATGACTATGGATGTAATGGGTTTAACGACAGATGATTTTATTGAAGGTATTGAAGTTGGGGGAGCTGTGACGTTCTTAGAGTTTGCAAAAGATGCAGCACCGTCATTAACGTTCTAATAAAAATAAATAGTTCACTATATAGGCGGAGAGGACAATCCTTTCCGTTAAAAAAACCAATAAAATAATACCTCGGGGGGTAATAGGAGTGTCAGTTTTAAAATGGAGTGCAGCAGAAGTAGCGCAAAAAGTAATTAATAATGAAGAATTATTTATTTTAGATGTTCGAAATGCAGATGCATTCGAAGATTGGAAAATTGATGGCCGTAAATTTGAATACCTTAATATTCCGTATTTTGAGCTACTAGATGGCGTTGAGGATATTTTATCGGAGATTCCAGCTAATAAAGATGTGTTAGTCGTTTGTGCGAAAGAAGGGTCATCACTGATGATAGCTGAGATGTTATCAGATGCAGGGCGTACGGTTGCATATTTAGCTGGTGGAATGAAAACGTGGAGTGAATATTTAGAACCGATTAAAGTTGGTGATTTAACGGGTGGTGGTGAGCTTTATCAATTTGTACGTTTAGGGAAGGGCTGCCTTTCTTATATGGTCATCTCTGAAGGTGAAGCGGCGATTATCGACGCAGTTCGTTTTACTGAAGTATTCACAAGCTTTGCAGAAGAGAAAAACGTAAACATTAAATATGTGTTCGATACACATTTGCATGCTGATCATATTTCTGGTGGACGTCATATAGCTGTAACTACTGGTGCTACGTATTATTTACCACCGAAAGATGCAGAAGAAGTTGTATTTGACTATACACCGTTACTTGATGGCACAGCTGTCCAAGTGGGCGCCTCTCGAATTGACGTAGGAGCGATTTATTCACCTGGTCATACAATTGGTTCAACTTCATTTGTTGTGGATAACAAATATTTATTAACTGGTGATATTTTATTCATTGATTCAATTGGACGCCCTGATTTAGCGGGTCTTGCAGAAGATTGGGTTGGTGATTTGCGTGAAACACTTTACAAGCGATACAGAGAATTATCGGATGATCTAATTGTTTTACCAGCTCATTTTATGATGATTGATGAACTAAATGAAGACGGAACTGTAGCAAAACATCTTGGACAATTATTTGCTGAAAATCACGGCTTAAATATTAAAGATGAAGCGGAATTCCGAAGTGTCGTAACAGAACATCTACCTCCACAGCCAAATGCATATCAAGAAATTCGTCAAGTAAATATGGGGAAGATTACGCCAACGCAGGATGAGCAGACAGAGATGGAAATTGGTCCAAATCGTTGCGCAGTTCGATAGTCTGTTTAACTTCTTTCAGCGGAAATCCCTCACATCTATAGATGGTGAGATGAATACGGATTTAAGTTACTTTTCAGTGGGTGTCCAAACATCTGCACCTGTCGCTAGGCTTTTGGTACAAAAGACATCCGCTGAAATAGAGGAACTCAGGCTAAGAACTTCACATCTTGTGAAAACGCCTGAGTGACCGACATCGTGTCGGCCCTTACGCAGGCCTAAGCACAAAGTCGAAACCGGACGCAATTATGCCGGTGCATAATTGATGAGATGGTTAAATGTAATGAGTACGCATGCGTGGTTATAGCATGGAAATACCGTGAAGCGAAGGTGCTCATCCTTCGTAAAGTCGTGAAAAAACAAAAAGAACCGGCAAAATCGCTTACAAGCTTTGCTGATTCCAAGGAGAAAAATATGAAATCAAATTTACAACTAGATGCAAAGGGCTTATCTTGCCCAATGCCTATAGTGAAAACAAAGAAAGCTATGGATACATTGACTTCGGGTGAAATTTTAGAAGTTCAAGTAACAGATAAGGGGGCTCTTGCGGATATTCCTGCTTGGGCCAAAGCTGGCGGTCATACAATTTTAGACAAATCTGAAGACGCTGGTGTCATTACATTCTTTATTCAAAAAGCTTAAAACTGGTGAGGGTTGTCTCTTCTATTGGAAGTTTAGAACAACCCTCCTTTCAATTGATATAACAATGCCATTAAGGCGCCAGTGACCAGAAAGAAGGAAAAAAGATGGATTTAGCATGGATTATTACAATATTTTTGATTGGCTTTGTAGGTTCATATGTATCGGGAATGCTCGGAATTGGCGGATCGATTATAAAATATCCAATGTTATTATATATCCCGCCTTTACTTGGTTTTGCAGCATTTTCAGCACATGAGGTATCAGGGATTAGTGCGGTTCAAGTGTTTTTTGCCTCTATTGCTGGGGTATGGGCATATCGTAAAGGTGGTTATTTAAATAAATCACTAATTATTTATATGGGTGGTGCCATATTAGCAGGAAGTTTCGTTGGTAGTTATGGCTCCCAATTTTTATCTGAAGCAGGGGTTAACGTCGTTTATGGTGTATTGGCGTTGATTGCTGCAGTGATGATGTTTATTCCTAAGAAACAAATTGACGATAAGCCGTTGGATGAGGTAACGTTCAATAAACCGATAGCGGCCATATTAGCATTCGTTGTTGGTATTGGTTCGGGAATTGTTGGGGCAGCTGGTGGCTTCTTGTTAGTACCTATAATGCTAGTAGTGCTAGGTATACCAACACGTATGACAATCGCTACAAGCCTTGCTATTACTTTTATATCCTCAATAGGCGGGACGATTGGGAAGTTGATGACGGGACAAGTTGATTATTATCCTGCATTCATTATGATTGTAGCTAGTTTAATAGCGGCTCCATTAGGTGCAAAAGCAGGGAAAAAATTAAACACAAAAGTTTTACAATCTATTTTAGCGGTTCTTATTTTAGCAACTGCCATTAAAATTTGGATAGATATATTGTAGGAGGCTGTAGAAAATGAAAATTGAGATTTTCTCGGATTTCACATGTCCGTTCTGCTATATTGGCAAAAGAGAATTGGAACGCGCCATTGACACGGCAGGTTATTTAGGGCAGGTAGAAATTGAATATAAAGCATATCAAATTGGACCAGATACACCTAAGAAAGATGCACCAACTTTATATGAGGGTATGGCTGAAAAATTTGACTCCTCGATAGAAGAAGTGAAGGATATTACTAAGGGTATAGCAAAGCGGGCCGAAGAGGTTGGATTGCATTACAATTTTGAAGATATGAAAACAGCGCATACTGAAAAAGCTCATCGATTAGCAAAATGGACACGACACTTTGGTAAAGAGTCGGTCTACACGGAAGAGCTTATGAATGGTTATTTTGCGGAGGGAAAAGACTTAAACGATGATATGTTCTTGTTAAAAGTCATAGAAAATATAAACTTAGATGTTGAAATAGCAAAGGGTATTCTGGCATCAACTGACTTCGGTGAAGCTTTAGACAGAGATCGTTATGATGCTCAACAGCTAGGTGTACAAAGTGTTCCGTTCTTTGTTTTTGAAAATCGTTACGGTATTAAAGGTGCAGAGCCGAATGAAGTTTTCGTACGAACATTGCATCAGGCGGCGAAGATAGCAGGTGTTCAGCCGGTGTTAAAGATGATAGGTGATGGTGAAGCTATTTGTGCTGATGGTGAATGTAAATTTTAGTAGAACGCTAAAATGTCGGGTACAATGCTGTGCTCGGCATTTTTATATTCATTCGGAAATGTTGAACTGCACGAACGTGAAGCGTCAGCTACAAATTCAGGAAATAGTACATACTGCAAGAGGTATTAAGTCTCGTTTAATGTGTTGTAGAACAACGAATTTCATAATTTTATCCTCTAAATGATTCTATTTGCGTGAAGTGTGAGAAAAGTCACATCGAAAAAGATGCTATTTTGCTAAAATATAGGTGATTATACAAAGGGGGGTATTATAGATGAAACCTATAGTAGCAGGAGTAGCGGGGGTAGTGCTGTTAGCGGGCACGCTTTTTGTAGGAGCAGCCATTAGCGACAAAATTTTAGGGGATGCAGAAAGCAAAGAAGCCGCTGTACAAACGAAAGTACCAACAACAGCAGCTGCTCAGTCAGTTGTCTATGCGCCACCAAGTATTGAAGAAGTACCGGATGGACCTATGAAGGAAGCAATATTATATGGTTATGAGCTTGTCAATAATACACATGTTGCTGCAGAAGAATATGTTGGGAATCAATTGTCTTGCACAAGCTGTCATGCGGGGGCAGGTTACGATGAGCAAGTTTCGTCACTAGTAGGTGTTATGGCGGATTATCCCCAATATATCGCGCGCTCTGGTGATATTGTAACGATTGAGGAGCGTATTAATGGTTGCATGGTTCGCAGTATGAACGGTAAGAAATTTGACATGAATAGCAAAGAGTTAGAAGCGATGGTCTCGTACTTCTCTTATATTTCAGAAGGTGTACCTATCGGGGCGGAGCGTGAATGGGTAGGTACAAGTAATATGAAGGACATTCCTATACCGGATGTTAAGAATGGTGAGGAAGTGTATGCTCAGTCTTGTATCGCGTGTCACGCGGCAGATGGCTCAGGTAATGGTGCTAATACAGGTCCGGCATTATGGGGTGAAAAATCATTCAATGACGGAGCGGGTATGGCAAGAATGTCAAAAATGGCTGGTTACATCCAAAATAATATGCCAGTCGGTGCAGCTGGTACTTTGACAGATCAAGATGCCGCTGATTTAGCAGCCTTTATTTTATCGCAGGATCGACCTGAATGGGGAAATCATAATAAAGATTGGCCAAAAGGCGGACGTCCAAATGATATTATGAATAAAGAAAAACGGGAACAAGTTAAAAATGGCACAATAAATTGGGAGAAAGTACTTTCTACTAATTAAATGAAAGGGGATGCTGCTAACTAGCGGCATCCCTTTCATGTTATTTAAAATTGTAGGCCGTGACAATTTTATCTCTGTTAGTTGTTGCATCAGTGAAATATTCATACAAGCAAATACCGAGGAAGGATCCAGCGACATTAAAGACATTAGAGAAACCATTGTTCTGGAGGGTCATTACAGCATTGTAACTTCGCTGGCCAGATCGGCAATGTACGTAAACGGGTCTATCTTGTGGAATCTCATCCAAACGTTCGCGGAGCTCACTTAACGGAATATTATGCGCATGAATGAGATGACCTGCCTCGAATTCATTTCTTTCGCGGACATCTAAGAAATAGGCATTATTTTCAACGAGATCTCTAACTTCGTCAACTTTTACTTGTTTATAATGACCATATAACTGGTTTTGAGCAACGAGTGCAGCTAAATTAACAACGTCGCGTGCGGTGTTAAACATTGGAGAATATGATAGCTCTAGCTCTTTTAAGTCTTCTAATGTGCCTTTCATTGTTATCATAGTTGCAATAACGTCGATGCGTTTGTCAGCATTGCCTTTTCCAATCGCTTGCGCACCGAGAATCTTCCCAGTCGGCACTTCGTAAACAAGTTTAAAATGAAGTGGGTTACTATTTGGCATTAAACCAACTTTGTCTGGTGCGATCAAGTACACGCTTTTGGCTTGAAAGCCATGTGCGAGCGCTGTTTTTTCGTTTAAGCCCGTTGTGGCACACGTGTAATCGAAAATTTGCACGCTTGAAGAGCCGATAACTCCTTTGTTTTGTTGAGGTATATTGTACATATGGTTAGCTGCTGCTCGTGCTTGTCGTTGCGCTGGGCCTGCTAGTGCCAAGCGAGTTTGTTTATGAGTTAGCTGATGGAATACTTCTATAGCATCGCCCACAGCGTATATAGAAGGATCGGATGTTGCGTAATTAGCATCAACTTGAATGCCGCCAAGTTCACCTATTGCCAGTCCGGCTTCTTTCGCTAAAGAGATTTCGGGACGAACGCCGATAGCTAATACAACAGCTTGTGCTTTCAATTGTTTACCTGAATTCAATTCTACATAATCTGCCGTAACTTTAGCTAGGCCGTCATTGACGATGACATTAATGCCTTTATCCATCATTTCTTTGTGTAATATTTGTGCCATATCATAGTCAAATGGCGTCATGATTTGTTGACTAAACTCAACGAGTGAGACATTAAAACCGGCAAGTCGTAAATTTTCTGCAACCTCCACGCCTATAAATCCGCCACCGATAACAGCGATATCCTGTATGTCATCGCTTTGGATATAACTGTTTAAACGGTTAATATCCACGACGTTACGAACAGTAAAAACGTGTGAAGAATGAACGCCGTCTAAGATTGGAACAATTGGACTCGCGCCAGGAGATAACACTAATGTATCGTAGCTTTCTTCATACTCAGTGTCAGTAGTTAAATCCTTTACAGTAATGCTTTTATCTTTTCGGTTAATATGTAAAACTTCTTGATTAACACGTGCTTCAATCTTGTATTTTGTTTGAAAGGCTTGAGGTGTCATTAAGATTAATTTGTCGCTGTTATCAACAATTCCACTAAGATGAAATGGTAAAGAGCAATTTGAAAATGAAACGTTCGCTCCTTTTTCAAACATTATAATCTCAGCCTGTTCATCGAGTCGACGAATACGTGCAGCGGTCGAGGCACCGCCTGCGACACCACCGATAACTAAAAATTTTTTACTCATGAGTAAGCACATCCTTTTCTTGTAATATACATAACGGGGTATGTTGTGGATAAATCAAGACTTTTCTTGTGTCGATAATGAATAAAACTGTGGATAAATATTGCTTTAAGTGAATTATATACCCCTTTGGGTATTTTATCAACGAAAATTACTGAGTAAAAATCATTGTACGTGGATAAATACTAAAGAAGTAAACAAATAGACAAAATTTTGGAGATAAACTTAGTAAAAGAAATTAAGTAACCGGATTTGCTTATCACTAAAAGTTGGGTATATCAGTAAAATATGACTATTTTAACTGATTGTAGCAAAGGGCTACTCGACTCTCGCAGGAAGCCTTGCTCTGCGCGAAAGCGAAGCGTCAGCGACAAAGCGAGTAGCACGTAGCGGAAATCAGAGCCTTCTAAGGGAGGGAAGTGACCCCTGCGTAAGGATGATGAGCCTTACATTTGTTATACTAGCGGTATTAGGAAGTGGTATCGGAGGTGACGCTGTTGATTTTTTTGAAATTTTTAATCCAAATCATTGTTGTATCAGGACTTATTTATTTTGTCAGTGGCCGATTAATTGGTTCAAATATTAATTTTATACGTAGGGTTCTTTCTGTAGTCATTAGTGTGACGCTAACGTCCTTCGTTTATTGGTATACGTATTTACGTCATACAGATTTTTTATACGAACCGATGATGCAAACAGTGACAGAGGTCAGCACACTTATTTGGATTGGTAGCATGCTACTAATTTCGATGTTGCTCTATCTCGTTTTTGAGCTTTTCGACCCAAGCGGTATGAGGGCTACAGATCATCGTAATGGGCAAAAAAATTTATTCATGCGCCTTCGAAGCTACTGGCGACAACAAAAGCGCTTGCGTCATGTATTGAAAATAGCGGTGACAAATGGCGTTGTTCAAACGATTAAATACGCAAGACAACGTGAAAATGAAAAAGAGCTTGCCATTGCTTTAAGAGTAACTTTGGAACAATGTGGTGGGATATTTATTAAATTTGGTCAAGTACTTTCCACTCGTAAGGAACTATTTTCTCCTATCTTTATTGCCGAGTTAGAGAGGCTACAAGATAGTGTGAAGCCTTTACCACCAGAACAGGTAACACAAATTTTAGAAGATTCACTTCCGAAGCCTATGAATGAAATATTTTCAAACTTTCAAATGGAGCCTATTGCGGCAGCATCCATTGGACAAGTACATAAGGCGCGATTGAAAAATTTTGATGAAGTCGTGGTAAAGCTACTGCGTCCAGAAGTGAAGGGGATTATGCGAGACGATCTCGACATTTTGGAGGAATTCGCTAATTGGCTTTCGAACAAGTCTACATGGGCTGAGTCACTTGGTTTTCGAGAACTTGCAAAAGGATTTGCAGATGGATTACGCGAGGAAATCCATTTAGATATTGAGGTTCGAAATACATTGCAGGTGACAAAGGCACTTGCCAAAAGCGATTATAAGGTGCGGATTCCTAAAATCTATACAGAATATTGTAATGAAAATATTATTGTCATGGAATATGTACGAGGAAAAAGTGTTGCAAATGCTATAGCTGAATTTAACCAATTTGAAAGTGATCGTAAGCAGTTTGCACGGACTGTTTTATATTCCTTCTTTGAGCAGATGCTTCTTTCTGGTATTTTCCATGCAGATCCACATCCGGGGAATATTCATATTGATGAGACGGATGGCACACCAATACTGCTTGATTTTGGAGCGGTTGGCCGTTTGGGAGCTACACAGCAAGAGGGTTTAAAGCTATTTTTAATGGGAATTCAGCTAAATGATGCAAGTGTTTTATATGATGGCTTAACACTATTGGTTGAAAATTCGGGCCATGCAGACCGTGCAAAGATGGAGCAAGCCATAGATCAAATTCTCTTGAAAATCTCTTACGTGGATCGGATTCCGACAGAGGAATTGATACATGCGTTATTTACAGTTGTTCGTGATTTTGGTCTTGCTTTCTATCCCGCAGTAGGTTTAGCACTGCGTTCCTTAGTAACACTGGATGGCACACTACGGGTAATTGACCCAAGCTTTGATATTTTTACGGAAGCGAAAGATTTTTCATCCGCATATATGCGGGCATCCTTCCTGAAGCCATTTAAAGAACCGATGGCAACAAAGGAACGTTTACAAGAAGAATTATCCATGCTTATTCCGACATTGCGCAAAATGCCAAGAAGAGTCGACCAGCTTATTCAACGTGTAGAAAGTGGGAAAATTATCTTACATCACGATGTTTTTTCAGATGAGGATAATGCTCGTTTTATTACCAATCTGTTTTCCCGTTTCGTCTTACTTCTCGTTGGTATTACCTTTGGCATTATTTCAGTAGCACTTTTAGCCATTTCACAATTTATTCATGACACGTATGCGATCTATTTAAATACAGCAGCATACTTAGGGTTATTTCTATGTGCCATTCTGTTAGTACGGCTTTCTATCCAAGCGCTTCGTGCCATGAAGCAATAGAAGCGCCAACTTGGAGAGAAATCAATCTTTGTTTATGGTTACACATTATTTGTAGGTAGGGGAAAATGTTCCCTTACCTTTTTTTATGTTAAAAATGTTTTCTAGAAATATTACAAAAACATTACAAAACAGAGAGTAGGACTAAGGGTAAAGTAGTCAAAAACGTTGATATGTAGAATAAAACGTAATTTTGTAGAATTTATCGGGATTTAAGTAAATATTACAAGAATGTTGCGAGTTTTACTAAACCATTAAAAAGGCGCGAAATAGTATAAAAGTTATGCTAATAGTGCTAAACTTTAAAAGGCTAATAAAATATAAGAAAAAATAAAAGAAATCGTTCCAATGAGTACATTAAAATTCTACGAACGAAATTGACTAGTGAAGGGAAAGAATAACGTGGGTAAGCGCAATAAATGGCGTAAGTCGATGGTGCTAGCATTAGCATTAGCGGGCGGCTTATTATTTAATACAGTTCAACCAACTCAAGTGCACGCAGAAGAAACATCTCAACAAATGATTGATAAGAAAGCTAAAATAGATACAGAGGTTAAAAAGCTACACGAAGAGCTAAAAAACCTACAAAAAGAGATCGATGAAAAAGTAAAAGTATTTAACAAAGTACAGGCGGACATTAAAGAAGTTGATGCAAATATTGTAGACACTAAAAAACGTATTGAGCAACGTTCAGCGATTTTAAGTGACCGTATGGCTGCATATCAAGCTCAAGATAATACTGTAGGTATTTATTTAAACGCTGTTCTTGAATCAAAAAGTTTTGCAGATTTAATGGACCGTGTCGTAGCGGTAAAAACATTAATGGATGCTGACCAAGAATTAGTAGATCAACAAGAAGCAGATAAGGCTAGCTTAGAGAAACAAAAAACAACATTAGATGAAAAACAAAAAGAGCTTCAAAAGCAATTCCAAGAGCTTCAACAGAAGGAAAGCGAAATGGAAGTGAAAAAAGCTGAAAATGAAGCAAAATCTCTTGCATTAAAAGCACAAATTGCAACGAAACAAGAAGAAGAGCGTTTAGAAGCAGAACGTAAAGCAGCAGAGGAAGAGGCAGCTCGTTTACGTGCACTTCAAGCAGCTACTCCAGTTGTACAAGCAACAAACACTAGCACTAACACTAACGATAATAGCAATAGCAATGCTAATAATAGTGGCAAAGCTAACAATGAAAAATCTTCACAAAATGTGGTTGTTGGTTCAGGAGCAGGCACTGCATCTTCAGGTGATGCTATTTCAGTTGCGAAACAATTCCTAGGTCGTAGCTATGTTTGGGGCGGTAGTAACCCATCGACAGGATTTGACTGTTCAGGTCTTGTACAATGGTCTTACAAACAAGCAGGCGTATCTTTACCACGTACAGCATCACAACAATATTTAGCAACACAACGTATTTCAGCAAGTGAAGCACGTGTAGGTGACCTAGTATTCTTCAGCTATGGTTCGGGTATAGCGCATGTAGGTATTTACTTAGGGAACAACACAATGATTGATGCTCAAAATAAAGGTGTTGTCATTGAATCACTTGATTGGTGGAATCAATATTTAGTAGGCTTCGGTCGTATTTAATAAGCCGTACTATTATATAGACGATTTAAATAGCGAAAAGGTTATCTTTGTAAAAGAAATTACAAAGATAACCTTTTTTCATTATTTGGCGGTACTGGAAATTATCAACTGTTTAAACTATAGTTAAGATTCTACGATTAAACCTATTAGGCAAACATATAATGTTATTCATTAATTTAGGCTCGACTACTCGGTCAATAATGAGTAAAATAACTTTTGTAATGAATAAATTTACATAGGTAGATATTTTTACAACTATAGCCCCAGTTATAAAAATGATAATACAGCCGAAAAAAGAATTAGCATCAATTTTTTGTTATTACGTATTTTGCTTGGACTCAATCGAAGGCTAATAAGTGAGATAACTCCAATGATAATCCTAACGAGTATTCCTCTATCTTCATATAGCTAAAAGAAAAGATTCTTGCATAATGAATGTCATTTCTGATAATTTTGAAATATACAATCGGGGATTTTGCTCTGAAATTACAATTATATGAGGCTTTTATTTTGTAGTAGCAAAGTAACGCATGATGGTAAATGAGATAACACTTACAAGTACACTATTTTTTACGTTCTGAAACAATAAAGGTAGGGATGAATCATGGAAAAAGAGATTTTGCAACTTTTTAGTAATTTAACAGAGCGTGACCGTGATATTCAATACAAATCATACGAAGAATTAATGAAAATTATGCAGGAACCAGTTGATTGGACCTATTCAGTTTGGGAACAACTAGTTCAAACTCTTACATACAAAAATGGACATATACGTGCAAGTGCTGCACAATTTTTATGCGCACTGGCAGCAAAAAGTGATCCTGAAGAAAGAGTATTAGAGGACTTCTTAAAGATTTGGGCAGTAACGTATGATGAAGAAACAGTCACTGTGAGGCATACTTTACAGGCGATTTGGAAAATAGGCTTAGCGGGGCAGGTACAAAGAGATTTAGTCGTATCATATTTGGCTAAAAGATATCAAACATGCTTAGACGAAAAGCACCCGACATTAATACGCTATGATATTATTGTATCCTTTAAAAAGCTATTCGATGCAACAAATGACCCAAAACTACTAAAAATTGCACAGCGTTTAATTGAGGAAGAGAAAGATGTTAAATCCAAAAAGAAATATAAAAATGCCATCCGATAAAAGTTAATGACTATTTTTTGCAAATTCTTTCATTATGAGAAATAGTTTTTATAACGTATAAAAAAATTAAATGCTTTAATTTATGAGGCATAATAAATATTTGCACGAGCAGGATGAATACCCAATGGGGCAGTGAATATATCCGCGTGCATACGGTAATACCTGCATGATTTTTATCCATCGTTGTTTATTCTAAAATTCCACAGCTATTTTTTCCTATCAATCTATGATAAACTGCATAACAAGTGAATAATTCTTGCAGAATAAAGGTGCTAAACTATAGCATAATCGGGAATTCGGTGAAAAACCGGAGCTGTTTCCGCAACTGTAAGTACAGAAGTCGTAAAAATATACCACTGTCGAATTATCCGATGGGAAGGTTTTTTATGAACGTAGTGAGCTGTACAAGCCAGGAGACCGACCTTTGTTTGAACGTATAGAAACTCTTCGGAAGCTAGGAGAATATGCGGCAAATACATAGGCTATGTCGTATTTATGCGACACTATTTATGCTATTTTTCGTTGTTTCCTTAGGAGTGGGAACAACGTTTTTTTATGCGCTTATAATTCACCTGGTGTAAGCCGAGGTGTTATTAAGGTAAGAATTTTTCATGAAGGAAAGCGGGGATTTATATTTGAAAAAAGATGCACGTTATTCTTGTTATCCATTTATGCGTGAAAAGGCATCTACAGTAGATTTTGAAATTCGAACGGATAGCCTAACAACACATATTGGTGTAGCATTGGCGGCGGTTAAAAAAGAAACGGTAGAGGTAGTAGCAGTTGATTTACTAGCCATTTTGCCAATGGCTTACCATGTAAATGGCTCGGTTCGAGGTAAATTAGCTGTAACCGAAGATGATTTGACTCGGCTTAGTGATCGCTATGATTTCTATGTTAGTCATGTTAAAGAGGAAATACAAAACTTTGTATTACCTCAAGGAACAGATGCAGCTTCTGTATTACATTTATGTCGTAGTGAAGCGAAAAAATCATACCGTGTTTTGCACAAAGTATCTGAAGAACGCGAAGTACCAGCTATTCTCTTTGATTATTTAGGATTGCTAGCCAATGTATTTTTTGTAATGGCTGTCTATATGAATCAGCATGCTGGTATTGCTGAAATACCGTTTATTAGTAAGTCATACCCGATGAAAAAGAAAAAGGAGAATTAATGAAATGAAGAAAATGTTTAAGCTACAATGGCTTTCTGTGTTGATGTTGGCACTTGTATTAGTTGGCTGTGGCACGAAAGAAGATACAAATAAAGATGCTGTTTCTAAAGAAGATCAACAAGTTGAGAAAACTACTCGCTATAAAGTTAAGGATGACCGTGGTGTAGAAGTTGAGTTTAATGCAGTACCTAAAACTATTGTTTCATTACAACCGAGTAATACAGAGATTTTATTTGCTCTAGGTGTGGGTGATAAAATAGTTGGTGCGACTGTGTATGATACGTATCCAGAAGAAGCGCAAAAAATTGAGCGCGTCTCTAATTCTGAAATATTCAATAGTGAGCGTATTTTAGCGTTACAGCCAGATGTTGTTATTGCCTATACAACTGGATTAGATGCTGACAATTTAAATGCATTAAAAACTCTTGAAGATGCGGGTGTTAAAGTGTTTGCCATTCAGTCAGCTAAATCATTTGATGATGTTTATGGGGATATCGAACAAGTTGCAACGGTTATGGGCATCAAAGATAAAGGCGAAAAGTTAAATGAAGATATTAAAGCTAAAATTGCAGATGTCCAAGCGAAAGTTAAAGATGTGAAAGATCCAAAAAAAATCTACTTAGAAATTAGTCCAAAGCCAGATATATATACAGCTGGTTCTGGTACATTCCAACAAGAAATTTTAAATGTTGCAAATGTTAAAAACGTTTTTGATGACCTCCAAAGCTGGAAAAAGGTATCTGAGGAAGATGTCATTGCGAAAAACCCAGATGTCATTTTATCAACAGTAAACAAAAACTATGTGGAAAATCCAGAAGCAGAAATCCTTTCTCGTGATGGATGGAATTTAATCACGGCCATTCAAAATAAAGCGGTTTATTATATAGATAATGATATTTCAAGTCGTCCAGGTCCGCGTATTGGCGAAGCTGTTGAGTTAATCGCAAAAGCAGTATACCCTGAGTTATTTAAATAATTGATATTGAAAAATAGTGTTTTGAGCTGTCCTTTATCAAGGGCAGCTTTTTTGATGGATAAAAAGGATAACTGCTCGGCTTGGGTGGGAAAGAGAAAGAATAAAGTGGATAACTGCTCCGCATGGGTGGAAAAGAGAACGGGTAAAGTGGATAACTGCTCCGCTTGGGTGGAAAAGAGAACGGGTAAAGTGGATAACTGCTCCGCATGGGTGGAAAAGAGAACGGGTAAAGTGGATAACTGCTTCGCTTAGGTGGGAAAGAGAACGGGTAAAGTGGATAACTGCTCCGCTTGAGTGGAAAAGAGAACGGGTAAAGTGGATAACTGCTCCGCTTAGGTGGGAAAGAGAACGGGTGAAGTGGATAACTGTTCCGCTTGGTTGAGAAAGAGAAAGAATAAAGTGGATAACTGCTCTGCCCCAATAGAGAAACACCCCCAAATAAATCTCTCGTTGGTCTAAGAAGTATATGACATCCCCTAGTGCGAAAATTGGTATTATATCGAATTGTTCTATAAAATAGAGATAAGTATGCTTACTAACAGGGAGGGGTGTAGTCAGTGAAACAGTTTGATATGAATATTATTCCGTTTGAGGAAGTTTATAATTTTCGGGATATGGGTGGTTATAAGTCGAGAGATGGGCGTGCTGTTAAGAATGGTTTGATTTATCGCTCAGCAGCACTTGGTAAAATGACGAAATCAGATAAAGAGCGCTTTGAAACGTTAGGTGTGAAAACAATTTTTGATTATCGAGACAACCATGAGGCTCAAAATAATCCTAATCCGATATTCCCATATGCCAATTATATTCAAATACCAGCTAAAGGAAATCATGCTTTTGAGATGCCCACAAACGCTGGTGGGAAAGATTTTTATAAGGTTGTAAGCACGGAGATGTTTCGAGAATTTTATGCACAAATGCCTTTTAATAATGCATCGTTCAAAGAGTTAATAGCAACGATTCAACAACCTGGAAATTTAGGGCTTGTTCATCATTGTGCAGTCGGGAAGGATCGAACAGGTATTGGCAGTGCGCTTATTTTACTTGCTTTAGATGTCCCTGAGGAGACGATCATGGAGGATTATTTAGATACAAATGTACATTTACGTCCCTTAGTCGAACGAATGGCTCTAACAATTCAGCAAGATTATAGCGATCAAGAATTACAGCAATTTTATGCGTTAATGTCTGCCCGTGAAGACTATCTACAAGCAGCATTTGATGCAATGGATAACCGATATGGCTCTAAGACAGCTTTTTTAGAGCAAGAGTTTGGGTTAACAACTGAAAAACGTAAGCAATTGAAGGATTATTGTTTACTATGATAAGAAACCCTTTCACATAAAATTGTGAGAGGGATTTTTTGCGTATTGTATTATCTTTGCATAATCTTTTAACTCATATTGGCCAAAAAGCTTATGGAAGCATTATGCCAAGGTATAATTAGGTGTTTCATTATAAAAATTCTTTACAGCCTAAAAATCTATGATAAGATACTATATATTTTTAACTTATTTCAGCGGGTGTCCAAACACCCGCTGAAATAGAGGAACTCAGTCTAAGAGCGCCACGTCCTGTGGCATTACGGAAATGACCGACATCGTGTCGGCCCTCGTGTTGTTGCCGCTTCGCTTTCGCACAAAAAACACCTGCAGGCCTAAGCACAAAGCCATTCCGGACGAAATTATGCCGAGGCATAATTGATTGGGCAGTAATTTATCTGTATAGATGGTAAAGAAGGTAGTTGAAAGTTGGGCAGCCCGTAAAAATCTTTATGAAACGATTAGGAGAAGTGGAAAGTATTGGCAGATATATTAAAAGAAAGTGATATTAAAGAGACAGATAGGTTAAGTTTATTCCATTTAACATGGCCGATATTTTTAGAAGTATTTTTATTTATGTTAATGGGACTAGCCGATACTTTTATGCTCAGTGCTTTATCAGATAATGCTGTATCAGGAGTTGGTGCAGCCAATCAATATATTCATATTGCAATTTTAATACTTGAGGTAGTTGGTAATGGTGCTTCCATTGTTGTATCTCAATATTTAGGTTCAAGGCGATTTATTGAGGCTGCGAAGATTTCCGCTTTAGCAGTTACGATGAATTTGGTTGTTGGACTAATGATGAGTATCTTATTTTTCTTCTTTTCAAGTCATTTAATGACTATGATGAACTTGCAAGGGGAAGTGCTTAAATACGCTCAAAGCTACTTGGTAATCATCGGAAGCTTTATTTTCTTACAGGCTATTATAAATGCTTTAGCAGCAATTATCCGTGTACATGGATGGACAAAGCAAACGATGTATGTATCACTAGGTATGAATGTGCTACACGTTATCTTAAACTACGGTTTAATCTTTGGTAACTTAGGATTACCGGAGTTAGGTGTAAAAGGTGCAGCTATTTCCTCAGTGGTAAGCCGTGGTTTGGCAGTTCTTGTGTTTTTCTGGCTGTTGTATCAAGTCATGGAAGTAAGAGTGAAGCTAGAATATTATTTCAAGTATTCAAAGGAATATGTTCAAAAAATATTAAATATAGGCTTACCTTCAGCATTTGAGCAGGTGCTTTATCAGTTTTGTCAGATTGTCTTCCTTTATTATGCGACTTACTTAGGCGCAGAGACACTTGCGGCGAGACAATATGCCATGAATATTTCGATGTTTACGTATTTATTTGCAATTGCCATCGGAACAGGTACGGCTATAATTATTGGACGAAGTGTTGGTGCTGGTAAAAAGGATCAAGCTTATCATCAACTTTGGACAAGTGTACGCGCAGCTTTTGCTTTTACAATCACAATGGTTGCAGTTGTAACGATATTCCGTAAGCAACTTATGCACGTTTTTACAGATAATCCAGAGATAATTGCCATCGGAGCATCTGTCCTAGCATTAAGTATTCTCCTTGAAACAGGGCGAACAATGAATATTGTAGTTATTAACTCGCTGCGTGCCTCAGGGGATGCAAGATTTCCATTGAAAATTGGTTTCTTATCAATGGTATGTATGAGTCTCCCACTCGGATACTTGTTTGTATTCGTTTTAAATTGGGGGTTAGTAGGTATTTGGCTAGCGATTGCGGCAGATGAATGGATGCGAGCTATTATCGTATACTTTAGATGGAGAAGTCGTAAGTGGGAGCGCTTTGCACTTGTTTCACCTACAGAACCGAAGGAGGAAAATTAATGGGGGCACTTTCTAAAAGAGCTGCAGGAGCAGCGTTAATGGATAAAAATATAAAGCTTTTTGCTTGTCCAATTTGTCAGGAGTCAATGGATGTTTTTGAACAAGGTAGATTAGTATGTTCCTCAAATCATTCTTTCGATATTGCCAAACAGGGCTACATTAATATGCTGACACATGGTGCCGTTTCTAAGTATAGCAAAGAGCTGTTTGAATCACGAAAAGCGATTATTGATAGTGGGATTTATGATGTAGTAGAAGATAAAATCGGAGAGCTAATTGCTAATGCAGAAACCGTACTTGATACGGGATGTGGTGAAGGTTCGCATTTAGCTCGTATTATGGCAAAGAAACATGGGATAGGAATTGGTATTGATATAGCGAAGGAAGGTATCCTTGCTGCATCTCGACATTATCCAGAGCAAATGTGGTGTGTTGGTGATTTAGCGAAAAGTCCATTTGCAAGGTCGAGCTTCGATGCCATATTAAATATTTTATCGCCTGCCAATTATGAAGAATTTAAACGTCTATTAACTCACAATGGTTGTGTTGTTAAGGTTGTACCTCAAAGTGGGTACTTACATGAGCTTCGAGCGCAATTATATGCGGATTCTACTAAAGAGTCGTATTCGAATGAACAAATAGTTGCTCGTTTTAAAGAAAGCTTCACCGATGTTAGTGTAGAACGTATTACATATACGGTACCGCTAGCTACAGAGCTTGTACCAGCACTGCTGGAAATGACACCAATGGGCTGGCATAAAAAAGAAGGATCCACTATCCTGTTACATGAAATTACGATTGATGTTGATGTATTAGTGGGAAGAGTCTAGATATTTTCACCTGCAATTGCAGTATACTGGTCTTTTCGATTACAATGGGGATAACTATTGAATAAGGTAGGAATGAAACAGTGTATAAATTTATAGCAAATGTTGTAAAAGTGATCTTAAAATTAACAGGCTCAAAAGCGCGTGTATATGAAGAACAAAACTTACCGAAGGAAGGTGGGTTTATTATTGCATGTACACATACGGGCTATGTTGATATTTTAAATCTTGGTGTTGCTGTATACCCTCGAGAAATTAACTTTATGGCTAAAAAGCAATTGTTTGATATAAAGGGTATTGGCTGGCTGATAGAGCGTTTAAATGCCTTTCCAGTCGACCGTGACAATCCAGGTCCAAGCGTTATTAAAATTCCATCGCAGCTATTGAAAGAGGGAAAAATTGTTGGGATATTCCCATCTGGTACGCGAAATGCGGAAGGATCGGATTTAAAGCAAGGTGCGATTACAATAGCACAATTGTCAAAAGCACAAATTGTACCAGCTGCTTACATTGGTGCGCGTAATGCCGGTGATGTCTTTAAACGTGGTAAAGGTTATCTAATTTATGGCGAGCCATTTTACGTAACGGGTAAAGGTAAAGAAGGGCGTGAGGAATTTACAAATCGCCTTGAGCATGAATTAGTAGCATTAACTGAAGAATTAGAGAAGCGAGTTGCAGCAAAAAAGAAATAAAGTGAAACACCATTCAGAGGTAAACCCTCTATGTGAAGAACCCAAACTATTATCTTCACATCATTTTGAAGTAGTAGCTTACAGCTAGTAATATGGGATAACTTAAAAGGCGCTCAGAATCGATTGATTTTGAGTGCTTTATCTACATTTGGCGAATGCTTACTGTAGCGACAGCTACGATACGCCAAGGTGAGATTGATTGTAGGAGGACATAAAAATGATTCGAGTACTTTTTGTATGTTTGGGGAATATATGTCGATCACCAATGGCTGAAGCGGTCATGCGTGATTTGGTAGAGAAAGAGCATTTGAGTCATAAAGTCGAGGTAGATTCGGCTGCAACAAGCTCTTGGCATATTGGAGATCCTCCACACAGAGGAACACAAGGTAAGCTAAAAGAATATGGCATCTCAACGAAAGGGATGCAAGGCCGACAATTACAAAAGGCTGACTTTGAAAATTTTGATTACATTATTGGCATGGATGAAAGCAATATACGTAATATCCGAACGATGCTAGGGAATCTGGATTCCACAAAGATCTTTCGCTTTTTAGATTTAACTGACCATCGAAAAGACGTGCCTGATCCGTACTATACAGGAGATTTCCAAGAAACCTATGATTTAGTTTTAGAAGGCTGTCATGCATTATTAGAAAAAATCAAAGGACAATACAAGCTGTAAGCGCCCAGTCGGAACGGAAATCAACCAACCATTATATGGCTTCAGAAAATGATCTTAAACATTGGCATATCTAGCTTTGTAAGCATCATTTGTGTTATTATTTTCAGAGTAAAGATACGAAAAGTATTTAATCACCATTTAATGATGAACAACTGTGCATCTATGATTATCTTCATTCAGCGGTAGATCTTCCTCTATATAAGGTGAGCGAAATTGTCACTCCTATTCAAAGGTGTATAAATGAAGATAAAGCCTCCGGACGCAATTACGCAAAGGCGTAATTGATAAACAACTTATAATTTGAAAGAGAGTGGAAACAATGGGTCGTAAGTGGAACAATATTAAAGAAAAGAAAGCGTCTAAAGACCAAAGCACAAGTCGTATCAATGCAAAATTTGGACGCGAAATTTATGTGGCAGCTAAATCAGGCGAGCCAGATCCTGAATCAAACCGTGCTCTTAAAGTTGTTCTTGAGCGTGCAAAAACATATAGCGTTCCTAAACATATTATTGAAAAAGCAATTGATAAAGCGAAGGGTGGCGGCGATGAAAACTTCGACGAATTACGTTATGAAGGTTTCGGACCAGCAGGCACTATGTTAATCGTTGATGCTTTAACGAATAATGTTAATCGTACAGCTTCTGATGTACGTGCAGCATTTGGTAAAAATAATGGGAATATGGGTGTCAGTGGTTCTGTTGCCTACATGTTTGATTCAACAGCGGTTATTGGTTTAGAAGGTAAATCAGCAGATGAAGTTCTTGAAATTTTAATGGAAGCAGATGTTGATGCTCGTGATATTCTTGAAGAAGATGAGGCTGTCATCATTTATGCAGAGCCAGATCAATTTTTTGCTGCACAAGAAGCACTAAAAGCAGCAGGCGTTCAAGAATTTACAGTAGCGGAGCTTTCAATGCTTCCGCAAACAGAAGTAGAATTAACTGGGGACGACATTGCGAAATTTGAAAAATTAATTGATGCATTAGAAGATTTAGAGGATGTCCAAAACGTCTACCATAACGCTGATTTAGGCGAATAATATAAACATATGAAACCAGTAGCGAATAAAGCTACTGGTTTTTAACTTCTGCGGGTGTCCAAACATCCACCGGAGGCAGGGAGGAAATCTGTGCAAGCTCTTTTAGCGATTGCCATATTTTTAATAACTTTATTTTTTGTAATAGTGCAGCCACGTAAAATATCAATCGGCTGGTCTGCTTGTTTTGGTGCTGCAATTGCGTTAACGCTCGGAGTTGTTACCTGGCAAGATGTTGTTGAGGTGACGGGGATTGTTTGGAATGCAACGTTCTCGTTTATAGGAATTATTTTTATTTCACTTATTTTAGACGAAATAGGATTCTTTGAATGGTCTGCCTTACATATAGCACGAGTGGCAAAGGGAAGTGGTATACGCTTATTCATTTACCTTTCCTGTCTAGGTGCTATTGTTTCAGCGTTATTTGCAAATGATGGTGCAGCTTTAATACTAACACCAATTGTTCTCGCAATGATCCGTAAATTGAATTTAACCGATAAAATGATTTTTCCATTTATTATTGCAAGTGGCTTTATAGCGGACACAACATCCTTACCGTTAGTCATTAGTAATTTAACAAATATTGTGTCGGCAGACTATTTCGGTATTGGATTTATGGAATATGCCCTACATATGCTGGTACCGAACATAGTTTCTTTACTAGCAAGTATAGTCGTACTTTATATTGTCTTTCGCCGTTCAATTCCAAAAGAATATTCACTCGAGGCAGTTGATAATCCAAAGCTTGCAATTCGTGACTCGAGATTATTTTTATTATCATGGTATGCTATAGCCATTCTATTAGTTGGTTTCTTAACGAGTGAGTTTTTCAAAATTCCAGTGTCATTTATTTTATGTGGTGTAGCAGCTATCTTTTTCCTACTAGCACGGCGTAGCCATATTGTAGATACAAAGAGAGTTGTGAAAGGGGCACCGTGGAATATTGTGTTCTTTTCTATCGGTATGTATGTGGTTGTTTACGGCTTGAAAAATGTAGGAATGACCGGATTGCTAGCAAGTCTATTAGAGCACTCTATACAGCAAGGATTAATGGTAGCGACAATTACGATGGGGTTTGTAGCAGCGATTTTGTCAGCTAGTATGAATAACCTACCAACTGTACTGATTGATGCATTAGCTATTGCTGAAACTAGTGCAACTGGAATTATTAAAGAAGGGCTTATTTATGCAAATGTCATCGGCACAAATTTAGGCCCTAAAATGACGCCGATTGGCTCACTCGCAACATTGTTATGGCTCCATATACTGAAGCAAAAAGGAATAAAGATTGGCTGGGTTCAGTATTTAAAAATAGGTATTATGTTAACAATCCCAACCCTTTTCGCTACTTTAATAGCTTTAGTAATATGGATTAAAATCATATCATAGGCGAGAACTAAGGTAGTGTCTAAACATTTTAATGACGATAAAAATCAAAAAACTATTTTTCTATAAGGTATATCCTTGTAGAAAGATAGTTTTTTTACCTATTATGCATATTTGAAAATCGTCATTAAAAGTTTGGAATCATATTTGTTAGATATGGAGTGAAGGCTGGACGCCGCCGGAAATAGGTCCAGTAGCAATGGGAATCCCCCACATTAAGTAATCAAGCATATTTGCGTAAAAAGGCGAAGAATTCGAACGTAAATTACGTTTTACCCATTGTGAAATATTCAGAATCATAACATAATATAGATTAATAGTCATAGTGAAAGAGGAGAAAAGGGGGGCTAAAGCATGAAGTTTTCACGTTCGATACAGGGGAAATTAATTATCATTTCACTAGCATTATTAATTATCCCTAGCTTAGTGATAGGCTTAGCTAGCTATAGTAAAGCAAAAAAAGGTCTGGATGATATTGGTGAACAAGTTATTAAAAATAGTGTTGAATCTTCTTTGCAATTAATCGAGCTTGCAAATGAGAGTGTTAAAAGGGGCGACGTTCCTTTAGAAGTTGCACAGGAGAAAGTGCGGGAGGCATTTCTAGGACCGAAGGATAGTGAAGGAAAGAGGCCAATTAACTATCCTGGAGACTTGGGGGAGTATGGGTATCTATATGTTTTAGATGATAAAGGAACATTAACAACCCATCCCACTCGAGAAGGGGATAACCTATGGAACGATCAAGATAGTAGCGGAAATTACTTTATTCGGGAAGTAACTGAAAAAGCACTTGCGGGTGGGGGATATACCAAATATGAGTTTGAGCTACCAGGGCAAGATGTAGTAGCTGATAAAATAATTTATTCTGCAAAGGATCCAAATTGGGGATGGATCATTGTATCGGGTACATATATGCAAGATTTTAATGAAGGGGCTAATTCATTATTATTTGTTATTGGTATTACATTATTAGGTGCCATCATTATAGGTACTGTAGTTGTCATAATGGTTTCAAGACATTTAGCTTTACCAGTGCGAAAATTATCGAAACGTGTACGTGAGGTAGCCAAAGGGAATTTAACTGTAGAAATTGAAAATCTACAACGCTCGGATGAGATTGGTCAGTTAAATGAAGGCTTTAATGAAATGGTTGATCAACTGAAAACATTAATTACAGATGTAGAGGAAGCTATTGTAGAAATTCAATCGACATCGTCAAATTTAACATCTGTGGCAGAGGAAACAAACGCTTATGGAGATGAAATAGTAAAAGCGATAAATGAGGTTTCAAACGGCGCATTAATGCAAGCTTCAGATGCAGAGGATACGAATAGAACAGCTATTGATTTTGCGCGACAGATTGAATTATTGCATGACAAAAATGAAGTAATGCTTGATGCATCTCAAAATATGAAGCGATCAAATCAAGACGGACTCTTAAATTTAAAGAGCTTAAAAGAGACATCACACGAGTCTTCAGAAGTGATTAATAATGTTCATGCTGTATTTAATAGCTTAATTGTGAAAGTTAGGGAAATTGAAGGCATTGTCGGTACGATTACGGAGATTTCTGATCAGACGAATCTGCTTGCATTGAACGCATCGATAGAGGCAGCTAGAGCTGGGGAGCATGGCAAAGGCTTTGCGGTTGTTGCTGAGGAGGTACGTAAGTTAGCGGATCAAACATCTGTAGCAACAGAGCGAGTACGTACAACCTTAAAAGGGATTGAAAGTGAAACTAATTTAGTGAACGATGAAATGAAGAAAACAAACGTCATTGTTCGTCAGCAAAATGATTCGGTTGCCATAACAGAGTCATCCTTTAAGGAAATAGGATTGGCCGTAGAAGAAATCATTTCTATTATTAAGGAAATGACTACTGGAGTAGAATATTTGAATGGCTCAAAAAATAACATTATGCAATCTATCGAAAGTATTGCGATGATTAGTGAGAAAAATGCTGCTGCATCAGAGGAAGTAACGGCATCCGTTGATGAACAACAGCGTGCCATTCAGGTTGTTAGTGAATCTTCTAATGATTTAACAGATGAAATAACAGCGTTACAGGATTCTATTAAGCGCTTTATATTAAGATAATCAATTAGGATGTTTGTACAGCAATTTCAGTACAAGCATCCTTTTTTTTGCCTAAACGTTAATAAAAGGTAAGGGGGGTCAATCGTGAAGAAATGGGTAATAAGATTAGGGGTTATATTACTTGCTATGAGTAGTGTTGTTTATATTTGGCTCGGCGAGGAGATGAAACAGGGTGTCCAGCCAGCTGCAAACGGAACAGCTACATACATGATTGTCCTGGGAGCAAAGGTAAAACCGGGAGGAATTCCATCGCTTTCTTTGAAAAATAGATTAGAAGAGGCAGTAAAGTATTTGAAAAAGTATCCTCGTGTAAAAGTGATTGTGTCAGGTGGAAAAGGGGAAGATGAAGATCGGACAGAGGCTTCAGTCATGCTTAAATACTTACAGGACAATGGTATTGATACAAATAGAATAGTAGTGGAAGACCAATCTACTTCAACTTACGAGAACTTATTATTTAGTAAAGAACTTTTGCCTAAAGAAACTAAGAAAATCACGATTGTCTCTAATGATTTCCATTTAAAGCGTGCAAAATATTTAGCGGAGTCTTTAGGCTTTGAAGTAGATGTCGTTGCGGCAAAAACACCAAAATCGGTGGAATTGAAGTTAACGCTTCGTGAAAAGGCCGCACTATTAAAAACATATGTATTTGGCTATTAATTTATTTCTTAATACTATAGATTTGGCATATAATAGAAATGTAACGGGGGATATGACAGAAAGAGGGGATTTTATGAAAACATTTAAAGACTATGAATACAGCCGTCCGAAAGTTGAGGCAATGAAAGAGCAACAATTATCTTTAATTGACCAATTTAAAAATGCGCAAACGATGGACGAGCAAAGTGAAATAATTGAGAAATTAAACGGATTGAGTAATGACTATGCCACGATGGCAAACCTAGTGTATATTCGTGCTTCGATTGATACAAATGATGAATTCTATCATGCAGAACGCGATTATTTTGATGAGGTTGGACCTGAGCTGGAAGAGGTAACAACAGAATATTATAAAGCACTAATCGCTTCACCATTCCGTGAGCAGTTAGAAGAAAAATGGGGCCAGCAATTATTTGATTTAGCAACCTATCAAATTAAAGGTTTTTCTCCAGCAGTCATTGATCTAATGCAAAAGGAGAACAAGCTCGTTTCAGAATATAATAAGCTTGTTGCCTCTGCGCAAATTGACTTTAATGGTGAAACATTAACGCTTGCTCAGCTTGGTCCGTATGCAGAGTCTACTGATCGTGAAATGCGTAAGTCGGCAACGGATGCACGCTTTGGCTTCTTTGCTGAGCATGAAGAGGAATTTGATCAATTATATGATGAACTTGTCAAAGTGCGCCATGAAATCGCTGTTAAATTAGGCTATAAAAACTATGTCGAGCTAGGCTATGTTCGAATGAATCGCATTGACTATAATGCAGATATGGTAAAGAAATTCCGTGACCAAGTTCGTGATTTAATCGTACCTATTGCAACTAAGTTATATGAACGTCAGGCAAAGCGTATTGGTATTTCTGAATTTAAGTTCTACGATGAAGCATTCAACTTTGTATCAGGAAATGCGACACCAAAAGGTGATCCGCAATGGATTGTTGCGAACGGTAAAAAAATGTATGAGGAGCTATCACCAGAGACGGGTGAATTCTTCAACTTTATGATTGATCATGAATTAATGGACTTAGTGGCGAAGAAAGGAAAAGAGAGTGGCGGTTATTGTACGTTTATCGAAAACTATCACTCACCATTTATCTTCTCGAACTTTAATGGTACTTCAGGTGATATCGATGTGTTAACACATGAAGCAGGACATGCTTTCCAAGTTTATTCAAGCCGTGATATCGGAATCCCAGAATATTTATGGCCAACTTATGAATCTTGTGAAATTCATTCGATGAGTATGGAGTTTTTCACATGGCCATGGATGGAGCTATTCTTTAAGGAAGATACAGAAAAATATAAGTTCACACACTTAAGCAGTGGCTTATTATTCCTTCCTTACGGTGTTGCAGTTGATGAGTTCCAGCATGTGATTTATGAAAATCCGAATATGACACCAGCTGAACGTAAAGCTGCATGGAAAAAAATTGAGGAGACATATTTACCACACCGTGACTATGATCATAATAGCTATCTAGAAGCAGGTGGTATATGGCAACGTCAGGCACATATTTATGCAAGTCCGTTCTATTACATTGATTACACGTTAGCACAAATTTGTGCATTCCAGTTCTGGAAACGTTCACGTGAAGAATTTGAAGCTGCTTGGAAGGACTATACGCATTTATGTGGTTTAGGTGGTTCTATGTCCTTTACGAAGCTTGTAAAAGAAGCAGGCTTAATTTCACCATTTGAGGACGGTTGTGTTGAATCGGTTATTGGCGATATTGAAGATTACTTAAATTCAATAGACGATACAAAATTATAAACTACTACATTGTGAAAATTTGCGACACTCCTATGGAAGGCAAACCGTATGAGCCTCCTCGGATGCTTTGGCATTTGAGGGGCTTGCGAGATTGCCCATTGGAGGGTCGCGAATTTTTTTGTGCTAACTTTTTTCAGCAAATGTCTTTTGTAGCGAATGCAATGCGGCAGCTAAAATTATGCCGAGGCATAATTGATAAACTCTCATATTTAGACAATAATTAATAGGATACTTGCGAAATGGTTAATATATAAGTAGTATTTTCAGTAACTGAGATAAAAGGAAGTGAATTAAAGTGACGAGGAAAGTTTGGTTTCAAGTAGGCGTAGGGATTTTACTTGCCCTATTAGTCATTAAATATTTTATAGAGATTCATTGGATTTTTTCGCCGCTTGTAATTATCTTAAAAGCTATTTTTGTGCCTTTATTACTGGGCGGTGTTTTGTATTATGTTACAGAACCGATTCAGAGATTTTTAGAGAAGCGTAAATGGCCGAGATGGGCGAGCATTTTAACGATAATCGTTGGATTAATAGCGCTTGTAGGTAGCTTTGGGTGGATCGTTGGTAATCCGATTGCCGTACAGGTAAATAATTTAGTGAAAAATGTACCGCAGATTAGTGCTAGTATTCAAGATGCAGCTGATTATGTATTGAGAAACAGGGATAACTTCCCGCCACAGTTAAAAGATCTTATCGACAATATGGCAAACTATGTGCAGGATATTGCTTTTGCGGCAAGTAAGGGACTAGTATCGTTTTTACAATCAGTTGTTTCAGTTTCTTTATTAGCTATTTTAATTCCGTTTTTCTTTATATTTATGTTGAAGGATCATGAAAAATTTGCACCATCAGTTTATAAATATTTTAGTGGTGAACGCCGTGAATGGGTGAAGAAAACGTTAAGTGAAATTGATGGTGTTTTACGTAGCTACATACAAGGACAGCTACAAATTAGTTTTTTACTTGCACTCATTATGTATGTCGGGTATTTAATTATAGGTTTAGAATATTCATTGCTTCTTGTTATATTTGCTTTCTTTATGAATATGATTCCGTTTATAGGACCATGGATTGCCTTTACACCAGCGCTGATTGTGGCTGTTGTTCAGGATCCAGTGTTAGTCATATGGGTGTCTGTTGTCACGCTCGTGGCGCAGCAAATTGATAGTAACTTTATAACACCTAATGTAATGGGGAAAACACTCGATATTCATCCGTTAACCGTTATTACAGTTATTTTAGCAGCAGGTAATATTGCAGGCTTTATCGGTATTATCATTGCTGTACCGTTTTATGCAGTATTAAAAGTAATCGCATCCAATATTTATGATGAACGGAACGTGATTAAGAAAAAGGCTACGAAGTCGGTATAGGAGTCGGAAAAAATGGAACAAGAAATTGTGAAAGTTTTTAATGAACAGCATGAACAGATAGGGACAGCAACGAGAGCAGAGGTACATGAAAAAGGGCTATGGCATGAAACATTCCACTGTTGGCTTGTCAATGAGGACTATATCTATTTCCAAATCCGTAGTGCACAAAAAAAGGACTATCCTGGTTTGCTTGATATTACAGCGGCGGGGCATTTATTAGCCGTAGAGACAGTCGAGTCAGGAATTCGCGAAGTAAAGGAAGAGCTAGGACTCGATGTTGACGTACACGAAGTAGTTAAAATGGGCATGACATCTTGTAGTATCGTTTCAGAAAACATGATTGACAATGAATTTTGTCATGTTTTTATATATCCATTCAAACATGATTGGGAATCATTTAACCTGCAGTATGAGGAAGTGTCAGGGGTCGTTCGAGCAAAGCTTGACGAGGCAGAGGCATTCTTTTTAGGAGAGACAGCTACTTTAAATATTGAAGGCTATGAATATTTCCCTGATGGTCAACGAGCGAAAATTGTGCGCCCTGTAAGTGCTGCACAATTTGTCCCATACCGGGAACTATACGTTGCACATGTTATTCAGTTTGTAAAAGATAAAATGTTATGAATTTGTGTGGTGTCTGAAAAACCTTCATAGGAATTCTAGCATAATTGTAAAAGGTAAATCCGCTTCGCTTTCCGTGGGATAAGCTATGTGCCACATTGGTACATTCTTATTTTTTCCACAGAGAGTTTAAGCGGATTTTTTCTTTAATAGTAAAAATGATTAGGATCTGACTTCTTGTCTAATCATTAATTTTGTTAAAGAGTATGCCGTGTATATAAGTTGATCTTGGGTGACTCCTTTGGGATTCGTAATAGAGGGAAGAAGGCTAAAAGCGTCACGTCCTGTTATAACGCCTTCTACGTTATAGTGATGTGATTTTCTAATTTGGGTCTCTCATCTTAATTTAGTGATGACGTTTTGTTAAAACGTATGCTATGCGAATAAGTTGATTGGAGTGGAGATTGGGCGACTCCTCGGGGATTAGCGATATAGAGGAACGAAGGCTAAGAGCATCACGTCCTGTGCTAACGCCTTCGTGACCAACATCCTGATGGTCCGAGACCCTGCAGCGAAGCGAAGCGGCTCATCGGACGCCCACAGGAAAGCGCCCAATCGGAACGGAAATCAACCTACACAATCAACCTACACAATCAACCTACACGTTATGGACATTAAACTTTACTTTTAGTACTACCTATTTTACTTCAATATAACAGGAATAATAAGTTATACTAAAAGAGATATTGAATAGAAAAGGAGCATTTTTATATGCTAACATTTGAACAAAAGCAAGCCATCATCGACTCATTTCCTGAACTGACAAAGAAGGAAATTTCATTGAAACGCGTAAATTATCACTTTATGGATAGCCTTTATGAAAAGACAATTGTTGTGGAAAAACTACACCCAAATGGCAACGGTTTTGTATTTGTCGGTGATTTATTGCGCTACGAGGAAGAAGCAAGCGATAAAGGCCTAGTAAATATTCGTGACTACGATGAACAACAACTTCGTGAAATTATTGAAGATGCCATCCAATATTTATCGGAAGAAGCAGAGGAGCAAGAGCCGATCGAAGAGCTATGGCAAAATCGTGAAGGTGCTCAATTAATGCTAGCCTTTGAGCAACGTTCGTGGAATGTTTATCATGGAGAAAACTTAGAAGAAGCCTTTGGTACACACGATGCTGCGAAAGAATATTTACTAGAAGAAGGTTTTCGTAAAAAGAAATAAGTAATTCGGGGGATACGAACGAATGAATGGGAAAAAAATAGTGGGAATAGTTATTGTTGTTGTTCTAGCTGCTTGTTTATTTTCAGTATTTACGATCACAAAATTTTATAAAGATCATAAGGAACAGCCAAATAGTGAAAATCGCCAAATAAATAAGTCAAAGAGCTTGAATTTAATTTTGCCACAGGCTACAATTATCTCGAATTCAAGATAATTGAGAGGTGGACTGTAAATGCAGCACGTTTTTTATAAAGGAACAGATGAAACAAAACCAATTTTTTTACTGTTACACGGTACAGGTGGAAATGAACAAAGCTTAATCGGCCTTGCGAAGGAAATTGACGAAACAGCAAGTATTTTAAGTGTCCGTGGAAATGTCCTTGAAAATGGTATGCCACGCTTTTTCCGTAGATTAGCGGAAGGTGTTTTTGATATAGAGGATTTAATTTTCCGTACGAAGGAATTAAATGATTTTTTATTAGAAGCAGCGCAGCAGTATGGCTTTGACCGTAATCGAGTTGTTGCTATCGGGTATTCTAATGGTGCGAATATTGCTGCTAGCCTATTATTCCATTATGAAGATGCTCTAGCAGGTGCAATATTGCATCATCCAATGGTGCCTAGACGCGATATTAAATTGCCTACACTTTCTTCAACTCCTGTCTTTATCGGTGCTGGAACGAATGATCCAATGTGTACTGCTCAGGAATCTGAAGATTTAGAGGCGCTTTTAACGTCAGCTGGGGCCGATGTAACAACTGTATGGTTTAATTATGGTCATCAGCTAACAATGCCTGAGGTAGAAGCTGCAAAAGAATGGTACGACCATATTTATTCAAAATAAGGAAAAATCCGCAACCTTTGAGTAAGGGTGCGGATTTTTTTTAATTTCTTTCAGTAGGTGTCCAAACACAAAGCCGATTTCGGATGCTGAGGCATAATTAATTTTAATTTCCGTTTATTTCTGTTTCTTCGCAAAGGGCAGCCACCAATTCCAGTCCCCAAAGAGCTTCATAAGACTAGGAACAAGCATGAGGCGAATAATTGTTGCATCGATGGCGACCGCAATAGCTATACCAACCCCAATTTGCTTCACGGGCATCACATCTGTAAAAGCGAATGCCCCTGTAATAACAATCATAATAAGCGCTGCTGACGTAATGATACGACTTGTAGAAGTTAGACCGTCAATCGTGGCACGTGTATTATCCGCCCCTTTTTGATATTCTTCTTGAATGCGAGATATTAAAAAGACTTCATAGTCCATACTTAAGCCGAATACAAGACAAAATACAATTACTGGGATAATAAGGACAATCGTACCGGCTTCAATGCCCAAATGTCCATATTGGAAAATATAGACGAGAATACCGAAGGCTGATGAAAGTCCAATGATATTCATAATAATCGCTTTCAGTGGGATTAAAATAGAGCGGAAAGCGACCATTAAAATAAAGAACGTTGAAATGATAATAATAGATACAGCCAAGAAAATTTTACTAGCAATTTCATCGAAAATCTCTTGATTGAATTTCGCATGACCCCCGAGCGTGAAATCGACACCTAAATCTTTATCTTTCCATGTTCGAGCAAATTCTTGAGCGGTAGTGGATGAACCGGCTGCATCCAATGTAATTGGGATAAAGAGTTGTTTATCTTTAGCAAACGTATTTAGAATTGGTTTTATTTGTTCTGCCACTTGTGGAGTTTTCAAAGAAGCAGTCAATTCCTCAGGTGACTTAATGTTAGCCGTCGTATAAATGGTTGAAACATGATTTACTAATGGATCATCAAGCAACTTTTCTTGAATAGTGTAAATAAGCTTTCTTGCTTCATTATCTTCCCAGCCTTCTTTACGTTCAGCTAATAAATATAATGTTGAGGTATCACCAAGTCCAAACGTCTCATCTAGCTGATCATAAGCAGTACGTGCCTCATATTTAGCCGGTAATGAATCCACCTGAGGAATTGTAAGTTTAATATCCTTCAATGGAATCATGCCAATGCCTAGTAATAATAAAGCCGCAATAACGATGGCAACAGGATGTCTCATGACAAAACCAGCAAAACCTCGCCAACGATTTGTACCACCAGATTTTACACGTAATAGGCGCCATTTATTAAGGCGATCTCCTAATAACATCATCGTAGCAGGTAGCAAGGTTAAGCCGGAAAGTACTGCAAGAAATACAACAATTGCGCCTCCTAAAGCGATATTATGAAAAATCTCGACGTCAATGACAATCATGGCACCTAAGCCGATCATGACACAAGCAGCAGAAAAGATGATTGAACGGCCGGCTGTCTGTATAGACGTTTGAATAGCTTGTACAATGGATGTGTAAGCACGTTCTTCGCGATACCGGTTAATAAATAACAAGGCAAAATCAATGCTTAATGCAAGTCCAAGCATGGGTACTATATTTAATACAAAAATCGATAAATTGACATTACCGCTAAACAAAGTCAAAATTCCAAACGCAGTGACAACAGTAACTACGCCAATAACGATAGGTAAGATGGAGGCTACGACAGTACCGAAAGCTAGTAATAGCACTATGATAGCAATTGGTAAGCCTATCGCCTCTGCTGACGCTAAATCCTTTTGACTGGCTGTATTGATGTCCGCTGAAATAACAGGTCCGCCAGTAATGCTCACACCGTCATCTTCTATTAATGAACGAATGTCTTTCACAACATCCGGTAACTGATCAATATTATTTTTTAGATGAATCATGGCATAAGCTATACCATTCTTTTGTAAAGAAACATCATCGAGTGGTGACTGGATTGAATGAATCTCCTTAATTTTTTCCAACTTTTTTAATGTATCTTGAATTTTCTTATCGTCCGCTGGATTGAAGACGACCAAAATTGTCTCGGAAGGTAAATCAAATGTTTTGGCAAGCTCATTTGTTACGTAGGTATGATCTCCTTTCACGAAGAAACCGTCGCCATGAAGTTTACTCGGAAGTTGTATAGCAAACATAGCCATGGAAATAAAAATGACGAACCATAAGGCTACGATAGCTTTAGCGTGGGCTGTTATAAAAGCTGAAAAAGTTTTCATAGTAGGTACTGTCCCCCTTTTTAAAATAGTGTAAAGGATGTGTCACATTTTGTCGTGTAATAATTTAAAGACTCCTGTCCCTAATAAGGAACAGGAGTCTTAGTATGCAATCAAAATCAATTATGCCTTGGCATAATTCCATGAAATCCACATGTTTCTCACCATCTATGGAGTGGGAAGAAGTTAAAAGAATAACGATAATAAAAAGTAAATCGTAGCTGCCATAACTGCAGAAATTGGCATTGTAATAATCCAAGTAGTGACGATTTTACGCGCCATCCCCCAGTTTACGCCACGTACACGTTGTGCAGAGCCGACACCCATGATAGAGGAAGAAATAACGTGTGTTGTAGAAACTGGTAAATGAATTAATGTAGCACCGAAGATAACAGACGCAGATGCTAAATCTGCTGCAACTCCGTTTACTGGACGGATTTTCATAATTTTACCGCCGACTGTTTTAATAATTTTATAGCCACCGATTGAAGTACCAAGCCCCATGGCAGTTGCTGCTGCAGCTCGTACCCAGAAAGGAATTTCATCTCCTGTATACAAACCACCAGCGATTAACGCCATCGTCATAATCCCCATTGCCTTTTGTGCATCGTTTGTACCATGTGTAAAAGATTGAATGGCGGCAGTGAAAATTTGCATCGTACGGAAACCTTTATTCGTACGATATAAATTTAAGTTTTTAAACAATAATTTAAACAGTGTCATCATAATAAAGCCAGCGCAAATCGCAAGGATTGGTGATAGCACTAAGGCCATAATGATTTTAGTGAAGCCGCCATAGTTTAGAACATCGAAGCCAGCAGATGCAACTGCTGCACCAGCAATGGAGCCAATCAGAGTATGTGAAGAACTCGATGGAATACCGAAATACCACGTTAGTAAGTTCCAAATAATAGCGGAGATTAATGCCGCTAAAATAACGACTGAACCAGTTGTATCTCCCGCAAAGGCATTTAAAGCGAATGGATCTACAATATCTTTTGTTAAAGCCTTTGCAACACCGACGAAAGTAATAGCTCCGATAAAGTTCATCACTGCAGCCATCATGATAGCTACGCGAGGTTTCAATGCTCTAGTGGAAACCGAAGTTGCAATAGCATTTGCTGTATCATGGAAGCCATTGATAAAGTCAAATGTTAGGGCAAAGATAACGACCAGTACGGTTAGAATAATGATTGTGTTCATTGTAAGTGCCCATCTCCTAATTACGCGTTACGCATGATAATTGTTTCCATAGTATTTGCAACGTTTTGGCAATGATCAGCGATATCTTCAAGTTGTTCATATATATCTTTATATTTAATAAGTCGAATCGGATCTTTTTCATTTAAAAATAGTTGTTTAATAGACGAACGTTGTACTTCATCACATTCACGTTCATAGTCCTTAATAAGAATTGCGTGTGGGCGCATGCCAATAAGATTCTTTTTCTTTAACTCTTCTGTTGCTTTCACAATTTCATCAGCGCTTTTTGAAATATAGCCTAAGAAAGTACGCATTGATTCGTCAACTTCTGTTAGAGAGAACATTTCAAAATGAGCGATACAATGCTCCGTACCATCTAATACGTCGTCCATACGAATGGCAAATTCTAGAATGTCTTCGCGCTCGATAGGTGTCATAAATGATTTGTTTAGCATCACGATCAGTTCGTGAATGAGCTTATCACCAGCTGTTTCGTAATTTTTCATAGTAATGCTAATCTCTTTTAAGTCAGCTACACTGTTAATACGAAAATCATTTGCGTAATGTACGGCCTCTCTCATATTCTCAGCAATTTTATGCAAAGCTATAAAGAAAGGGTCTTGTTTTTTTGAGTTAAGCATGTAAATCGAATCCTCCTGGATATAAATAAATTGGCCTCTAAACTTTACTATCATAACAAAATCTTTAATTTATCTACATAAATTTTTTCTATTCTCCATAAAACTTTACAATCCTGTAATATACAATTTGCTCACAAAATAATAATGGAACCTCTGTATTTGTTTTTATTAGTACAGGAAAACGCTTTAAACATAGGTTTTATAAGGGTTTATACTTTCTGTTTAATACAAAAGAATACTATGGAGACATAAAATTTTGAATAACTTATATGTCAGAATTGTAAAGGGGATGTAAAGGGATTGCTTTACTCATAGTTATCCCTTTTCTTAAGAATATCTTCATTTTTATCCTTCAACTTTATTAAGAATTCTTGTCTACAATAGAGAAAGAATCACACGTTATGGTGATGGATTTAAAGAATGTGAAAGGGTGTTTATTTGAAAATGATTCAAGTCGAAAACTTACAACATACATTTTTAATTGGAAAGAAAGGCAAGGAAAAACAGGTTCCGGTATTAAAGGGTGTCAACTTTGAGGTGAAAAAAGGAGAGATTATCGCAATTGTTGGTAAAAGCGGATCCGGTAAATCTACCTTATTACAAATACTAGCAGGATTTATGAAATCTGAACAAGGATCTATTAAGGTAAACGGTAAAGAAGCAGCTAATTTTACTGAAGTAGAAAGTGCAGCCTTTCGCTTGCAACATTTCGGATTTATCTTTCAAAACTTTCAACTGATGCCAGGCTTAACGGCGTCTGAAAACATAGAACTACCATTGAAGTTGCAAGGTATCAAGAAAGCAATACGTACTGAAAAGGTGAAAAAATTAATGGACAAGGTTGGTTTAACGGAGGTAGCAGACCATTACCCGAATGAATTATCGGGTGGTCAGCAACAGCGTGTTAGTATTGCGAGAGCCTTAATTACAAATCCACCTATTTTGCTGGCAGATGAGCCGACAGGAAGTCTTGACTCAGAAACAGAGCAAGATATATTGCTGCTCATTCAAAGTCTAAACCGTGAGCTTGGTTTAACATTCGTCATCATTACTCATGACGAGGAAGTAGCAACGATAGCACATCGACGTTTCCGCATGTACGATGGGGAACTTGTAAAGGAGGAAGCATAACATGTTATTTAAAGATCAATTAGATTTTGTTACACAGCATATAAAGAAAAATAAATTACGTGTGTTTATGACAGTACTAGCGGCAACGATGGGGTGTGCATTTTTGATTGTCCTCGCATCAGTTGGGTTTGGGCTGCAGGATTCCATACGTAATGAAATATTATCGGATGAAAATATTACGAAAATTCAAGTGTTTGGTAATGATCAATTTACAGAGGAACAAATCCATGAAATAAAAAGTATAGAACATGTGAAAACAGTACTTGAAACGATTACTGTCAATGCATCCGGACATTCATTTTTTGAAGACCGCGATACACTATCTGATGTATACGTTGCGAATATGCAAGATTTTGAGCAAGTAAGTGGCAAGCTTGCAAAAGGAAAGTATCCAACAAAGCCAAACGAAATCGTTGTAGGTTATCATTTTGCTCAAACATTAATAAATGATGCTGAGCGCAAAATTATTGAAGAGAAAAGTAAAAAAGCTGAAGCGGAAGGCACGTTTTATAATGGTAGTGAGGAAGGGTATAAGGACTCATTAATTGGTAAAGAAATCGAATTAGCATTAATGCCGCGTACTGAGGGTGCAGAAGAGGGCGAGAAAATAAAGTATACGATTGTCGGTGTTATGAAGAAGCCTTCTTATGATTGGATGGTCAATAACTCTATTTATATGGATACAGAGCAAAAGCCTATGCTAGCAACTAATTTAGCAGCAACGGGTAATGTTAAAGAAGATGACATGTTTCTTTCAGAATTCAATATTTTCGCTGATAGTATGGAAAATGTAAAATCAATTTTAGACAAACTAAAAGACGATGGCTATAACGTTTATTCGGTGACTGAGCAGTTGGATAAAATGAATGTATTTTTCCTAGTTTTAAAGATCGGCTTAATTTTTGTAGGAACAATTGCTGTCTTGATTGCCTCGATTGGCATTTTCAATACAATGACAATGGCAGTTACAGAGCGTACTCGTGAAATCGGTGTTTTAAAGGCGATTGGAGCAAGTCCAAAGCTTATTCAACGATTGTTCTTAATGGAAAGTACGTTCATCGGTGTTATTGGGACTTTAATAGCTGTAGTTATTTCATATATTATTAGCTTCGTAGCAAATGCTGCACTGCCTGTAATTCTAGAAGCAGCAACAGGGGAAGAGGCATTTAGTAAAAGTGACATTACATTTTCTCTAATTCCTTGGCAGCTCGTTATTATTGCAGCAGCTATTAGTATTGGTGTAGCGATGATTTCAGGCTATCGTCCGGCACGAAAGGCCACAAAAATTGACGTTATTCAAGCATTACGACAAGAACTATAATAGAAAGGGCGGTCCAAAAGTTATTGGACCGCCCTCTTAATGTGATTAAGCAAATTAAGAAATACTCGCGGAAGGAGAGTGAATACCCACGCTTGGCGATGAAATACCCGCGGAAGGAGAGTGAATACCCACGCTTGGCGATGAAATACCCGCGGAAGGAGAGTGAATACCCGCGCTTGGCGATGAAATACCCGCGAAAGGAAGACGAACACCCGCGTTCCGCAATGAAATACCCGCAGAGGCAGCGCGAATATCCGCGCTTGGCGATGAAATACCCGCGAAAGGAAGGCGAATACCCGCGCTTGGCGATGAAATACCCGCGAAAGGGAGGCGAATACCCGCGCTTCACTCACAAATAACGCGGTATATTATAGGTAAGCTTGTAACTCATTCGCTAAAAACGGCTTGGCATTTAGTAACTTTAAAAATGCATCGTAGCTAGCGCGCTGTTCAGAGCTTGGCTTTTTACCAGTATGATATGCTCTTATTAAAATGTTTTTTGGTGTGTTTTCCATATCGATAAACTCCAGCAGTTGTGCCTCATAGCCCACAAGTGATAGAATTTCTGCTCGGATTGCGTCCGTTGCAAGCGCTGAAAAACGCTCGCGTACGAGACCGTGCTGAAGCATGATATCAAGAGCTGGTGTATTAAGCTGGCGATTTAGCTCATGCTGGCAACAAGGGACGCTTAAAATAACGCTTGCTCCCCATTTCACAGCTCGTGCCAATGCCATATCAGTAGCAACATCACAAGCATGTAGAGTTACTACCATGTCCACGGCAGACTCATCATTATAATCATTAATATCTCCTACTAGAAATTCGAGTTGTTCATAGCCTAAATCCTGAGCGATTTGTGAGCATTCTTCGATGACTTCCTTCTTTAAATCCAAACCAGTGACACGAATGTCTAAGCCTTTTTCGATTTTTAAATAGTGGTATAAGGCGAATGTTAAATAGGATTTGCCTGAACCGAAATCTAAAATACGAACCTGACGATCTTTTGGTAAATATGTTAATGCATCATCAATAAATTCGATGAAGCGGTTGATTTGTTTAAACTTATCGTATTTTTGTTTTTTTATTTTTCCTTCTTCCGTTTGTACGCCAAGACGAATTAAAAATGGATATGGCTTATCCTCTGCCAGCAAATAGTTTTTCTTGCGATTATGCGCTAAATTAACTTGCTTTGGCGTTGGGGACTTATCAGATTTCCATAGTACTTTGTTCTTTTTTGATAGCTGCACTTGTATTTTTTCATCAATAAAATCAATATGTGCTTGGCGGTAATCGTTAAAAAATGCTTCTAGCTTCTCAGGGAAATCTTCTAATAAAACATTTTCATGCTTTAAAATACGTTCAAATTGATATTCAATTTGTATATGGTAAGTATCCTTCAATAATAAAGGTTTTAGCTTTATACGTATTATTTCGTTTGATTTCATACGTGGTTGACTGATTGTCGCAGTAACAAGTTGTTGTTGTAAAATCCGCTCTATAAGCTGAGCTTTCATTTCTTCATATGTCATACATTTCGCCTTCTTTATCGTGTTATAGATGGCACTAGTTTAACATACTTTATGAATTGCATTGCTATTATAAATTTTAGAACTCGCTCTTTGAATAATTATAGGTTATCTTGTATATTTGTGGTATTTTAAATATAGAGAATTTTTAATAAAAAGATTTATGGGGAAATAAGGGGGAAAAATATGTCTGCAAACATGTATCAATTACTTTCGATTATCATTTATATGATAGCTATGCTAGGAATCGGTTGGTATGCATTTATTAAAACATCTAATTTAACCGATTACATGCTCGGCGGGCGTTCGCTAGGCCCTGCTGTCACAGCGCTTAGTGCAGGTGCAGCAGATATGTCTGGCTGGCTGTTAATGGGATTACCGGGTGCGATCTATTTATCTGGAATTGTTGAGGCTTGGATTGCTATTGGTTTAACGATTGGTGCCTATTTGAATTGGTTACTAGTAGCACCGAGACTGCGTGTATATACACAAGTTGCTAATGACTCAATTACTATTCCGAGTTATTTAGATAATCGTTTACGTGACAACACAAAGCTTATAAGAATTGCGTCAGGTATTATTATTTTAATCTTTTTTACATTTTATGTTTCTTCGGGAATGGTTGCAGGAGGCAAGTTTTTTGATAGTTCATTTGGCTATGACTACCATACTGGTTTATTGATTGTATCTGCTGTTGTTGTAGCATACACATTGTTTGGAGGATTTTTAGCTGTTAGTTATACAGACTTTTTACAGGGTCTAATTATGTTTATTGCACTTATTTCTGTACCGTTATTTGGATTGTTTTTAACAGGTGGAATTGGAGACACAATAGCATCTATTAAAGCTGTAAATCCTGAACATCTAAGTTTATTACCAGCAACTGCAACTGCTGCGGCAATTATTTCATCACTTGCATGGGGACTAGGTTATTTCGGACAACCACATATTATCGTACGCTTTATGGCAATAAGTTCAGTAAAAGAAACAAAGCAGGCACGTCGTATCGGTATTGGCTGGATGATGCTAAGTTTGTTCGGGGCGATTGCAACAGCTTTGGTAGGTGTGGCTTATTATGAACAAAATGCAGGTGAGTTAAAGGACGCCGAGACAGTATTTATTGTACTTGGCCAAATCCTATTCCACCCATTTATTGCAGGTATAATGCTAGCTGCCATTTTAGCCGCGGTTATGAGTACAATTTCATCACAATTAATTGTTACTTCGTCAGCGCTTGTAGAAGATATTTACAAAGCTATATTTAATAAAACGGCAGATGATAAGCATTATGTTTTTATTGGCCGTGTCGCTGTTTTAGTTGTAGCTATTATCGCAGCGATTTTAGCATGGAATCCAGATAGTTCTATTTTAGGCTTAGTAGGCTTTGCTTGGGCTGGCTTTGGTGCAGCATTCGGTCCAGTAATATTGCTGTCTCTATATTGGAGGAAATTAACGAATTACGGAGCTCTCAGTGGGATGATAGCAGGTGCTGCAACTGCCTTCATTTGGGGGAAAATAAAGGTCTTATCTGATACATTATATGAGATTGTTCCAGGCTTCTTCGTATGCTTAATCGTTGCGGTTATTGTCAGTATCTTGACATATAAACCGAATAAAGATATTGAAGACGAGTTCAATCGCACTGAGGTATTGTTAAAAGAAGAACGTAAGTAAATAAATGTAGTGCGCCTTTTTGTATAGAAGGCGCATTTTTTACGATATATATGTTATTGAAAATAAGATAACTACTAAACAACACGAATTTGGACATTATATGGTAAGATGAAGAAAATTTGTCGTAGTAGCATCAAGGCATTGGTGGGAGGTTTGTGGATGGATAGAATTAAAGAAGTAGATATATTGGTGGAAAAAGCTATTTTAGTTGGCGTAAATTTACGGAATGATGAGCATTTTGATTATTCAATGGAGGAGCTAAAAAATTTAGCTGAAGCTTTAAATGTTGAAGTAGCTGGCATAGTCACACAAAATTTAGAGCGAGTTACGCCATCTCATTATGTTGGAACAGGGAAAATTGAAGAAATAAAAAACTTTTATGATGAAGTACAGGCGAATTTAGTAATTTTTAATGATGAATTATCTCCTTCGCAAATCCGTAATTTAGAGCGCGATTTAGAAACAAAGGTTATTGATAGAACGATGTTGATTTTAGATATTTTTGGACGTCGTGCTAAAACAAGTGAAGCCCAGCTGCAAGTCGAGTTAGCGCAATTGCAATATATGTTACCTCGTTTGGTTGGTTTGCATGCTTCTCTCAGTCGTCAAGGTGGCGGTACTGGAGGTGGCTTTAAAAACCGTGGTGCAGGTGAGACAAAGCTCGAGCTAGACCGTCGTAAAATTGAGGATCAAATTGCGAAAATTAAGAAGGACCTAGAGCATGTGAAGGAGCAACGAGAGACGCAGCGTAAACAACGACGTAAAAATGCCGTCCCTGTCGTTTCCATTGTTGGCTATACGAACGCTGGTAAGTCAACCATTATGAATCAGCTACTTACGAAAATAGGGCAGGAAGATCATAAACAAGTGTTTGAAAAGGATATGCTTTTTGCCACACTTGAAACATCTGTCCGTCAAATAGAATTACCTGATAAGAAGACATTTTTATTAACAGATACAGTTGGTTTCGTTAGCAAATTACCGCATCATCTAGTGAAGGCATTCCGCTCAACTCTAGAAGAGGCTCGTGATGCCGACTTATTACTACATGTTGTGGATGTTTCCAATTCTGAGCACGGCTTTATGATGGAAGTAACAAATGAAACGCTTAAAGCAGTTGGCGTTGAAGGGATTCCAACAATTTATGTGTATAATAAAGCTGATATAGCCAACGTTCCATACCCTGTGATCAGTGGTGATAATATTTGGATTTCAGCGAAGGATGGGACTGGATTAGAGGAATTATTGCAAATGATACGTCAGCATATTTTCTCTGATTATATAACATGTAAAATGCTCATTCCGTATGAGCAGGGAAATATCGTATCTTATTTAAATGAACATGCCTCTGTCTATGAAACAGTATATGAAGAAAATGGCACGCTGTTAACAATAGAGGCAAAAGAAGCGGATTACGCAAAATTCCAACAATATGTAATTAATTAATCACAGACATGTTCTAAAAACATGTTAGAAGCACTATTCGTGTTTCTAACGTGTTTTTTTGTTGCAAAAGAAAAAGCGAATTTATATCATTGTGGATTAAATTCTAGATAATACTAGCTTATTTGTAAATAAAGTAAATAATCTGATTATAAAATATTTTAGAATAATTTTGTAGAAGTTTATAAATTAGTAGATATTAAAGAGTAAGAAAACTCAGTAATATCAATAGGTTTGCTATAAATATAGCAAAATGAGTCTGAATTTAAAGAAAAGGTGTAAAATTCCAACATTTTTTAAAACTCTTGAAAAAGTTTTTAAAACGCTTTAGTATGATGAAATAAAGTTTTTATCCTTACTTTTGGGTAATAATATTATCATTGAATAATGAAATCGGGAGAGGATATTTTTATGTCTACTAAAGATGAAATTGTAAAATCCGTCCCTCAAAATGGCTTTGTCGGACACCCTAAAGGGCTCTTTACATTATTTTTCACTGAATTTTGGGAACGATTCTCATACTACGGTATGCGAGCAATTCTGATTTTCTTTATGTATTATGAATTGCATGAAGGTGGCTTAGGCCTAGATCGTGGGCTAGCGAACTCAATTATGGCTATCTACGGATCATTGGTTTACATGTCAGGGATTATCGGTGGTTGGATTGCTGACCGAATACTAGGTACACGTAGAACCATTTTTTATGGCGGCGTGTTCATTATGTTTGGACATTTCCTGCTAGCGTTACCTGGTGGCGCTAGCATTTTATTTGTTTCAATGTTCTTTATTGTTATTGGGACAGGCTTATTAAAACCGAACGTTTCAAGCATTGTCGGAGATATGTATGCTGATACAGATAGTCGTCGTGATGCAGGTTTTTCAATTTTCTATATGAGCATTAACATGGGATCATTCCTTGCACCATTAATTGTCGGAACAATTGGACAACAGTATAATTTCCACCTAGGCTTTGGCGTAGCGGGGATCGGAATGTTAGTTGGTTTAATTATTTTTAAATTAACAGGGAAAAAATATTTAGGGTTAGCAGGTTTACAGGTAAACAACCCGCTACTGCCTGAAGAACGTAAAAAAGTCTTTTCTCGATTTGGGATTTTAGCGCTACTTATTATTATTGCTGGGGCAATTGGTATTAAAACTGGCGTACTAACAGTGAATGTTTTTGGTTTAATTATTACGGCGCTAGGTATTGTAATTCCAACGTTGTACTTTATTTATATGTATCGCAGTGAGAAAACAACGAAGGACGAGAAGTCTCGCGTGCTCGCTTATATTCCTTTGTTTTTATCGGCTGTAATGTTTTGGGCAATCCAAGAACAAGGGGCGACTATTTTAGCAACGTATGCAGATAGTCGTACACGATTGGATATTGGTAGTTTTCATATCCCATCTTCTTGGTTCCAATCGTTAAACCCTTTATTCGTCGTTACAATGGCTCCGTTATTTGCCATGTTATGGATGAAGTGGGGAGATAAGCAACCATCTACACCGCGTAAATTCGCATATGCATTATTCTTTGCAGGATTGTCATTCTTAGTGATGATGCTTCCAGCGTATTTATCTGGTGGTACAGATTTAGTAAGTCCATTGTGGTTAGTATTATCATTCTTTTTAGTTGTAGTTGGGGAGTTATTATTATCGCCAGTAGGGTTGTCAGTTACTACAAAATTGGCTCCAAAGGCTTTTGCTGCACAGACGATGTCTCTTTGGTTTTTAACAAGCGCAGCAGCGCAAGCGATCAACGCACAACTTGTAAAAGTCTATGAAGTGGTAAGTGAATTCACATACTTCGGTTTCTTAGGCTCATTAGCAATTGTTTTCGGGATCATAATATTAGTGCTATCGCCAATTATTTCAAAAGCTATGCGAGGTATTAATTAATCAAAAAATGCAAGTACAGTTATTCAAATAACTGTGCTTGCATTTTTTTTTGTATAAAGAATATTTTGTTGATAATCTGCTCATCACATAACTTGTGGTTAAATGGCTGGATGCGGGACGTTTTAGAGTAGAAAAGTTATTATTTTCATTTATAATAATCTTAATAGTATGATAATTTAAGGGGTTGGATGCTATGAAGGAAGCTTTGAGTCGTTTGAGGCCAAGATTAATGGAGATTTTCACGTACTTGCACGCGAATCCAGAAATAAGTTGGCATGAGGTAGAAACAACAAATTATATTTTCGATTTACTAACTCGTGAAGGTTTTTCACCAATACGCTTTAAAAACAGTACAGGGCTTTATGTTGATGTAGGGAATGGTCAACCTAAAGTCGGTTTACGTACGGACATGGATGCGTTATGGCAGGAAGTAGATGGTGAATTTCGTGCGAATCACTCCTGTGGCCATGACGGACATATGACGATGGCAATCGGTGCCCTCTTACTTTTGAAAGAGCTTGCTCCATCATTCAACGGTACAATTCGTGTAATTTTTCAACCAGCGGAAGAGAAAGGAACAGGCGCTTTCTCTGTTTTAAAAGAAGGAGTCATTGATGATTTAGACTTTTTATTTGGTGTCCATGTAAGACCTGTCCAAGAGCTTGAAGACGGTACATATTGTGCCGCGTTGCACCATGGAGCTTCTCGATTATTAGAAGGAGAAATCATTGGAGAAGATGCCCATGCTGCTAGACCGCATCTTGGCGTGAATGCCATTGAAGTAGGAGCAACTATTATTGAAGATTTACGAACCATTCATACAGATCCGATGGTTCCTGTATCAATTAAGATGACTAAATTTCATGCAGGAGGAGAATCCGGCAATATTATTCCTGGGAGTGCAGCGTTCACCATTGATATACGAGCTCAACAAAATGATGTGATGGATGCACTTGTACAGGGAGTAAAAAGGGTTATTGATTCTTCCAAGCTGTTGCATAAAGTACAGATTGAATTACGTACAGTGGCAAATATAGTAGCTGCTGAGGTAGACTCAACCGCTCAATCTCTTATGGAGAAAGCAATCGTGCAAGCAACAGGGGTGTCAAATTTAAGAAGGCCAATTCATACACCTGGAGGAGAAGATTTTCATCATTATGCTGTCCAACGCCCACATTTAAAATCTACGATGTTAGGTTTAGGCTGTGGACTAGCACCAGGACTACATCATCCGAAGATGAAATTTAAGCAGGCAAGGCTAGTAACTGGAGTTGAAATTCTTACAAGAGCGGTATTGTTAGCGTTGGAGTCAGGGAATACAAAGGAGGGGTCAGCATAATGTTAGAGAGAGTGCGTATTCAAAAAGTAATGACACCTACAGAGGTTGCAGAAGTGCAAATTTTAAACGAAAGAATTTGGGGGAGTCAGGCTATTCCCTCTCATCAATTGTTAGCGGCTGTACAAAATGGTGGATTAGTACTTGGGGCGTATTTAGACGACAAGCTGATCGGCTTTAACTACTGCTTTGTTGGCTATGGACATGGAAAAATGTATTTACACTCACACATGATTGGCGTGGAGAAAACATATCGTGAACAAGGTGTAGGTGAATTATTAAAGCATGCCCAGCAGGAATATGCAAAAGAATATGGGTTTCAGCTTGTGATTTGGCTATTTGATCCACTAGAAGCATGTATGGCTAATTTATCGTTTTTGAAGCTCAATTCCTTTAGTCTTCAGTATGAAAATGATTATTATGGTCCGCTCAAGGATGATTTTAACGATGGGCTACCTTCGGATCGAATTGTCGTAGAATGGTGGATCGAACGCGAGCGAGTAGATGATTCCTTAGATGAACTAGAAGAGGGAGCCGAAGAAATTGTACCGTGGTCTTTAACGGTAGATGGCTTACCAGTGCTCGATATTGAAGGTGAATTTCAGCGAGAGCAATTATTTTATAAGGATGCTTATTTATTGCCCATACCTCAATATTTACAAAAGATGAAAGTGGATAGTCCTAAGCTTGCAGAAGACTGGCGTTATAAAGTTCGTACTATTTTAACGACATTATTTGAACAAGATTATGCAATCGTTCGAATGAAAAAGCACAAGGAATATGTCCATAGCTATCTATTAGTCAGACGCTCCTTATTAGCTTTATAATAAGGATAAGGAGTGAAATCTTGTGAAATTAGAACAGATTACAGTTAGACATATGAAAATGCCAATGAAATCTCCGTTTACAACGAGTTTTGGCACAATTGATGAAAAGGAATTTTTACTTATAGAAGCGATAGATCAATCAGGAACTGTAGGGTGGGGAGAAGCTGTTGCCTTTGTAGCGCCTTGGTATACAGAGGAGACATTAAAAACAACATGGCATATGCTTGAAGACTTCTTGATACCTATCTTGTTACATAAAGAGGTTGGGCATCCAGATGAAGTTAGTGCTTTGTTTTCCTCTATTCGTCGTAACTGCATGGCGAAGTCCTCTATTGAAGGGGCTATATGGGACATTTATGCTCAACAAACGAAACAATCACTTGCAAAAGCATTAGGTGGACATAAGGAACAAATAGAGGTAGGCGTTAGCGTAGGTATTCAATCTTCCACCGAAGCATTAATAGAGCTATTAAAAAGCCATGTAAATAAAGGCTATAAACGAGTAAAAGTGAAAATTAAGCCTGGTCACGATGTAGAAGTTATACGTGCTATACGAGCTGAAATGCCCGATCTGCCATTAATGGTAGATGCTAATTCAGCCTATACATTGAACGATATGGATGTATTGCAGCAACTTGACGCATTTAATCTATTAATGATTGAGCAACCTTTAGCTGTAGATGATATTGTCGATCATGCTAAGCTACAGCGAAAAATAAAAACACCTATTTGTTTAGATGAAAGCATCACTTCCTATGAAGATGCTCGAAAAGCGATAGAGCTTGGTAGTTGTGGTGTTATCAATATTAAAATAGGACGTGTAGGCGGTTTAACAGAAGCGAGAAGAATTCATGATTTATGTAAGGAAAATAAAATTCCTGTTTGGTGTGGTGGCATGCTAGAGGCAGGAATCGGACGAGCGCATAATATTGCATTAACATCGCTCACTAATTTTGTGCTACCAGGGGATACTGCAGGCTCTAGTCATTATTGGTATGAGGATATCATTACACCTGAAGTAATTGTAGAGGATGGTTATATTCGTGTGCCACAAACAATTGGTATTGGATATACACCTAATTTGAAGGTAATCGATAAGCTAACAATCAGCAGAAAGGTCTATCAATAATAGGATCATCACCACACTTTAGTGATGATCCCGATAATAAGGATAAACAGGGAGAGAACTGATTGAAAAAAAGTTTGCAAATCGGTGGTGCCTATGTAGGAATTATCGTCGGTGCGGGATTTGCATCAGGACAGGAAATCGTACTTTATTTTACAAGCTATGGCTTTCATGGGGTATATGGTGCACTTATTGCGACATTTGGATTTGCTTTAGTAGGAATGTGCCTTGCACAAATTAGCTCAAGATTACGTACGACATCGCACAAGGATTTAATTTATCAAATATCAGGTAATACTGTAGGCTTTGTGATGGATTATTTACTGTCCCTTTTCTTATTCGGTGTAGCAGTAATCATGTTTGCAGGAGCAGGTGCTACGTTTCATCAAATGTTTGGACTGCCGGTTTGGCTAGGGAGCATTTGTATGATTGTACTGACTATAGCGACGGTTATGATGAATGTAAAGAGTATCATAAACATTATTGCTATTGCTACACCCTATCTGCTAGCAATTGTCTCGATCATAGCTGTCTATTCAATAGCTACGATGGATTTGACCTTTGTCGAACAAGCTGTTATCGCACAACAAGCACAAGTGAGTACTAAAAGCTGGTGGACTACAGCTTTACTGTATACGTCTTTTAATATCGGTGTGTGTTTTTCTCTTTTAACTGTTATGTGTGGATCTATTCGCAATGAGAAGGTGGCGGGGATGGGAGGCATTATTGGTGGGGTTTTGCTCGGAGCTTTAATTCTTCTTATTAACCTATCCCTTCTTGCCAAAATGAATGTTATCGTTGGCCTAGATATACCGATGCTAGCTTTAGCAAATGAAATTCATCCTCTAGTCGGTCTGTTGATGTCTTTTTCCTTATTAGGGATGATTTATAATACAGCGGTAGGGATGTTCTATTCATTTATGGTAAGGTTTTTTAAACCTAATAAGGCTAGTTTTAAGGTTACTGCCTTTTTTATCGGCGCATTGGGCTTTTTAGCAAGTCTCGCTGGCTTTACAACGCTTGTAGCCAAGCTATATGCAGTGATGGGGTATGTAGGTTTTATATTAATCATTTTAATTGTTTTTGCGTGGCTCAAAGGCGTTCGACGAATAGCATAATTTCTTTCAGCGAATGTTTTATGTAGCAAAAGCAATAACAACACACGACTGAGTGACCAACATCATGTTGTTGTTGTTGTCCGCTTCGCTTTCGCACAAAAGACATTTATTGGCCCAAAGCCTCCGGACGCAATTATCAATTGATTTAAAAGGTGATTGAGAAAAAATTAGTATTTTATTCTCAATTACCTTTTTATTGTGACGAAAAAGTAGAGATATTTAACTTTGAGGAACCAAATAAATAAGAATTCCATTAAGAAAGCTCGTGTTATTAAAGATTCTCAAATAAAACGAGAATAATTCTCAATGGAAGGTTGACTGAGAATGGAAACGAGCTTATAATGAGAATCGTGAGTAATGATAATCATTTTCAATGATTATTACGAGCAAAAATGAATCTACCGGGGATTACAATGAAAAAAAGATATCTTTTAACAGCAACTGTTGTGTTGTCTATAGTTTCACTATTTATCGGAGTAGTTGATATTAAACCGAGTGATCTATTAGACTTCGAATCAGAAGAAACTAGACTATTTATTATTAGTCGTATACCGAGACTTGTAGCAATTTTGTTAGCAGGTGCAGGTATGAGTATTGCTGGTTTAATTATGCAAAGCTTAAGTAGGAATAAGTTCGTGTCACCAACGACAGCAGGTACATTAGATGCTACGAAGTTGGGGGTTCTAATTTCGATGATGTTTTTCGCAAACGTCACGTATTTTCAAAAAATTTCCTTCGCTTTCCTATTTGCTTTAGCCGGCACATTATTGTTTATGCAAATATTAAATCGAATCAAGTTTAAAGATGCGATCTTTATACCGCTTATTGGCTTAATGTTTGGGAATATCCTTTCTTCAATTACAACTTTCTTTGCGTATAAGGCGGATATTATCCAAAACATTTCTGCGTGGTTACAAGGAGATTTCTCATTAATGATGAAAGGTCGTTATGAGCTTTTATACATAAGTGTACCCGTGCTTATATTAGCTTACATTTATGCGAACCGCTTTACAGTGGCAGGAATGGGGGAGGATTTTGCAAAAAATCTTGGTCTTTCCTATAAATTCATTGTGAATCTAGGTTTAGTGTTAGTAGCACTTATTTCGACAACGGTAGTACTGACAGTTGGTGTGATACCGTTTCTAGGTTTAATCATTCCAAATATAATTTCGCTGTTCAAAGGGGATAATCTTGCTAAGACATTGCCTCATACCGCACTACTAGGAATGTCGTTCTTGTTATTCTGCGACATTATAGGGCGTGTACTGATTTTCCCTTATGAAATTCCGATTAGTATGACTGTCGGTGTCATCGGAAGTGCAATCTTCCTAATTATGTTATTTAGGGGGAAAGCATATGCGTAACCGTACAAAAATGTTGATCTTACTAGGTTTGGCTGTAGCATCTATTTTACTGTATGTATTTTATGAACTTAATGGTAACTTTCATTATGCGTTCCCACGTCGTCTCATTAAAGTGTTTGCAATGTCGTTAACCGGAATTGCGATTGCTTATTCGACGGTGGTTTTCCAAACGATTACACATAACCGTATTTTAACGCCAAGTGTAATGGGACTTGATGCATTATATATGATGGTTCAAACGTTCATCTTTTACTTCTTTGGCTCTATGTCGATATTCGTCATTAATGCCAAATACAATTTCTTACTAGCTGTTTCAGCTATGGTTATCTTTGCGTTAATTTTTTATCGCGTATTGTTCAAGGAAGGTAAGCGTCCGATTTATTTCTTACTGCTTGTCGGTATGATTGTCGGAACGTTTTTAGGAAGCGTAACTACGTTCTTCCAAGTTTTAATAGATCCGAATGAATTTTTAAGTTTACAAAGTAAAATGTTTGCAAGCTTCAACAATGTCAATTCGGATTTAGTATGGCTTGCAGCTGTTGCCATCATCATCACCTTTATTTATGGCTGGCGTCATATGAACCAACTAGATGTAATGTCTCTTGGTCGGGATACAGCCATAAACCTAGGGGTACCATATGATAAGCTTGTACAGCGTATGCTCATATTATCTTCGGTGTTAATAGCCGTGTCTACAGCTCTAGTTGGGCCTATTACGTTCTTTGGCTTAATCGTAGCAAATTTATCGTATCAATATTTTAAGACGTACAAGCACTCTGTGATCATCATAGGTTCTTGTGTAATGAGTATTGTAGCTTTAGTCGGTGGACAGTGGATGGTCGAACGTATATTTAACTTCGATACAACCCTGAGCGTTATTATAAACTTCGTAGGTGGCGTATACTTCATCTACTTATTATTGAAGGAAAGTAGGTCAGCAGGATGATCCAAGTAAAAGAACTCTCCAAGTACTTTGGGAAAAAACCGGTCATTCAAGATGTCAGTGTCGACGTTGTACCAGGGAAAATAACATCTTTTATTGGACCAAATGGTGCAGGTAAATCAACATTGCTTTCAATGGTAAGCCGTTTACTTAATGCAGATACTGGAGAAGTATTACTCGACAAGTCTGATGTACGTCGTTGGAAATCAGATGACTTTGCAAAGCGAGTATCTATTTTAAAGCAGTCGAACTATATGAATGTACGCTTAACAATTCGTGAGCTTGTTTCATTCGGGCGATTCCCTTATTCAAAAGGTAATTTAAAGCCGGAGGATGAACTAAAAGTAGATGAAGCAATTCAATATATGAATTTAGAGGATATTCAACACAATTATTTGGATGAATTATCCGGCGGTCAACGTCAACGTGCATTTATCGCAATGGTTATTGCACAGGATACAGACTATATTTTGCTTGATGAGCCGCTCAACAATTTAGACATGAAGCACTCTGTGCAAATCATGAAAATTTTGCGTAAGCTCGTGGATGAGTTAGGAAAAACGGTTGTCATCGTATTACACGATATTAACTTTGCTTCCGTTTACTCTGATCATATTGTTGCATTAAAAAATGGTCGTGTTGTCAAAGATGGTCCAACAAATGACATTATCAACCCTGATGCACTTAAAGAAATCTACGATATGGATATTCCTGTTCAAGAACAAAATGGATGTCGCATTTGTGTGTATTTCAACTCTTAAAAATAGTAAAGATGGGATAACCATCTATTAACTATAAATTAAATTTAAAGGAGCAATTTTACAATGAAAAATTGGAAATTACTAACTGTATTAATGGCTATGATGCTATTAGTATTAGCTGCTTGTGGTTCTAAGGACGAAGCAAAAAAAGAAGAGAAAGATTCTTCAACTGATAGCAAACCTTCTGAGACGCAAAAAGAAGAAGCTACAGCTTATCCAATTACAATTCCAGGTAGCACACAAGGTGAAAATACATTTAAAGAAGTAACTCTTGATAAAGTGCCAGAAAAAGTTGTTGTATTTGACTATGGTTTCCTTGATACTTTAGATGCTTTAGACGTTAAAGTTGCAGGTGTACCACAAAAATCAGTTCCAAAGTATTTAAGCAAATATGCTGATAAATCTTACGTAAATATTGGTGCTTTAAAAGAACCTGATTTTGAAGCAATCTCTGAAATGAACCCAGATATTATTTTCATCTCTGGTCGTCAAGCTGCAGCTTACGATGAGTTATCTAAAATTGCACCGACAGTATTCGTAGGTGTTGATGCAAAAGATTTCATGCCATCATTCAAAGCTAACGTTGAATTAGCTGGTAAGATCTTTGGTAAAGAGAAAGAAGCTGCTGATGCATTTGCTGCTTACGAAGCAAAAGTAGAGGAAGTTAAAGCGGCAACAGCTTCAGCTAAAGAAAAAGCTTTAATCGTACTAGGTTCTGAAGGTGCATTATCTGCATATGGTCCTGGTTCGCGTTTCGGTGTAATTCATGATGTTTATGGTGTGAAAGCTGCTGATGAAAAAATTGAAGCTTCTACACACGGTTCAAACGCATCATTTGAATATGTTCGTGATACAAACCCAGACGTTTTATTCGTAGTTGACCGTGATGCTGCTGTAACTCCAGATGGTGAGTCTGGTACAAAAGCTGCAATTGAAAACGAAATCGTTGGTGCTACTAACGCTGCGAAAAACGGTAAAATCTTCTATTTAGATCCACAAGTTTGGTATTTATCTGGTGGCGGTTTAACTTCTGAAACACAAAAAGCTGATGACATTTTAAAGGCGTTTAAATAATATGTTTGTACAAATTAAACGTATTGTCGTTACGGAAGGGAATTCCGATAAAGTAGTTGAACGTTTTGGTGCTAAAAAAGATGGTCCAACATTACTTGAACAACAGCCAGGCTTTATTGATAAGCAAGTACTTTTGAAAAAAGTACGACGTGGTGATGAAGAAGTGTTAATTGTGGTTCGATGGGAATCAGAAGAAGCATGGAAAAATTGGGAGAAGAGCCCGGAGCATATTGCTGGTCATAAAGCAAATGCTGGTAAACCGAAGCCTGATCACATCATCGAAAGCGGACAAGAAGTTTATTATGTAAAAGGTTAATAATTTAGAGGTGTCTCAAAGTCCATTTGAGGCACCTTTTTTATACGAATACGTACGGTCTCGTAGAAAAAACAATAGATAGGCAAAGTGACAGAGAGCGAAGGAAAGAATGGCTAGCGAGATGGAAAGAAGTCAGAGTGGCGAATAGAAAAATTAAGTGATGAATAGAAGCATTGAAATGACACATAAAACGTTATTAAGGAAGAAGGGAGGCACAAATTTATAACCGTGCCATCCCAATGTAGTTTTATTTCTTAATGCTTAATGGACGCTTTATTCCATGCATTAAATGCTGTCGTAATATTAAAAGAAATACCATTATCACTAATGGAGACCTCGGTAAAATGTTTGGGTGCATAATTAGCTTCCTTTACAGCAGTATTATTTTTCCCTAAAGAGGACATTTCTATTTCTGAATTATAGAGATAAACAGGTAAGCCGACAGCGGCATTTCTATTATAAATGCTAGAGCAATTGCCTCTAGCATTTATAATACAAAAGCTTGGAAACGTATAGATTATAGGTGTATGTATGTTTAATCCAGAAGTAAATGGACTTACTAAAGGTGCTATAGATTGATTTTCTTCAGATACTCTTTTAATTCCATATTGTTCAATAAAAGCGTCTAGCTTTTGCTGAAAAGTATCCTCAAATCCAGGAATATTGCAAATAAAATTTGAAAATGTAGATTTGCTTTTATACTCTGCCAATGTTTCTTTATAAGCCTGTTGCTCGGCTTCAACAATTATTTGCTCTATACATTGCTGTTCTTTCGAAGGTTTTTTAATCGTGATTTCCTCTTCAGAAACAGAAATTGTACAGGAGAAATTAGCTGTAAGTATTAAAACATTTTCATTTACGTCATTTTTCATTTCAATCACTCCCTGTGTTTCGAGTATTTCCCTGTTAATAGATTTAAATGATTCCTAGCTGGCCATCTTGATAACTTAAGAGATTTTTATTCAGTACATTGCATACGGTCTCAATTCTATTTTCTAATATTTGACGATGAAGCTTTTAACTTGATTAAATCAAAATATTACGAACAGATGCGAATGATCTTAGCCTATTTAAGCGTATCATCGATAAGGACGCCATTTCAATGGTGGGTTTACGCCAAAAAATGGCGGTCAATAATATAATACCGCCATTTTTTGGCGGTATTTCCGTCATTATTATATGTAAAATATTCCCTAATAATTTTAATCTCTAGTATTATTTCCCATTAATCTGTATACTATTTGATAACATACTTGTGGGAGGAGAGGACTATTGCAGGAGCTTGACGAAAAAATTAATGAAGCATTGGATATTCTAATTGAAAACGAGTTATTGATAGGTCATGAACTACGGTCGATGCTAAAGATTTTTAAGGAAGAAAAAAAGGCAGTTGGCTATTCATTTGGTAAGCTATGTTATGGGCATTACGAAGCATTTGTAGATTGTTTGAACGAGGACATCTATAAAGTTGCCGCAGCTATCGAACTTTTAATTTTATCGTTTGATATCATCGATGACTTGCAGGACAAGGATTCAGACTACAGTTGGACTAAAACACCTGAATTATCATTAAATGTTGCGTTAGCTATGCTAGTGATGGCTTCTAGAACTATACGTGAGACTTCCTTTGAACACAAAAGTGCAGCTATTCAAATACTTGATGATTATGCATTACGAAGTATAAATGGTCAGCAACTAGATTTACTTAATACTTGTAGAGATGAGCAATCCTATTTACAAATGATTGAACAAAAGTCAGGTTCTTTAACAGCAATGAGTTGCTTAATTGGTGAAGTACTTGCAAAAGGCGAGACATCTTCTGATGTTAACGAGTATGGGAAATACATAGGTATTATCCAACAAATTAAAAACGATATTCAAAGTTTAAAAACGTGGGGATCTAAAAATGATTTGCTAAATAAAAGATACTCATTGCCTATTATTTATCTTTTATCACAGAAAAATGATGTTTCAAAGTCTGTTATAAGCTATTATAATGACAATATAGATGCATTTTTAGATAATAATGCTACGAAAAACGAGTTGACAAATGGTGGTGCGATACGTTATGCAATTACTATTAAAAATGTTTATAAGTTAAAAGCATTAAATGTTCTTGAAAATGTAGCTATAAATGAAGTATATACAGACTACCTAAAAAAACTAATGAAATGAGGAGAGATTAATATGATTAATGTAATTCAACATCTAGAAAAGAACCATGAACTAGTTACACTAATAAAAGAAGAAAAAGCCTCATTAATTGGAATTTCAGCTATGGAGCAAAAAGCAATACTTGACTCATTTGAAGAAATAGTATGCTTAGAAAACGTATTTTGGAACTGAAAATAATTAAACGTATATGGTTTCTACTTGCTATAAGTATTTACATATTGCTAGGTTCTTACCTACTATATGTCACTTACAGCATGAATTTTTTGACTATAGGTTTAAAAGAAGAAAATGGGGAATGGGTAGCAACTAATTCATACAATAAACAATTAGCGGATGGAAATCGAATTACTAAAGGAGATGTTGTTTTAAGTGTAGATAACATCCAAACAGAGAATGTCCCTAATGTAAAACATGATCATGTTTTACGTACGGCAAGCTCACTAACAATTATGAAGCCTAACGGACAAATAATTGATGTGAGGATTAGTAAAACAGATTTACAAGAGCAATTTTTTTATTATTTATTGGTAATACCATCCGGTTACTTTTTTTTAACATTGATTATTGTGTTTTACTTATATTTTAAACAAAAAAATACATCTCTTTTATGTTTGCTTATTTTATTTATGCTCACTGTTTCCATTGCTTATGTTAGCATCGGTGCATCCGGCGGCCTTAACAGTATAGGTGTAATCGTTAACCGGGGTAGCATGTTGCTATGCTTAGTGTTACTACTCCATTTTTTAAGAAATTATTATACATTTTTAAAAACAAACTGGTTACGTTCTAACAATATAAAATTATTTTATATTCTTCCTGTGGTAGCAATGATACTAGGCGGTATGGGCATTATTTACCCTGCTATTAATAATTTACTTTCGAATATTGTACTAACGGTGTTCCTCATTTTCCTTATTATCATACTTAGTATTTTATTGCTAAGCTATTTCAAATATAAATCGCCTCAGTTAAAAGTTTTATTAATTAGTATAATGATTCCGTTTCTGCCATTCCTTTTTCTATATGCGCTCCCTAACATTTTATTTCATCAATCTATACTTTCAGCTGAAATTAGTGCTCTATTTTTATTGCTAATTCCGTTTAGTTTTATTTTTACACAGTTAGCAGAGCGGCTATTTGATATTGAATACCATATTACAAGACTTCGGTATTATATGATTTTTTCATTAATATTTACTGTATGGTTTATAGTTGGTTTGTATTGCATTGCCGGAAAATATTTAACTATACCTGTAATATCAGGTGTTTCTTTCTTTACTTTTACATCGTTAGTTGTCCTTTTTTACATAAAAGAGAAGGTAGATTATCGAAAGCGAAAAATTTTATTTTCGACAAAAGGGGATTATATACACCAGCTATACACTGCTGTCGATAGGATTGGTAAAACGATTAAAATAGATGAGCTTCTAGAGAAGTTTGCACAAGAGGTTTCATTACATCTTGAGCTAGAGAATGTATTTGTATTAACTTATAACTATGACACAAATCAATTTACTTCAACGGTTGAGGGAAGGCTTTCAACTAATCCAGCGCTAATAGAGGATTTAAAATTAGGAGAAATACGGAGAATCGACAAAGTCTACTTAGCCTTCCTCCATCAAGATGCTCATTATAAAAGAGCCTTAGTATTGGAACATAAAAATTCGATTCATTTAAAAGATGAAGAACTTCTATGGCTTGAATTGCTTTTATTATATGTAAACAATTTTATTGAAAATACAAAGATGGTAGAAGAGCTGTTAGAGGAACTAAGGCATATGAGACAGGTAGATGATAGTCAATTACCTTGGTTAAGCAAATTATTATGGTTAAGATTTGAAGAGGAAAAATATCAATTAGCTCAAGAATTACATGATACCAATTTGCAAGAGCAGCTCCATATTGCCCGAGAGGTTGATGTCCTAGTTAATGCGAAAGATACAACTGATATTCAGCAAAAACTTGATAAAATTCATCAACAGATGATTACGTCTTTACATGATTTAAGAGCGTATTGCGAAAATTTAAAACCTCCATTATTAGATACATTAGGGCTAAACGCTGCGTTAGAAAAGTTAATTCGTAAAGTAATAGAAAGAGCTAGTTTTAAATTAATTTATACGATAGATCGCCTTTATTTAGAAGATGAGCGTATGAATTTAATGATTTATCGACTGTTTCAAGAATTACTCAACAATGCTTTAAAACATTCCTATGCAACAACAGTTGAAATACGTTTACAAGAAATGAACGATGGTTTTGAAATCATCTATAAGGATGATGGGGTAGGCTGTAATGTAGATGATATTATTGTCGGAGAGTCAATGGGAATTCAAGGTATGCAAGAGCGTGTAAAGGCCTTTAACGGGCAGTTTTACATCGATTCACAGGTTAATGAAGGGATGTTTATTAGAATTACAGTAAAAGAAGGAAGTGATACACTTGATTACGATGCTTATAGTGGATGACCACCCTATTGTGTTAGAGGGAACGAAAAATTTATTTCAAGAAAATGATGATATTATAGTTGATACAGAAAGTGATGCGACTCATGTCATACAGAGAATTAAAAACAAACCGTATGATATCTACTTAATTGATATAAATATGCCATTAGAGAATGGCATACATTTAGCACGCAACATTAAAGCTATCCAGTCAAATGCTTCAATTATCCTTTATACTGGTGATGATATTACTGATTATTATCCACTTATTTTAGAGAGGAAAATAGAAGGGATTTTAGCTAAAACAGCGTCTAAGGAGCAAATTTTACGAACTGTTCGAGCCATTGCAAATGGTGAGATTGTGTTACCTCAAAATTTCTTGGATTTTCTCGATAATAAATTTAAATTGCAGGATGCAAAACTTGATATACACTTAAATGAAAAAGAAAAGAAAATTTTAAGATTGATTGCAGAAGGACATACGAATAAAGCGATTGCTATAGAATTAAATATCCCTCAGCGAACAACTGAAAGATATTTAACGCAGCTATTTTCTTTATTGAATGTAGATTCAAGGACAGACGCTGTGAATCTTGCAGAAAGAATGAATTTACTATAGATTGTCTGTATGTTACAATCATCATCTCTGGTAGATTTTTCTATAAAAAGGGAGAGTTTAGGTGGTTTTAAAATACCATAATTTAATTTAGTTAATTATACCTAAACTATAAGTCTAAGTATCTAAAATTTTCGTTTAATACCGCCAAATTTTGGCGGTATTTTTTGTATGTCCGCCAAATCACGCCAAGAATTGGGTCAAAGACCGCCAAAAAATTGGCGTAAATCCAACGTTGAAATATCGGTGTAAGTACTGGTACGCTTAAGTTAATCGTGGTTAAGTAGATTTGTTATAGTAAGTAATACGATAATATAAGATTTCGATAAAAGCCTAGTTATCTAAGAATAAAGTAGAGATTGTAGATTTTTTAAAAGTTACTAGCCAGTCAACATACTTCACCATAAAACTTTATATAAAGGTAGGCGTGTATTTTGAAAGTAGAACTTGAAAATTTATTTTCTATAGATGAATCTAGTCAAGATCAAGTCATTAAAGTTTATAATCGCTATGGTATTTTCGTCGGTGCGCCTGAAATAAGAAAGAGAAATTTAAAGGCATCATTTAATCCTATTTTCACATTAAATGATGATGTAACATACGAACATGTCGCGGCACTATATAAATCATTGGAACATGAATTAGGAATTGTTTCTATTGGGGAACGCTTTTACTTTGACTTTTCAGATAGCGAATATGAGCAAGCTTCATTGTTTACCTTAAATTCGGCAGGTAACTCCCCTGATATGTTTATAGATGATAAAGGAACTTTATTTTCTTTAAGTACCCATTGCCAGTACTGTGGACTAATGGAAAAAGAACAACTTTCACCATTAGTGATAGATACTACGGAAATGAAAGATCGTCATCTAGTTCATGTGAGCGGATATTGGGTAGCTTCACAGGAATTAGCGACATTAATGAAACAAGAAGATATTAAAGGCTTTGAACTTTTAGAGGTTATTCATCAAGGACCGGGAGAAGGGAAGCGAAAAGCTTTTCAAATTATACCGACACAAGTATTGCCGGAATCTAGCACTGAAAGAGTTAAATTGTATTTTGCGACAGAGCAGCCTCCATGTCGTTGCGGATTAAGTGGGGTAATTAATGGTCCTGATACTTATCATCGCGAAGATTTAACCAATATAAAAAATGATATTTTCCTCTCGGCAGAATGGAGCCATGACGGAAGATATTTATACCGAAAAACTTTGTTCAGTAGAAAGTTTAGAGAACTAATTATTAAAAATAATATATCCCGTGAGGTAAGAGGAGAGAAGGATAGAAACTTTGGACCGAAGGATTGGTTATTCGATCCAGTGTTATTAAAATAATTCAAATCGAAAATGAGGATGTGTACATTTTGTTTAGAAAAATAATACCTATCGTTGCAATCTTATTTGTCGTTGCATTAGCTCTTTCAAATTATTTTAATAAAGCAGAAGGAAAATCCTTTGTCATACCACAAGAAAGAGGGAATACGGTAGGTTAGAAACCGGTCATTAAGGGTCAGTTGATTTCTAAATTATACAGCCCCTTAATGCGGGATAAAGTGAAACTTAAATCAGTGGGGAGGTTTACCCCGCTGATTATTAGTCTTCACCAATCGGGCATTTAGGGGCAGTTAATTATTTAAAGTTTACAGCCCCTTAATGCGGGATAAAGTGAAACTTAAATCAGTGGGGAGGTTTACCCCGCTGATTATTAGTCTTCACCAATCGGGCATTTAGGGGCAGTTAATTATTTAAAGTTTACAGCCCCTTAATG